>JBHEMQ010000012.1:3624-41870 GCA_046262475.1 Candidatus Velthaea sp.
AGTAGATATCGCGTCCGCCGATGGCGATTTTCGACGCGGCAATCATCCTGGACATTTCCGTTGGCGAGCGCGGCAGCGCGCTGGTCGAATTCGGCATCGCGAGCACCATCGTTTTAACGCTGATTTTCGGCATCGTCGATTTCGGGCGCGCGCTGTACACGTACCACCTCGTCTCGAACGCCGCTCGGCTCGGCAGCCGGTACGCGATCGTGCACGGATCGGATTGCACCGCCACCGACTGCCCGGCGGACGCCACCGCCATCCAGACCTTCGTGCGCACGCAGGCGCCGGGAATCGATCCCAACGCCTTGACGGTAACGACGACCTGGTCGAACACCGCCGGTTGCCGCGGCGCGCCGTTCACCAGCGCCGGCTGCCTGGTCGCGGTTCAGGTCTCGTATCCGTTCACGTTCCTCGTTCCGCTCTTACCGAGCTTCACGCTCGCAATGAACAGCACGTCGCAGATGATCATCTCGCAATAACGCCGGACCGCCGGCACCGGCCCGTCGGGAGTGGCCCGCCGCCCGCGGCGGGAACACCCCACTCATGGCATTTTACGCGCGCCAAGGAACGCTGCCGCCGAAACGGCACACGCAGTTCCGGGCTCCAGGCGGAGCGCTCTACGCTGAAGAGCTCATTTCCACCAAGGGTTTCGACAGCGTTTATTCGCTGGCGTATCACGTCCACGCACCGACGGCGACGCTCGCCGTGCGGCCCTGGCAACGTGCCACGGTCCCCTTTCTGCCGAACGACCCGCTGAAAAATCGGCATTGGTTCACGGGGCGCCGGACGCGCAGCGGCGATGCCATCGACGCGCGCGTACCACTCGCGGGCAACGACGACATCGTGCTGTCGACGGCGCTCGTGGAGGCGCCGATGGACTACTTCTACCGCAACGCGGGCGGCGATGAATGCCTCTTCGTGCAGAGTGGCGCCGGCGTGCTCGAATCAACTTTTGGCGAGGTGGCGTACCGCGCGCACGATTACCTTATCGTGCCCATGGGCACGACGTATCGCCTGCAGCCGGCGGCACCGACGCATTTGCTCGTCTGTGAATCCTCCGGCGCCGTCACCATTCCGAAAAAGTTTCGCAACGAATTCGGCCAGTTGGCGGAGCACGCACCGTACTACGAACGCGACTTCCGCGTGCCCGTCTTGAGCGAGCCCGTCGACGAGCGCGGCGAATTCGAGGTTCGCATCAACGCGCGCGGCCGCGCTGCGCTGTACGTCCTCGAGCATCATCCCTTCGATGTGGTGGGCTGGGACGGATACTGCTACCCGTACGCCTTCAATGCGGACGAATTCGCGCCCGTCACGGGCAAGCTGCACCAGCCGCCTTCGTCCCATCAGATCTTCGAGGCGCCCGGCGCGGCGTTCATTCTGTTTGCGCCGCGCCTCTTCGACTATCACCCGCTGTCGATTCCGGCGCCCTACAATCACTCGAGCGTCGACTGCGATGAAGTCATCTATTATGCGAGCGGCAACTTTATGAGCCGGCGCGGAATTGAGATGCGTTCCGTCACGCTGCACGCCGCGGGTGCGCCGCACGGCCCGCAGCCGGGTGCGGTTGAAGCATCGCTCGGCAAACCCGCAACCGACGAGCTGGCCTTTGCGGTGGATTGTTTTACTCCGCTGCGCATCGCGGAGACGGCCGCGCCGGTCGAAGACGTGGAGTACTACCGCAGTTGGGCGAGCGCAAACGTTTCCAAGGCGACGTAACGGACGCCGCGCGCGCCGCCGTGCGACGCGAACAGCGTCAAGGCATCGACGCTCATGCAAACTGCCGGCGGCGGTGCGACGGCGGGAATCCGCTGCGGCTGCTTCGCGCGGAACAAGGTGACGTGGAACGCCGCGTCCTGCGCAAAGGCGAAACCGAGCGGCGTCAGACGCGCGCGCACGCCGGCGCACAACGCGGCGAACAGTGGCGACGGCGTCGACGTTCCCGCCCACACGACCCGCGCACGCGCATCGTTTGGAAAACCGCCGATGCGGTCGACCGGGAGCGCGAACGCGCCGCAATGCGCCGCGGCATCGCGGAGGCGCGCGGCGATGGGGTCCAGCCGCTCGCCGGACACCGCGCCGAGAAACGCGACCGTCGCGTGATAATTTTCGCAGGGCACGCGGCGGGCGCGCACACCGGCTGCCGCGAGCATGTCTGCCGCGACCGCGAGCGCCGCTCGGGTGTCGCCGGCGAGCGCGATCGCGACGAAGAGGCGTTGGCCCGCGAAGGCGTCGCCGTCCGTCACGGGTAAGCGGCAATGCAAAGGAGACTTTGCGTGTACGCCGTGCCGATCTTTCTCGTGATTCTCACCGTCGCACTGGTCGGGCTCATCTACTGGGGCGGCTTTCGCGAAGAAGCGCGGAACCGTTAGCGCGTAAACGGCGGCGGATCGAACGGAATAAACGCCGGCGGAGTCGTTGCGCTGCCGCCGCTTTGCCCGCCGAACCGGTTCAAGTCCGGTCCGAATGCAGCGGCCGCGTCGTTCAGGCGCGCCGGCGACTGGCGCGCGTCCCAACGGCCGCCGTCGATGCGCGCGAGCAGCGCTTGCAATGCGGCAAGGGTTTCCGCCGGCGTGAAGCCGCAGTGACTCGACCGATGAACGAACAGCTCCCGCACGTATGCGGCGCTGCCGGCGGCGGCCGCGGCCGCCGCGTACGCCGTCTCGTTATCAGCGGGTACGAGGCCGTCACCGACGGTGTGCATCGTCAACACCGGAACGGTCACGCGGCCGCTCAAGTCGGCGAAGCGATGCGCGTAGCGCGCCGCGGCGTCGGTT
This sequence comes from Candidatus Velthaea sp., assembly GCA_046262475.1. GTDB lineage: Bacteria > Vulcanimicrobiota > Vulcanimicrobiia > Vulcanimicrobiales > Vulcanimicrobiaceae > JBHEMQ01. The sequence goes on from JBHEMQ010000012.1 coordinate 6,402, forward strand.
GCGTCGATGCGACTGCCGGCGGCGAGCGCACGAAGATCGCTTGCTAGGTTGAGTCCGGCGCGTGCATACTGCGCGCGCACGGAAGCGCGTCCCGGCGCGCGCTCGAAGATCTGCGCATAATCGACGCCCGCGTTCGTGAACGGCAGTCCGCCGGCGCGCATTTCCAGTTCCGCGGCGATGTCGAACGAAAAGACGGACACACCGACCGTTTTCAACCAGTAATATTGCGCCAGCTCGCGCGCGTCGAGATCGCCGGCGGCAGGCTCCGGCGCGGCTCGGCCATACCATTCCGGAATACCGGCGAGCGTGGCGGCGAGCGCGATGCGCGCGCGTCCCGCCGGCGTGGTCTGTGCGCGTTCGAGGAGATCGAGCGCGACGTTTCCGGCGGCTTGTGGGTCGGCGATACGCGCAACCGGCAGCGCTGCCTCCGGCGCAAGCAAGGTCGTGAACGCATACAGCAAGTCGAGACGAGTCGATAAAAACGGGGCGGTGCCGGCAAGTACGCCGCACATCGGGAGCGCGCCGGAAAAGCGCGCCGGGTTGTGCTCGACGAGCGCGGCGGAAATCAAGCCGCCCATCGAGTGCCCCCACGCGATCGTTCGGCGCGGGCGCGAATCGCTCAACTGATCGAAGCGGTCCAGAACGTCGATCTGATCCGCGAGCGCCTCGGCGACCGCCCAGCCCTGCGCGGCGTATGACGATGCGGCGAGCGCAAAGCCATGCTGCAGAAGCCAGTCTTTCGTGCGCGCGTCGGGCGCGTCGGTTACGCCTGATTCCGTCCCGCGCGTGATGTACCCGTGACTGTACAAGAGCAGCGTCCCGTTCCACGCCGGCGGAATATCGATGAGATAGCGCGCGCCGTCGGCGAGGAATCCGCCGTGCGTCGCCGCGCCGTCCGCGGCACGGCCGTGCGCCGCCGGGGCGGCGAATACGAGAACGCCCGCAAGAACGAACGCGGCGATGGTACGCATCAGCCGCGCTCGGATCGACTTCAACGATCGGCCGACGTCGCGCGTCTACGCGACGTGCGCGGGTGCCAGATCGTGCGCCTGAAGAACCAGGCCGGGCCTGATGATGTGTTTGTTCATACCGAGCACCGACGGATCGATGCCGAGGGCGAGGCCGACGAGCTGCGGCAGATGGAATGTCGGCAGATCGGTGCGCCCCCAACGCGCCGCGGAGTCCGCTTGATAGCCGTCGAGTGCGAGATGACAGAGCGGACAGGGCGTCAACACGGCCTCGGCGCCTTTGTCCTTCGCCATGCGCATGTTTTGGCCGACCATGTTCGCCGCGATTCCATCCTTTTCGAGTTGCACGTGGAAGCCGCAGCAGCGCGTCTTGCCCGCGTAGTCGACGGCTTCACCGCCCAGCACCGTAATGATGTCTTCGAGGGAATGCGGGTTGCGTGCGGATTCCCAGCCGTTCACTGATTCCGGGCGAATGATGTGGCAACCGTAGAACGGGGCGACCTTCAGACCGTTGAGCGGCCGCACGACCATCGACTTTAGGGTGTCGAGGCCGATATCGTCGATCAAGAGCCACAGCAAATGCCGGACCATCACCGTGCCCTCGTACTTGGCTCCGAACTTACCGAGAATCGCGTTGGCTTGACCCATGTGGGCCTCCGACTCGAGCAGCTCTTTGTTCGCTGCGCGCATGTGTCCGGTGCAGGTGGAGCAGATCGTAATTACGTCGTCGAGTCCCAAAGCTTCGGCTTGCGCGTAGGTTCGGGCATTGAGCACCCGGGCGACGTCGCGATTGGTGTCGTTGAGCACTGAGGCGCCGCAGCAGGAGGCCGCGGTGAGCTCGACGAGTTCGATGCCGAGTTTTTCGGCGAGCAGCATCGTCGAGTTGAAGAGCTCCTTGCACGACTCCTTTGCGACGCACCCGGGGAAGAAGCCATATTTGCGCGTCTGCGCGGACTTGGACTGACGGCGAAGCGCCGGTTGTTCCATAGCGATGGCCATTAAAGTGACGGAGCCTCCAAAGTTTCAAAAATCGTACGGATCTCGTCGACCTTCGGAACGGGTTTGAGAAAGAGCGGCGGCATCTTGCCTGCCAGCGCCATGCGAATGCCGAGCGGCGCGACCTTGATCAGGCCTTTGATATTGAAACGGCCGACGGTGCCTTGAATGACTTCCGTCTCGTGCAGCATGCCGGTCTGTTTGATCGTCTTCGCCACGACGAGCGCGTGACGCGGCCCGGGATGGTCGGTGAGACCCTCCTCGATCGTCGCGCGTTTGACGGCGATGATGTCGTCGTGCGGATCGACGTGCTTGGGACAATACGAACACGCATAGCAGTGCGCGCACAGCCACAGGTAGTCGTCGCTGATCTGCGCGGCGCGTTCCTTGCGCTTGGAATCACGGACGTCTTCGATGAACCGGTAGGCATACGCGATGGCGGCCGGCCCGGCAAAGGCCGGATCGACGGAAACGACCGGGCACAGCGCATAGCACGTGGCGCACATCACGCAGTTCGCGACGGCGACGAGCTTCTTCATGTCTTCCGGCGAAACACGGCGCTCGCGTTCGTGATCGGAGTCTTTGTCCGCGGGCTGCAGATACGGCTTGAGGCGCGTGTAGCGATCCCAAAACGGATCCATGTGCACGACGAGATCTTTCATCGGCTGAAAATTCGGCATCGGATCCACGGACACGGAATTGTCGCTCTTGAGCACCTGCGAAACCGGCGTTTTGCACGCCAAGCCGGTCGTGCCGTTGATGTTCATCGAGCACGAACCGCAGATCGCGGAGCGGCACGAGCGCCGGAACGAGATGGAGCCGTCGATTTCGGCCTTTGCGTACTCGAGCGCGTCGAGCACGGTCACGCTCGTTGGAATGTCGAGTTCGATGCGGTCGCGGCGCGGCACCGCGTCTTGCTTGTCGTCGTAGCGATAAATGTCGAGCGTAAACATGCTAGTACGTCCTGACCTGCGGTTCGTATTTGGTGAAGGTCACTTTGCGCGAGTAGTCGGACTCCGGGTCGCTGGTCTTGCCGCGGAAGTGCATCAGCGAGTGCTTGAGCCAGTTTTCATCGTCGCGCTCCGGAAAGTCGGTGCGCGATTGCGCGCCGCGCGATTCTGTGCGGTTTAGGGCGCCGAGCATGATCGGCTGCGCGATGTCGACGAGGAACTCCGTTTCCAGCAAGCCGACGAGGTCGGTGTTGAACGTCTTCGATTTGTCTTGGACCGTCATCGCGGCGGCGGCTTCGCGCACCTCGCGCAGCGCGTTCATCCCCGCGGTCAGCTCCGCTTCGTTGCGGAAAATGAAGGCATGGTCGCTCATCGCGGCATTGAGCGCCTTGCGGATGCGCGTGCCGCTGGCCGGCCGAGCGGTTCAAGATTTCATTGATGCGGTCTTGTTCCGCGCCCAGCGTGCGCTCGGACGGGCGCACTGTGTCGACCGACTTGATGTAATTCGCGGCGTGTTCGGCGGACCGGTGACCGAAGACGATCGTCTCGAGCAGCGAATTTCCGCCCAGGCGGTTCGCGCCGTGCACGCTGACGCACGCGCATTCTCCGGCCGCGTAGACGCCCGCAATGCGGGTCGCGCCGAATTTATCGGTTTCGATGCCGCCCATCGCGTAATGCATGCCCGGCAGGATCGGAATCGGCGTGTCGATCGCGTCCTTGCCGGTTGCATCGAGCGCGAGCTCGCGGATCTGCGGCAGGCGTTCGAGGATTTTTTCGCGGCCGAGGTGCCGCAAGTCCAGCAGCACGCACCCCTCGATGCCGCGGCCTTCCAGAATTTCCGTCCATTCCGCGCGCGACACCACGTCCCGCGATGCGAGCTCGCCTTTGTTCGGCGCATATTTGAACATGAACCGCTCGCCGTCTTTATTCAACAAGTACGCGCCTTCGCCGCGCGCCGCCTCGGAGAGCAGAACGCCGTTTTCTTTGAGCGACGTCGGATGGAACTGAACGAACTCCATGTCCATCAGCGGAATCCCGGCGCGGTAGGCGATGCCCATGCCGTCGCCGGTCGACGCGTAGCCGTTCGTCGTCTTCGCGTAGACGCGGCCAAGACCGCCCGTCGCGAAGATGGTGGCTTTTGCGGTAACGAGTTCTAATTCGCCCGTGCGCATGTTGTACGCGACCACGCCGGCGCCGACACCGTCCTCGACGCAGAGCGCGGTCGCGAAGTATTCCTCGTACACCTTGACCTGGAAGCGCTCGAGCTGCTCCCACAGCGTGTGCAGGATGACCAGTCCGGTGACGTCGGCCGAATAACACGTGCGCGGCGAACCGGCGCCCCCGAAGGGGCGCTGCGCGATGCGGCCGTCGGGCATGCGCGAGAAAATGCAACCGCGATGCTCCAGCCACACGATCTGTTTGGGCGCATCGGCGGCCATCGCTTCGATTGCGTCCTGGTCACCGAGATAATCCGAGCCTTTGACGCAGTCGAAGGCGTGGGCGTCGACGGAATCGTCCTCGCGGTTGCCGAGCGCCGCATTGATGCCGCCCTGCGCCGCACCGGAATGACTGCGGACGGGGTGCATCTTCGAGACGATGGCGACATCGGCGCCGCGCTCCGCGGCCTCGACCGCGGCTCGCATGCCGGCGAGACCGCCGCCGATGACGACTATGTCGTGCTTGATCAAGTTGAAAGGCGCTCCGGCCCGGCCTCCGCGCCCCCCAGCCGGCTTGCCGGCTGGGGCCCCGGACTGTCGGGCCCGTAAACGTTGAGTGCTTAAAGGCGCGGGTCCCCGTGGGCGCCCGGAAGTTTCGGTTGCTTGACCTCGTGCGGTGATCGGGACGGTGGCGTGGGTAACATGCGCTTCGCGGATCGCCGGGAAGGCGGTGTCCTGTAAGTCTACATCGTGGGCGGGCGTTCGGGGATTACCTTCGTCGCAGGATTTTTGCGCGGTCTCATGAGACGTGCGGATTTTGGTTGCCGCCGCGCCGGCCGCCGGCCGAGAAGACGTACGTGTCTTTGCCGCGCTGCTTCGCCTCGTACAGCGCATGGTCGGCGGCCGCGAAGAGCGCCGCCGCATCGCTGCCGTCGTAAGGAAACATCGCGACGCCCACCGAGCAAGCGACGCCCGCGGCACGGAACGTCTCGAAGATGCGGCGCAGCGCCTGTTCGGCCGCATCACGATCGGTCTGCGACATGGCGATGACGAACTCGTCGCCCGCATAGCGCGCCAGGATGTCGCCTTTGCGCGCGGTGGCGCGGAGGACGTTTGCGAAGTTTTTGAGCGCTTCGTCGCCCGCCGCGTGGCCGCGTGTGTCGTTGATCCGCTTGAGGTCGTCGAGGTCGAGAATCAAAAAAGCGAGCGGCGCCTCGTAGCGTTCGGCGTTGCTGAGTTCGCGCTCGAGCAGATCGCTCAGCGCGCGGCGATTGTACAAAGCCGTCAGCGGGTCGGTCGACGCCAGCCGCTGCGTCTCCTCGAGCAGTCGCCTCGTCTCGCCGTGCAGGCGCGCGTTTTCGATCGCGATGGCCGCTTGCGCGGCGAAGTCGAGCAGCACGCGCAACTGCGCCTCGGTGATGCGCGCGACCGGCGGTTCGTCAACATAGAGGATGCCGCGCACCGCGTTGCGGCTAATCAGCGGCAGCATACAGTACGTTCCGCGGCCGTCGGCGAGCGGATTTTCCGGATCCTCGGCGGTGCCGAGCGCAAAATCCGACGTCCCCGCGATCATCGCGGCAAACGTCGGCGTAACCGCGAGGTCGTGGGGATTGGGCGATGCGACGACGCCGCCGAGCGCGTCGGTTTCGAGCCGCCGCGATGCGATTCCGTTTACGACGTCGAAGAGCACCACACGCCCGAACCGGAGCGCCTCGGTAATCCCGCGCAGAACCGTCGACAAGATGTCGTCGATCTCGAGCGTTGAGTTCATCGTCGACAGGACTTGCTGCAACACGAAAAGTTCCGCGTTGTGCTGCGCATACTCATCGCGTTCGGCTTCGAGCAACTGGATGCGGCGGCGTAAGTCGACGATCTCCGCTCGGAGGACACCCAATTCGTCCCACGCGGCCTCGCTGGACCCTGGCAAAACGGGCAACTCCTCAGCCGAACTGTTCGTTGGCCGGTTCGGAGGGGCCGACGGGCGTTCCTATGGTAGTCTTGCAACAACCCGTCCACAGGATAGATTCGCTACGTGAATTCCTTCGTCCATCTGCACGTCCACAGCGAGTATTCGCTGCTGGACGGTGCGTGTCGCGTTGAGGACCTTTGCCGCCGCTCGGCCGACGAAGGCGCTCCCGGCATCGCGCTCACCGATCACGGCGTCATGTTCGGTGCGGTGGACTTTTACGACACGGCGCGCAATTTCGCGCTGACGCCGATCATCGGATGCGAGGCGTACATCGCGCCGCGCGGTCGCTTTGACCGCACCGCGCGCGACGAGGCGCACGTCACGCTCCTCGCGGCGAGCGACGAAGGCTACAAGAATCTGACGGCGCTCATTTCCAAAGGGTTCCTGGAAGGCTATTACTACAAGCCGCGCATCGATCTGGATCTGCTCGAAAAGCATAACGCGGGCCTCATCGTTCTGTCGGGCTGCATGTCGAGCCTCGTCTCAGCGCCGCTGCTCAAGAACGACCGCGCCACGGCGACGAAGAACGCCAAAGCGTTTGCCGACATCTTCGGCGACCGCTTCTACATCGAAATCATGCGTCACGGGATGCCCGAAGAAGAGGTCATCAACACGGGGCTGATCGCGATCGCGCGCGAGCTCGCCCTGCCGCTGGTCGCGACGAACGATTCACACTACCTGGCGCGCAGCGACGCACAGGCGCACGACGTCCTTCTCTGCATCGGTACCGGCAAAACGGTGCAGGACACCAACCGCATGAAATTCTTTTCCGACGAGTTCTACGTGAAGTCTGCGACGGAGATGCGGGAGCTCTTCGCCGACCTTCCCGAGGCGTGCGACAACACGCTCGAGATCGTGAAGCGCATCGACATCACGATTCCCGACAAAGTGTTCTATCTGCCGGACTACCCCGTTCCCAAGACCCCTGCGGACGATGTCGCCGGCGTGCTCGCCGGGTCCGGCGCGGCGGAGACGAGCGCTTCAGACCGGCTCGTCGAGATGTCCGCGGACGACTACCTGCGGCTGGTGTGCGAGGCCGGCCTGATCGCGCGCTACGGCGAGGAGCGCTCGAAAACGGATGCCGAGCTGCGCGAGCGCTTGACCTACGAACTCGACGTCATCATCTCGATGGGGTTTTCGTCCTACTTTCTCATCGTGTGGGATTTCATCAAGTATGCGCGCGACCGCGACATCCCGGTCGGCCCCGGGCGCGGGTCGGCTGTCGGTTCGCTCGTTGCATACTGTTTGCAGATCACGGATCTCGATCCGATCAAATTCAAGCTCATTTTCGAGCGCTTCCTCAACCCAGAACGCATCTCGATGCCCGACATCGACACGGACTTCTGCGTGGAGCGGCGGGACGAAGTGATCGCGTACGTCAGCGACAAGTACGGCAAAGACCACGTCGCGCAAATCGTCACGTTCGGAACGATGGCCGCTCGCGCCGCGATTCGCGATGCCGGGCGCGCACTCGGCGTACCGCTGCCCGACGTCGACCGCGTCGCCAAGCTGGTGCCCTCCGGCCCGGGCGGTTTGTCGATCAAGGCGGCGCTCCAGACGATCGGCGAGCTGAAGAATCTCTACGACGGCAATCCGGAGATCCGGCGGCTGCTCGACACCGCGAATTCGATTGAAGGTCTCGCACGCCACGCCTCGACGCACGCGGCGGGCGTCGTCATCTCCAAGAATCCACTGGTCGAGCACGTGCCGCTCGTGAAGATCGGCGACGGCGACATCAATACGCAGTACGAGATGAGCAACGTGGAGCGCGTCGGACTGTTGAAGATGGATTTTCTCGGCTTGCGCAACCTCACCGTGATGAAGGCGGCGGCCGACGAAATCCGCCGTACGACCGATGCAGCCTTCGATCTTGCGCGCATACCCGACGACGAGGCGCGCACGTACGAGATGCTTGGCCGCGGCGATACCTTGGGCGTCTTCCAGTTGGAATCCGAGGGCATGCGGCGCGTCTGTACGGAGCTGAAGCCGTCGTGCCTCGACGATATCATCGCGCTCGTCGCCCTGTACCGGCCGGGCCCGATGGAGTGGATCCCGCAGTACATCTCGAACAAGCACGGGCGCTCGCAGCCGACGTACTTGCACCCGAAGCTCGAAGCGATTCTCGCCGATACGCACGGAATCGCGCTGTATCAGGAATCGGTGATGCGCATCGCGCGCGACGTCGCCGGTTTCTCGATGGGCCAAGCGGACGAACTCCGCAAGGTCATGGGCAAGAAGCAAAAGGACAAGGTCCCGCTTTATCGCGAGAAGTTCATCGCCGGTGCGGCGGCCACGAGCGGTATCGACAAGAAGCTCGCCGAGGACATCTTTGCGTTCATCGAACCGTTCGCCGGGTACGGTTTCAACAAATCGCACGCCGCGGCGTACGGGTGGATCGCGTACCAAACCGCATATCTGAAGGCAAATCATCCGGTCGCGTACTTCGCGGCGCTGATGACGTCCGTGAAAGACCGCACCGACAAGCTGGTCGAATACATCGATGAAGCAAAAAAGCTCGGCGTTGCGGTGCTGCCCCCGGACATCAACGAATCGCTGGTCAACTTCGCGGTGGCCGGCGGTCAAATCCGTTTCGGTTTGGGCGCGGTCAAAGGGGTCGGCGAGGCCGCGGTCCAAGCGATTCTCGGCGCACGCCGCGCTGAAGGGAAGTTTGCGGACTTCTTCGATTGCGTCCGGCGCGTCGATCCGCGGGCCGCGAACCGAAAAGTTTACGAAGCACTTACCAAATGCGGGGCATTCGACACGCTGCCCGGCAACCGCGCGCAGCTGCTGGACGCATTGGATGGCGCGCTGGAAGGCGCGACTCGCGCCGCACGCGACCGCGAGCTCGGCCAGTACTCCCTCTTCGGCGAAGTGACCGATGCGGCGCCCGCATTCGCGCCGGTTCTCCGCCCCGTCGCGCCGCCGTCCACGCTCGAAGCGCTAGGCTGGGAAAAGGAAACACTGGGAATCTTCGTCTCCGGCCACCCGCTCGCCGACGTCGCCGACGCACTCGTGCGCGGCGGCGCTGTCCGCGTCAAAGAATTGCGCGCGATGGAGGACGATGCGGCGGTGCGCATTGCGGGATTGGTAACCGCCGTGCGGCGCACGATGACGAAAGCGCAATCGCAAATGCTGATCGCAACGCTCGAAGACATCACGGGTGCGATCGAAGTCGTCGTTTTTCCAAAGCAGTACGCCGCGCTGCACGCCGCCTTCGTCGAGGACGCCATTCTCATCGTCAACGGGCGGTTGCGCTTACGCGAACGCCGCGGGTCGACGCCGGGCGAAGAAGCGCCGCTCGAGTCGAGCGTCACCGCGAACGACGTCATTCGCTACGAGCGCGCGATCGAGAGCAAAGTGCACGGCTGGCATGTCCTCGTGTCGCGTCGCGACCACATCGACGGCATCGCCAACCTGATATCGGAATGGCCGGGGACTGTTCCGCTCGTCATTCACGTGAACGGCGAATCGCTGGTGAAAAGCGTTGCGGCGGCACCCGACATGCGCGTTCGGCTCGCGACGATCGTCGGGGACGCGAACGTCCGCCAGGGCCCGCCGTAATGCTTGCCGGCGTGCGTGGCGTATCCGCGCGGCGGATTGGTACATGAGGCTGCCCGCCGGCGTTCGCGACTGGCTGCCGCACGAGCTCGCGCGCAAGCGCGACTTGGAGCTCGTCATCCGCGCCGTGTTCGGCCGGTGGGCGTATGAGGAAGTTCAGACTCCGACCTTCGAGCGCTTCGACGTGCTCGAAAAAGGTTTGGGACACGAACTTACGGAGCAGGCGTACCGGTTCGCCGACAGGCGCGCGACGGCGCTAGCCCTGCGCCCGGAGATGACGACCCCGATCGCGCGGCTCGTCTCCACGCGCATGCGCGAAGCGCCGTTGCCGCTGCGGCTGTCGTACATCACGCCGGTTTACCGTTACTACGATCAGCCGCAGGAGGGCCGGCTGCGCGAGCTCACGCAGGCCGGTGTCGAATTGATCGGGTCCGCCGGCATCGACGCGGACGCGGAAACGCTGTTCATGGCCGTCGAGACGATCGATGAGATCGGATTGCGGGATGCGCGCTTCGACGTGAACGACGCGTCGATCGTCGACGGCATTTTGGACGGCGCCGGGCTCGACGCCGAAGCGGCGCTGCGTGCCAAGGCGTTGATGAAGGACCGGAACATCGTCGCGCTGCGCGGGCTCGGACGGCCGGTACTCGTCGAGTTCGCGATGACGCGCGGCGGCGCGGAAGTCCTCGAACGTGCGCGAGCGGTGTGCCGCACTCCCGCGTCGCTGGCGGCGGTCGAGCGGCTCGCCGCTCTGTTGCGCCGCGCCGCCGATCTCGGCTACGCCGAGCGCATTCGCGTTGATTTCGCCTTGCTGCGCGACCTCGAGTATTACACGGGATTCATTTTCGAGGGGTACGTGCCGGAGATCGGCTTCTCACTCTGCGGCGGCGGGCGCTACGATTCGCTGCTGCCGCGCTTCGGCTACGACGTGCCGGCCGTCGGCTGGACGGCCGGCGTTGAACGCCTGCTGATCGCACTGGAGCGCCGCGGTAAACACGTCGTGCGGCGGCGTCATCGCATCGATGTTTTGGTCAGCGGCTCCGACATCGTTGCCGCGCGCGAGCGCGCCGCGGGGAATATCGTGCGCTTCGCGGGCGGTGACCGTGACGAGCGCGCGCTCATCGACGACGCCCGCGCACACAATATCCCGCGCATCGTCATCGCGACCAACGGACGCGTGCGCGAAATACGCGTCACGCCGGCGCCCGACGACCGGCTGCCCGTGCAAACCAACGCCGCCAAATGGGACGCGAAATGACGGACCGTTTGGTGATCGCGCTGCCGAAAGGCGCGCTCTACACGGGCGCGGCGGCCCGCTTGCGTCAGGCCGGCATCGACGTTCCGGCCGATCCCGGACGCCGTTTGAGCGTGCTCACCGCAGACGGTCGTACGGAACTTTTGCTCTTGCGGCCGACCGATGTGCCCGCGTACGTGGAATTCGGTGCGGCTGATTGCGGGATCGTCGGCAAAGACGTGCTGTGGGAGACGGATCGCACGGTGAGCGAGCTGGCCGATCTGGAATTCGGCTACTGCCGCCTGGTCGTTGCGGCGCGCCGTATCGACCGTTATCACGAAGGCGCGCCGTTCCCGACGTTCTTGCGCGTCGCGACGAAGTTCGCGCGCTCCGCCGAAACGTATTTTGCGGAGCGCGACCTGCCGGTGGAGATCATTCCGCTGCATGGTTCGGTTGAACTGAGTCCCGTGGTCGGCTTGGCGGATGCGATCGTGGACCTCGTGGCAACCGGAAAAACGCTGCGCGAGCACGACCTCGCCATCGTCGACGACATCGCGGAGAGCACCGCGCGTTTCGTCGTCAACCCCGTGCGCTTTCGTGCCAAATACGACCTCATCGTCGATGTGCTGCGGCGGCTCGACGCCCAGCCGGCCGCCACCTGAACGCGCTCGGCGACTTTCAGACACCGCCACTGCTCGCAGCAGCGGTCGTGCGCGCGCTGCGTGAACGCGGTGTCGTGCCCGCACGCGTTCTCGAACCGACGTGCGGCAGCGGCGCGTTCCTGGCGGCCGCTGCGGACGCATTTCCAGAAACGCGCGAACTTCTCGGCGTCGAAATCCAGAAAGCGCGTTTTGCATCCGATTTGCGCCGGCTGCGGCGTGCCGATGCGCGAATCGGCGTGCGCTTCGCCGACGCGTACCGCGTGGATTTCGCGGCGCTCCCATGGCGCGGCGACGGCCTGCTCGCGGTGGTCGGAAACCCGCCCTGGGTGACGGCCGCGGCGCTGGGGCGCGCCGACGCCGGCGCTCCGCAGCCGCCGCGCACGAATCCGCTGGGCCTGGAGGGTCTAGCGGCACGCACCGGCGCCGCGAATTTCGACGTCGCCGAATTCCTCACACTCAAGATGCTCGCGGAACTCGGGTCCGCGCCGTTCGCGGCCGCGCTGCTGCTCAAGGAATCGGTTGCGCGCAAGGTGCTTGCCGCCGCGCCCGCGCTCGGCGTTGGGTTCGCCTGGGCGGAGATTGTCCGGATCGATGCACGCCGGTGGTTCGGCGCGGCCGTCGACGCCTGCGCGCTGCTCCTGCGGACGGGTCCCCGTTCGCCCGCGTTCGTCGGCGTTCGCGCGGATTTCGGCTGCGAGGCAGCCGTCATTGCCGGCGCGGCGGCTTGCGCCGCGCCGCCGTCGCGTGCCGTTTGGCGGCAGGGCATCAAGCACGATGCGGCCGCGGTCTTCGAGCTGCGCCGTGACCGCGACGGATGGCGCAACGGCTACGGCGCCGCCGTCGAGGTCGAAGGCGAATACGTTTTCCCCTTGCGTAAAGCGCGCGCCGTGCACGCGGGCGCCGACGAGCCGACGGCGCTCATCGTGCCGCAGCAGCGGCTCGGCGCACCGACGGCGCCCTTGCGCGAGCGCGCGCCGAAGCTGCACGCGTATCTGCACGCACATCGAGCGCGACTCGCCGCGCGCAAGTCGTCGATCTATCGCAGCGCGCCGCCGTTTGCCGTTTTTGGTGTGGGGCCGTATTCGTTCGCGCCCTGGAAGGTCGCGGTCGCCGGATTGTATGCCGAACCACGTTTTCGCGTGTACGGTCCGGCCGGCGGCCGTCCCGTCGTGTTCGGCGACACGTCGTACTTCGTCGCGTTCGCCGATGAACAATCCGCGCGCAGCTTCGCTGCCGGCTGCGAAAGCCCGGGGGTCATGCGCGCGCTGCGCGAGCGCATCGTGCGGGGGAAACGTCCGGTGACGAAGCGCCTTCTGGAGAGCGTACCGTGGGAGATTTCGTCCGATGCAGGATGATACGCGCCGCACGACCATCATCGAGGCCACGGACCGCGACGCGCTGCACGGCCTGTACGCGGGCGGATGGGACGCGCCGCTCGACGTGCGCGAGCGCGTCGCGACGATCCTCGCGGATGTGCGCGCGCGCGGCGACGACGCGCTGGTCGAATACACCCGGCGTTTCGACGATCCGCAGTTCGAGCGTGCGCGTTTGCGCGTGAACGTCCCGGCCCGAAAACACGCGCGCACGCTCGTCCCGGAGCGCATCGCGGCCGGGCTCGAGATCGCACGCGAGCGCATAGAAGAGTTCCACGCCCGGCAGCTTCCGGCGGACGTGTCGTACCACACGCTCGACGGAACGTTGCAGCAGTTGCTGTATCGCCCGCTCGCGAGCGCCGGGGCGTACGTTCCCGGCGGCACGGCGGTGTTGCCGTCGTCGGTGTTGATGACCGTCGTACCGGCCAAGGTAGCCGGGGTCGAGCGCACCGTCGTGGCGACGCCGCCCGCGCGCGACGGTTCCGTCAACGCGGCGATTTTGTATGCGTGCAGCCTGTGCGGCGTCGACGAACTCTACGCGGCCGGCGGCGCACAGGCGATTGCCGCGCTGGCATACGGAACGCAGACGATCGCGCCCGTCGATAAAATCGTCGGACCCGGAAACGTGTACGTGACGGAAGCGAAGCGCCAAGTCTTCGGAATCTGCGGAATCGACGGTTTGGCCGGCCCGTCCGAAGTGCTCGTCGTCGCCGACGCGACGGCGAATCCGCGCTTCGTTGCGGGCGAACTCGTCGCGCAGGCCGAGCACGATCCGCTCGCGCGTGTCGCCGCGGTGTCGCGCGACCGCGCGATTCTCGGCGCCGTCGCCGCGCTGCTCGATGGACCGTTCGTGCGGGAAACTGGCCGCGGCGAGATCGTCGAGCGCGTGCTGCGCGAACGGACGTACCTCATCCACGCACGCAGCGATGACGACGTTCTCGATGTCATCGAGCGCTTTGCGCCCGAGCACTTGTCGCTGCAGATGGCCGCGCCGTACGAGCTCGTGCGCCGCGTCCGGCGGGCCGGTGCCGTCTTCGTCGGCGCCGACACGCCGGTTGCCGCGGGCGACTACATCGCCGGGAGCAATCACGTGCTGCCCACTTCAGGCGCGGCGCGCTTCTCGTCGGGCCTGCGAACAGCCGATTACTTTCGCACGATGTCGCTGGTTGAGAACAGTCGCGAGCGCATGGCTCGAGATCGCGCAGTCATCGCGGCGCTCGCCGAGTTCGAGGGACTTCCGGCGCACGCGCGCACCGCTTTGATGCGCGCCGAGTGAAGCGCCCTAGCGGCGGCCGCCGTGGCATGCGTGTGCCGCGGTGCGGACGGCAGGACGAGCGGTCACGCCCGCGACGTGCGGACGCGCGAGGATGAAACGGCGCGCGAACGGATGGCCGAAGGGATGATGGTGAACGAACGGGCGGCGCACGAGCACGATTGTGGGGTCGGTCAAGAAAGCCAAGCCGAACGACGGTCCGAACCCGTAGCGAAAACCGGGGTACCACCAACCCGGGCCGTAGTACATCGCAGGCGGTGTCGGGCCGTCGTACGCGTACGATGTATCCACCTCGTCGGCGGTGAACGCGGAGCCGGCGTTCGATCCGACGATCGTCACCGCCATGCCGGCCGCCAGCGTGAACCCGACGGGTTTGATGACGGTACCTTCGTGCAGCAGGCCGTTGTCGGAAAAGCCTCGCCGAACGGCCCGTTCACGGCGGTGATGCGGCCATGAATGGTCTCGGTCGCGTGCACGTCTTGCGGCGCCTGGGACGGGATGGTTTGAGCGCCGGCGCGCGCGGGCGCGATGACGAACGCGGGCAGGGCGAGAACGCTGAAAAATCGGCTCATGGTGTTCCTCGTGCGCTCCGCCGCGGAGCGCTCCATCAGTATATCGCTGCCGGGCCGGGCGGAGTCGGCGCGCTGCTGCCGTACTGCAGGCTTTCGTGATCCGGCCGGCCGTCGCCATCCGCCTCATCGCGCTCGATCTCGACGGCACCGTGGTCGGCGCGGACCTTCAGGTTCGTAAAGCGGTTTGTTCCGCCGTCGCACGCGCTCGGGCGCAGGGCATCGAAATCACGCTCGTGACCGGCCGCATGTTTGCGGCCGCGAAGCCGTTCGCGGCGGCACTCGGCATTACGGGGCCGATCGTGTGCTACCAAGGCGCCGCAATCTACGAAATGGCGGACGGAACGCTGCTGCAGGCGACGACGTTGCCGCAAGACGTTACCAATGACGTGCTTGCGAAAGCGAAGGCGGACCACTTTCACGCGCAGTGCTACGCCGACGACCGCCTGTACGTCGACGAGATCAACCGGTTCTCGAAGAAGTACACGGACCTCGCGCGCGTCGAGCCCATCGTCGTGCCGTCACTGCCGGCGGCCTTCCACGACCGCGCGACGTTGAAGATCGTGCTCGTCGACGACGCCGAGCGCGCGACAGAATATACGGGTGCGTTGAGCGCGTATTTGGGTGAGCGCGCGTACGTGACGCGCAGTCATCCCGACTTCGTCGAAGTGATCGATCCGGGCGTCGACAAAGGCCGCGCGCTTGCGTTCGTAGCGGCTCGCGCCGGCGTACCGCTGGAAGCCACGCTCGCCGTCGGAGACTCGTGGAACGACGTTCCGTTGCTGGATGCCGCCGGCATCGGCATCGCAATGGGCTCGGGACCGCCCGAACTGCTCGCGCGCGCCGACGGTGTCGTCGCGGACGTCGCGCACGACGGCGTCGCCGAGGCGATCGAACGGTACGCCCTGCGGTGAACGGCGGCGCGCGCGGTGTTCCGCGCCGCAAGAAGCCTTCGCTGCTCGCGCGCTTGCGCGTGTACTGGGTCTTTTGCGCCGCGGCGTGCGCGGCGCTTGTCTACAGCGGCTACGTGCTCGTCACCCTGCCGCAGCTGCGCGTGCACGCGGTGACCGTTCGCGTCGATGGTCCCGCGGTTGACGCGGCACACGTGCTGCGGGCGGCGCGCATCGACCGCACCGCGAACGCGTGGCTGCTCGACGGCCGCGGCATCGCGGCGCGCATCGAAGCGATTCCCTACGTCGCGCGCGCTCGCGTCGTCCATCACCCGCCTGCCGATATCGCGATCGTCGTAACGGAACGCGCTCCGATCGCATGCGTGCGCACGGGGTCGCGAACGCAGACAATCGATGCGGCGCAGCGCGTGTTGCAAGACGGCTGCGCCTCGCAGCAACTCTTGCGCATCGACCGCGGTGACGCGCGCCCGGCATCGCCCGGCGCGTTTCTCGAAGACGGGACGCTGGCGCGCTACATCGCGGACGTCAAAACATTATCGGAGGCCGGCTTGCGCGTGCGCAGCGTCGGCCGCGATCGCTTCGGCGATCTCGTCGCGACCGACGACGCGGCTGTCGAGTTGCGGCTCGGATCCGACGATGATCTCGCCGCCAAAGCGGCCTTGATCGGGCCGGTGCGAACGGCCGCCGGCCACGGGCGACCGTTAAAGGTAATCGACGTCCGTGCGCCCGCGACGCCGGTGGTTCAATTTGCGTCCGGCAGTAGTAGGTAAAGCAGGTTGGGCCCCCAATATATGGTGGTGCACTTGAGGTCGAACGACGATGCCTAGGGGCGACACCATCGCCGGCCTCGACATCGGCACCACCAAAACGTGCGCGATCGTCGCCTCCAGCGGGCCGGAAGGCCTCGAAATCATCGGCATCGGCGAAGCGCCGTCGACCGGCATCCGCAAAGGCGTCGTTACCGACTTGGAAGAGACGATCCGGTCGATCGAGGCGGCGACGGAAAAGGCCGAACGCATGGCCGGCGTGCACATCTCGCACGTCTACGTCGGCGTCACCGGCGAGCACGTGGCCTCGACGAACAACCGGGCGGTGGTCGCCGTCGCAGGTGACGAACGCGAAGTCGGCGCGGCGGATGTCCGGCGCGTCGTCGACGCGTCGAAGATCATCAACATCGGCGCCGACCGTCAAATCATTCACGCGCTCCCGCGGCACTTCACGATCGACGGACAAGACGGCGTCACCGATCCGGTCGGCATGTCGGGCGGCCGCCTCGAAGTCGATACGCACATCGTGACCGGCGGCTCGAGTTTCATCACCAACGTGCTCAAGTGCGTGCACCGCGCGGGACTCGAACCGGCCGGCATCGTCTTCGAACCGCTCGCCTCCTCCGCCTCGACACTGCTGCCTGAGGAAAAGCACGTCGGCGTCGTACTGCTCGACATCGGCGGCGGCACGACCGACATCGCGGTGTACGCGAGCGGCGGCGTGGTGCACACGGCAACGATTCCGGTCGGGGGTAACATCCTCACCAACGACATCGCGCTCGGTCTGAAAACCACGTTCGCGGAGGCCGAGAATTTGAAGCGGACGTACGGCTCGGGCGTCGCGAAACCCAACGAGAACGATACCGTCACCTTCCCGGTGAAAACACTCGACGGGCGCAGCACACGCGACGTCAGCGCGGCGCAGCTGCGCGGAATCGTCGTTCCGCGCCTGCTTGAAATCTTTCGCCTCGCGAAAGCCAACATCGGCGAGCACGTTGCGCGCGATTTAATCATCGGCGAAGTGGTGATCACCGGCGGCGGCGCACACTTACGCGGCATCGAAGCGACGGCCGCCGATTTTTTCGGCCTGCCGGTGCGGGTCGGTGTGCCCTCCATCATCGCCGGGCTAACGGACGCAGTGAAGCAGCCCGAGTACGCCACGGCCGTCGGCCTCGTGCTCTTCGGGCCGCGCGGCGACGGTTGGCCGAACGGTACAGCGCGAACCCACGGCGCATTCTCGCGCTTGTGGACCTGGTTCAGTTCGATTTGGAATTGATGCGCCCACAGCGCAAGACCGATCAACCGCAACTCTTTCCGGAGGAACCGACGACGATGGCTGATGCGAAACGCTTCGTACCCGAACATGCAGCGACGATCAAGGTCGTCGGACTCGGCGGCGGCGGCTGCAACGCCGTAAACCGCATGATCGACGCTGGACTGCAGGGCGTCGATTTCTTTGCGATCAACACCGACGTGCAGGCCTTGCGCAACTGCAAGACGGCGAACACGGTGCAGATCGGCACCGGCCTAACGCGCGGCTTGGGCGCGGGCGCGAATCCGAACATCGGGCGCCAAGCCGCCGAAGAATCGCGCGAAGATCTGGCAATGATCCTCGACGGATCGGATCTCGTGTTCATCACGGCCGGGATGGGCGGCGGTACGGGAACCGGTGCGGCCGCCATCGTCGCGGAGCTCGCTCGCGAATCGGGCGCGCTGACGGTCGCCGTCGTCACCAAGCCGTTCGGGTTCGAGGGTCACAAACGCATGCAGATGGCGGAGCGCGGCATTTCCGAACTGGAGCAAAAAGTCGACACCCTGATCACGATTCCGAACGAGCGCATCCTGCAAATCATCGAAAAGCGTACGCCGCTGCAGGAAGCGTTCGCCTACGCCGACGACATCTTGCGTCAAGGCATTCAGGGCATTTCCGACTTGATCACGCAGCCCGGGCTGATCAACCTCGACTTCGCAGACGTCAAGACCATCATGACCGACGCCGGCTCGGCGATGATGGGCATCGGAGAAGGCAGCGGCGAGCATCGTGCCGCGGACGCGGCGCAAAAAGCCATCGCATCGCCGCTACTGGAAACGACGATCGAAGGTGCGCGGGGCGTCATCTTCAACATCACCGGCGGGCTCGATCTTTCGATGTATGAGGTTAACGAAGCGGCGGAGATGATCAGCCGCGCCGTCGACTCGGAAGCACAGATCATTTTCGGCGCCTCGATCGATCCGAACATCCAGGGCAAGGTGCGCGTCACCGTGCTGGCTGCCGGGTTCGGTTCGCGCCTCGGCGGATCGCGCGCGATGACCGGCACGGGTGCGCTCGAGTTCGACAAAGTCGCACCGGTCAACATGGACGACATCGAGGTGCCGGCCTTCCTCCGCTACCGCAGTTAAACGAAAAGCGAACTGAGCGCCGGCGAGGCGCGACGCGTTGCGCTGGCCGCTCAAGGTTTCGGCGCGGCGCGGCCGCGCGCAGCCGGCGCGCGTCAGTTGCGCGCCATGTTCGCGCGCCTCGGCCTCGTTCAGATCGATTCCGTCAACGCGCTGGTGCGCTCGCACTACCTGCCGTTCTTCTCGCGGGCCGGCCCGTACGATCGCGCTCTGCTCGAGGCGCTCTCGTTCGGAAAGCGGCGCACGGTCTTCGAGTACTGGGGCCACGAAGCGTCCCTGATCGATCTGGAACTGCACCCGCTTCTGCGCTGGCGCATGGCGCGCGCGGAACGCGGCGACGGAACGTGGGGCCGAGTCGCAGGCATCGCGCGCGAACGTCCGGCGTTCGTGCAGCGGGTCCACGATGAAGTGCGGCGGCGCGGCCCCGTTGCCGCCGGCGACATCGCGGAACACCGGCGCGGCGGCGGGCCGTGGTGGGACTGGAGCGATGTGAAAATCGCGCTCGAATACCTGTTTTGGTCCGGCGCGGTCACCACGGCGGCCCGCCGCAACTTCGAGCGCCTGTACGACGTTCCCGAGCGCGTCTTCGACGCGCACGTTCTAGCGCGCCCGACGCCGCCGGAGGCCGATGCGCAGCGGGCGCTCGTGCTGCACGCGGCGCGTGCGCTCGGCGTCGCGACCGAGTCCGATCTGCGCGACTACTTCAGGCTCGATCTGGCGGACGCGCGTGCGCGCGTCGGCGAGCTTGCGGACGCGGGCGAATTGCTGTCGGTCGCCGTGGAGGGCTGGAAACAGCGCGCCTACGTCGTGCGGGGTACCGTCGTTCCCCGGCGGCTCGACACCGCGGTCTTCGTCTCGCCCTTCGATTCGCTCGTGTGGAATCGCCCGCGCGACGCGCGGCTCTTCGGGTTCGATTACCGGCTGGAAATCTACACGCCGGCGCACAAGCGCGTGCACGGCTATTACGTGCTGCCGTTTGCGTACGGCGATACGCTCGTCGCGCGCGTCGATCTGCGTGCGCGCCGCAGCGAAGGTACGCTCGATGCGGTCGCGGTCCATTACGAACGGCGCCGTCCCGCCGTCGGCATTCGTGACGCGCTCCAGCGCGAACTGCACGAGCTCGCGCGCTGGCTCGGTCTCGAGCGAATCCGGTATGCCGCGGCGCGCGCATTGCGGCCGTAGCGCGGTCGCGGCGCAAGGCGTCCGTCCGGCGTCCCGATAATTGCGTTACAGTATGAACGTCACGCTGCCGGCCATCGACGCGCAGACGGCGGAACGCGCGGTTGCCGTACGCCGCGAGATCCACCGCTTTCCGGAACTCGGCTTCGAGGAAGAGCGAACCGCGGCCATCGTCGAGCGCGAACTCGACGCAATCGGCGTGGAGCATCGGCGTGTCGCGAAAACCGGTGTCGTCGGTGTGATCCGCGGAGCGCTGCCCGGCCGCACCGCCGGATTGCGTGCCGACATGGACGCGCTGCCCATCGACGAGAATTCCGGCGAAGCGTGCGCGTCGGAGGTTCCCGGGAAAATGCACGCGTGCGGTCACGACGCGCATACCGCCATGCTGCTGGGTGCCGCGCGCGAACTGCAAGCGGCGCGCGCCGCACTGCACGGGAACACGGTGCTGCTGTTTCAGCCGGCGGAAGAAGGGCCGGGCGGTGCGCTGCCGATGATTGAAGCCGGCGTCATGGATGCGGAGCCGCGCATCGAGGCGGTCGCGATGTTGCACGTGGACGTCCGGCTCGATACCGGAACGCTCGGAATCACGCCCGGGCCCGTCAACGCGGCGGCGGATGAAATTCACATCACCATTACCGGTGCGGGCGGACACGGCGCCGCACCGCATAAAGCGACGGATGCTATTCCGTGCGCGGCCGCGGTCGTGCTGGCGCTGCAGAACATCGCGGCGCGCGAAACCGATCCGCTCGCAAGCATCGTCGTGACGATCGGAACCATCGCGGGCGGCTATCGCAACAACGTCATCGCGGACAAG
This sequence comes from Candidatus Velthaea sp., assembly GCA_046262475.1. GTDB lineage: Bacteria > Vulcanimicrobiota > Vulcanimicrobiia > Vulcanimicrobiales > Vulcanimicrobiaceae > JBHEMQ01. The sequence goes on from JBHEMQ010000012.1 coordinate 27,179, forward strand.
GTGAAGTTGACGGGCACGGTGCGCACGCACGATCCGGACATTCGCGCCGGCGTGGAGGCACGCGTCCGGCGCATCATCGACGGCGTCGCCGCCGCCTACGGCTGCCGCGCGTCGCTCGAGATGCTCTTGGGATATCCCGCCGTCGTCAACGACCGCGCGCTGGCCCAAGCGTTCGCAGCCTACGTCCACGCGCGCGGCGGCATTCCGGTGGTTTCGCCGCCGCCAACGATGGGCGGTGAGGACTTCGCGTACTTCGCGCAGCGCGTGCCGGGCGTACTCGCGCGTCTCGGCATTCGCAACGAGCGCGTCGGCAGCGTGCACTACGGGCACAGTCCGCAATTCCGCCTCGACGAAGGCGCGCTGCCGGTCGGAATCCGCACGCTCGCGGCGTTCGCCCGGGGCGTCGGCGACGGCTCCATTCCACTGCCGTAGCGGGCCGCCGCACGCACCGAATCCACGATATCCACACAATACATAGGGGGTGCATAACCGGCCGCCCCAACATCTTGTGTTTCTCGCAAGGTGGCGGCGAACCGGCCGCGAAGCCCCGCGCATGGCTTTGCCGCAAGCATCATTCGATCGGCCGGCAGCGCGCGGAATCCACCGCAGCCAGGACGTTGCGACGTCCGCCGAGGCCGCTTTCGCGCTCATTTGTGAAGTGGAAAAATGGCCCGTGTGGCTATCGTTTCTGCGCAGCGCCCGGCGCCTCGATCCCGCGAGACCGCTCGGCCCCGGCAGCGAGGTCGCGATTCGTTCGGCCATTCCGGGCGACGACGAAGAGCTCTTCGAGGTCGAACAATACCTCGAGGGCCACATGCTCTCGCTGGTCGGCGCCTATTCGATGCGGCGTCGTATCGATCTGCGCGTCGAGCGCAAAACGGAGCGCTCGAAGATCGTCGTGCGCCTCGACTATCCGACGTACGGCGGCGTCCTCGGCGCGTTACTCGACCGGGTGACGATGCGCCGGAAGCTCGACGTGGCGCTCGGAGATTCGCTCATCCACTTCAAAGGCTTGGTGGAATACGAACGCCGCCGCGACGCCGTTTTGGACGATTTTTAGTCGCCTGCTTTAGCAGTCATTGACGCTGAGCGCTAAGCCCGGTAAAATAGGGCGGGTCAGCGCCCCGTTCTCTTGGAGATCCCGCGTGCCGCTCTACGATTACCGATGCCAGCAGTGCGATGCAGTCACCGAAGTGCGCCACGGCTTCAAAGAGACGCATAGCGCGCCGTGCGCAGCATGCGGCGGAACGCTCCGGCGGGTGTTCAACGCCGCAGGGATCGTCTTCAAGGGGGCGGGTTTTTACATCAACGACTCGCGCAAGGCGAGCGCACCCAAAGACGACGCGCCGTCGCCCGCCGCTGACAAGGCGCCGCCCGCGAAACCGGCCGCGACCGAAGCAACGAAGTCCGAACCTGCCGCATAGGCGATGAGCCTGCCCGCGCTCGTGTGGTGGATTTGCCTCGGCGCGGCGGTGCTGCTCGTCATCTTTGCGCTCGCCGGACCCGGCGTGCGCTGCGTCCGTGAAGTGCGCCGCCTCCTGCGCCGCATCAAATCGCTGGGCGACCTGCCGTTATTCGGGCAAATCGAACGCGCCGAACGCGACTTCGAGCGCATCGGCGTGGCGACGGACGGCCTTCCCGCACTGGTGATCCGCGCGCGGGCCGCGCTCGCGGAGATTCGCGCAACGCGTCTGGTACCGCCCGCGCTGACAGACTTGATTCTGCGAACGCGCGCCGAGATCACGGCATTCCGCCGCGCGGCGCAGCGCTAGGGTTTCGGCTCGGGCCGCGGCTCCTCGGAGTCCGGCGGTTCCCACTCCCAGCCGAATCCAGACCGCGGCAGCGGATCGGCTTCACCGGCTGGTAGACCAAAGCCCGGTTCGCCGGGGGCGGCGAACGGCGCGGCGGGCGGCGCGACGCCCGCTGGAGGCAGGCCGGGCGGCCGCGGCGGCGCAACGTCCGGCGAGCCGAACCCGAACGCCGGTTCGGCTGCAGCCGGTATCACGGGCGGCATTTCCGGCACCGACGGTGCTTCGTAGACCGTCGGTGCGGGCGGGCGCGCCGGTTCCCGCGGCGCTTCGGCGGGGAGCGGTGCGCTGCGAAAGCGGGTGCCGGCGCTTGACGTCGGAATGCCGCCCACGGCGGCGCCGACGAGCACGTAGCGCGCTTGCGGCACCAGTTGCGCGTCCGGCCGTTTCGCGAGGGCGCGCAACTCCTCGAGATACGGCTCCGGCGTTTCCTCCGCGGCCATGGTGTCGAGGATGAACGCAACGGTATCTTTGATCGCGTTGCGCGGCGGAACGCGCGTGAAGGCATACGTTTCTTGCGTGACGTCGGCTTTCACGATCGAAAGCAGCTTCTTCCAGTAATCGATCTGCTGGTAGTACTCAAATTGCCCGAGCTCTCGCTTTGCGCGCGAGTACAGCGAGGCGATGCGCAGGCCGAGGGGATCGCTCGGCGGCGCGGGTTCAACGATGACGAGACGTTTGCCGACGCGCGCCAGCTCCGAGACGACGTTGGCATGGAAGAACGGATCCACTTCGTGCAAATAGTGGAACGCGACGGCAGCGTCAAACGAGGCGTCGCGCGCGGGAATCAGCGTGGTGCTGCCCTTCAGCACGGCGACATCGAGGCCCGCGTGTTCGCGGATCGCCGCATCATCGGGCGTGATGACGCTGACGTTCGCGCCGATTTCGACGGCGCGGACAATCCAGTCCAGCGCGTTTGCGAAGCCGCAGAAGAGCACGGACTCGCCCGCGCGGAGCGCGATCGAGTCCCAGATGAGCTGGTCGATGCGGTGCGTCTCCAGCTCGAAATCGCGGGCGCCGCTCGCGCGGTCATTCATACGTTCATTCCTGGGCAAGGCAGGACTCGAACCCCACCTGTGGGCTGTTGAGAAATGTTGCCTCCTGCTGTTTCGTGTTTAAACGTCCCTTGATGAGGCCATGCGATGACGCGCTGTGCTACCCGATTCCGCGCCGTTCGTTAGCAGATGCGTTAGCAAATTGGGCTGCTGCTTCACAATCACGGCCATAGCCTCGCGCTCGGCCCGCTGAAACGTGCGCCGCCATTCTGGGGCGCCGCCGCAACTCGGACTCCGCGGCGCCGGGCTCCAGCATGCATGGGCCCGCTCGAGCATCAACTCATCAAAGGCTCACTCGAGTGTACGGCCTGGTTGTGCGAGGCACTATACTGTCAGGACGTCCCTTATTTGCTTAGAGAAGAAGTGTCGTATGTCTCGTTATCTCGTCGAAGTGGCCTATACTCCCGAATCCTGGGCGGCGCAACTCAAGGACCCGCGAGATCGCCGGGAGGTTATAAAGCCGGTGCTCGACAGTGTCGGCGCACGGCTCGAAAGCCTGTTTTATGCCTTCGGTGATCGGGATCTTATTGCGCTCGTCGACGCACCCGACAACGTGAGTGCGGCGGCGATGTCACTTGCGTTTAGCGCGGGCGGCGCAATCAAGAGCCTACGGACGACGCCGCTGATGAGCGTCGAAGATGGGATGGAGGCGATGCGCCGGGGCTTCCGCGCGTTAAGCACGTACAAGCCGCTGATTGAATCTGCCGAGGACATACGTCCCCGCGAGAAGATCCGCACCAACTAGTCTTCCGCCGCGGCGTCGACCCGTGCCGACAAGGAAAGCCCCCGCCGCTTCGCAGCGGCGGGCTTTCCGGCAACTCGCGACGCGGGAACGAAAAAACCGCACCGAAGCGCGGCGCGAACATTGGGGAAGGTGGGACTCGAACCCACATGAGCTCACACTCGGTTGCTTTTGAGGCAACTGCGTCTACCATTTCGCCACTTCCCCGGCCGCCGGGGGGTTCGCGCCGGCGGCGTCGCGCTCTTTCCGCATCATCGCCCGCGCTTCTTCGAGAGTCCGCGCGCGATCGATCGCAATGACCGTTCGGCGAACGCCGCCGCGCGCGAAGCGCAAGCGGACGACGGCAGACGTGCGCTGCGGAATGATGCGCGCGTCCTCGACGTCGCCGGCGCGCCAGGCGACGACGGTAAGCATGTGCCGCGCCGAGCTGAAGAAGCCGATGCTTCCACCAGCCGAATCGTCGACGACGGTCGCCTCACGTGTGTTGAACGACGACAAACTCACCGCCCGCTGCAACTGCACGTCCGGCCCGTCGCGGAAAGTCGCCCGCTGGTCGACGGTGATTCGCGAGGCGCCGGTAGCGAGCGAGATCGTGCGCTCGAAGAGCGCGCCGTTCGGAACGACGTCCGGCGCATCGTAGGACAGCCGCACCGACGTGACGTCGCCGGAGTGTTGCTCGTCAATCCGGTATGGACGATTGAACATGCCCGCCGGAAAAGAGTGCGTGTATTTTGCGATGCGGTCGGTCGTTGACGGCGGTGGCTGGACTTCGACGTCGTCCCTCAGCGCGCCAACGCTCGTGATCGTTCCGGCGTCCGTCAGGCAGTGCGGCGCCGCGCCGCGATCGAGTGCGACGAGCCGCGCCCCCGCGTTCGGCGAGATCGTCGCCGTGATGCGTCGATTCGAAAGGACGACGCGCGGGAAGCCGTCGCGGGAGTCGGTTGTTACGCGAACCGCCGGCGCCGAACCGTCGCCGGTGCAATCGTAAAACGCGCCGACATGCACGCCCTCGCTCGGCGATTTCGCGTCCGAAATCGCGGTGCCGGCGGCGCTTCTCGCCAAGGGAAAGAGCAGCGTGCCCCGCGCTGCGACCGTCCGCGGACCGAACGACCACGCGTTGCGACCGGAAACAATTCGCGTCAACGGAATGGCACGCGGACGGTCCGCGTAGTTGACCACATCGACGAAGAGCGTGCCGTCCGCAGCCCGGAGCACGGTCGCATCGCTGATGCCGCCGTTTACCGGACGCGCAACTGACGGGATGTTCGTGGTTACGCGGCCGCCCGAGCGTGCATAGCGTCCCAACGTGTTGCGCACCGCATCGATCGTGGCACGCCCGTCGAACGACGGAACGACCAGGAACGGATAGCGGCGCAGTCGCGCTTCGTTCACGTAGCGAAGGTCGACGAGGTCGCAGGTGAGCTTTCGCACGCGGCAACCGCGCTGCAGCTCTTGGGTGCGGGCCGCGATCGCAAAGACGGCCGCGTTATCGAGCGACGCTGCATCGAACGCGCTCGTCATGTAGGCGATAGCGCCGTCGGCGATGCGCTGCGCGGTGGCCAGTCGACGGCCGTAGCGCGTGACGAGGTCGCCGAACTCCCGCGTGGGTCCGTAACGTTCGGATTTGGCGAGATTGCTCGTTAGCGCGGCATCCCACGCATACGAAGCGTTCGCGAACGGCGCTTCCCAACCGGCGGGATTCGTCGTGTCCTGCGGAGGAAAGTCGATGACGCCCCGCGCGCCGAAACCGAGCATCGTGTGCAGCGCGAGCGCGGTGTTGGTCGGGTCGGCGGGACGGGGAGTGGGATCCTCCGGCGGTGCGAGCCAGCCGGCTTGAAATTCGCTGATGGCAACCGGCCAGCGCGTTTGCGTCTGGAGGAGTCCCGTGCTGAATTCCAACTGCGTGCGGTCGTGCTCGCCGATCGAATACGCGTCGCTCTGATACCAGTTGCCCATGGCCCACACGGGCGCCGACGCGGTCACCTTCATCTGGTACGTGTTGATGAAGACCGGCAGTTGCGGCCCCGTCACCCTGCGCGCGATGCGTTCGAGTTCACCGAGATACGCTTGAAAATGCGGCGCCGGCCAGGTTTGGTTGTCGATGTACGCGCCCTGATCGTCGTCGAGTTGAACGGCGAGCACGTGGCCGGCCACGGGTCCGAACTCGCGCAATGCCGTCTGCAGCCAACGCGCCGCGTATCGCATGTGCGTTTGGTTGTTCATCCACTCCGCCGCTGCATCGTCGGCATTCGCGTTTTGCAACGTCGCCGTTGCCGGGTAGCGCCCTTCCAGCACATCATGCAGCGGCATGCCGTATTCCGGGCGTGTCAGGAGCCACGCCGGATATCCGCCGTTGCGCCATTCGTTGCGGATGACCGGCCCCGGTCGCACGATGAATTTGAAGCCCAAGGACGCGCCGAGGCGCAGAACTTCGCGCAGGTTGCGGCTCGGATTCGTGCGGCCCTCGAAGTCGAAGTCGCCGTCGGAGAGCTCGTGCCAATTCCAAGGAACGTACACATCCAACGTATTGAAGCCCATCGCTTTGAGCGCAGTCATCGACGGCCGCCACATGGCTGCGGGAATGCGTTCGTAAAAGAAGGCGGCGCCGTAGAAAAAGAACGGTTTCCCGTCGACGACCAGCGTCGGGTTGTCCGCGCGCTGCACGATCGCGCTGTGCGTGAACGTTTCGGCGTCCGCGGCGTGCGGCGCGATTGCCAGCATGACGGCGATGCCGGCGGCCATTGCGGCAAACGGCCAGGAGCGCACGCGACGCGCACGGATGAAGAACACCACCGCGCCTGCGAGGAGCGTCGCCGATCCGAACGCCATTGCGTTCCGTCCCGAACTGTAAAAGAGGAAGAGCCAGCCGCCGAGTGCGACGAGCGGCGGAAGGGGATAGAGGGGAATGCGGAAAGCCGCGCTGGGCGCCTTCCATCGCAAAATCGCGAGGGCGCCGATCTGCGCGACGCCTTGCACGAGGACGATTCCGGCGGTCAGCGCCGCGATGACGGCGTCGAGCGGCAGCAGTGCGGCGGGCAGCGCCAACAAACCGAGTGCGAGGAGCGAGCGCGCAGGGAACTTCGCCGTCGGGTGGAGCTGCGCGAAGGCTGCGAGGAAATCGCCTTCGCGCGCGGCAGCGAACGGAATGCGGGATGCACCGAGTAAGAGGCCGTAGGTGGATGCGAACGCCGTGACGAGGATTGCGACGGTAACGGCGACCGCGGCGCCGTGTCCGAGCGTCGCCGCAACGACATCCGAGGCGACCGATGTGGACTTGCCGACGACAGCGACAGGCAATGTGGAGAAGACGCCCAGATTGAGCGCAACGTACGATGCCGCTACGAGCACGACCGAGATGACGATCGCCAGCGGAATGGTGCGTTCGGGCCGGCGCACTTCTTCGGCGATCGCGCAGACGTCGTTGTAACCGCCGTAGTCATACAGCGTGATGACGAGCGCCGCACCGAACGCCGCGAGGCCGAACCCGTTCAAGCCGAACGCCTGCGGTGCAAGCCTCGCGAGCGCAACGTGCGGATGGATCAGTCCGGCGAACGCAACGACGGCGAGCGTGGCGACCGCGACGAACCCGAGCATATAGGCCGTACGCGCGATACCCGGAATGGCGCGGTAGAGGGCGACGATGGTGAGGATGCCGACGCCGACGGCCAAGGCCTTTTGCGCGGGAATGCTCGCTGCGAGCGCCGGTACCAGAAAGCCGGCGTATTGCGCGAACCCGATGTAGCCGGAAGCGAGAATCAGCGGCGCCCAGAAACAGAACTGCCACACGAAAAGAAATGCGAGCAGCCGGCCCGCACCGCGCGATCCATACGCCTCGCGCAGATATGCGTAGGTACCCCCCGTCCGCGGCAGGCGTGATGCCAGTTCGGCGTAGACGAGGCCATCGCAAAGCGCAATCACGGCGCCGGCGATCCAAGCGGCAACGGAAACCGATCCGTGCAACGCGACGACCACGAGGGGAATCGTTACCAGCGGACCGGCGCCGATCATCGTAACGACGTTGACCGCAACGGCGCTGCGAAGCCCAACGCCTCGTATCATTACCGTGCACGTACTCGGCACGCGTTCGCGCGACCTGGCAGGGTTCGCGGCGCTTGCGGTGCAGCATCACCGCGTGAGCGATCTCAGCCGGCTGCTCGGCTTGCGCGGCACGCTGCACGTCGACCGCATTGAGAGTGCTGCGCTCGCGGGCAATCCGCTCGGCGATCCGGCGGAACGCGCGCTGGCGGTGTACACGCCGCCCGACTACGATGCCGAGGGTTCGCGCCGCTATCCCGTGCTGTATTGCCTGCACGGCTACACGGGCGATGTCGGCGCGCTCGTCGCCACGCGTCCCTGGGAAACGAACGTCGTGCAGTGGATGGATCGTCTCATCGCGCAGGAGCGAATGCCGCCGGCGCTCTTGGCCCTCGTCGACGGGAACACGCGGCTGGGCGGTTCGCAATACCTGGATTCGGTGCACAACGGCAAGTACGCGCAGTACGTGGTGCGCGACATCATCGACGATGTCGACGCACGCTACCGCACCGTTCCGGCGGAAGGCGCGCGCGCGGTGTTCGGCAAGTCGTCGGGCGGCTTCGGCGCCCTGCACCTCACGCTCGCGCACCCCGGAACGTTCGCAGCGTTTGCCTCGCACAGCGGCGATGCGTATTTCCGCTACGCGCATCTCCCGTCGTTTCCGGCGGCGCAGCGCACGCTCGAAGCATTCGGCCCGCCGCGCGCCTTCGTCGAAGAGTTCGAGCGTCGGACGAAGCGGCCGCCCCACTTCTACACGACGATCGAAATGCTCGGATATGCGGCGGCGTATTCACCCCTCGCGGCCGAACCGTTCGCGTTCGAGCTGCCGTTCGAAGCAACGACGGGTGAGTTGCGAGACGACGTCTTCGCACGCTGGCTGGCGTACGACCCGGTCGAGCGCGCCGCGGCCGGGCATGCGGCGCTCGCACGTTTGCGGCTGCGCTATGTAGACTGCGGGCGTCGCGACGAATACGGCCTCGACATCGGCGCGCGCATTTTCGTGCGGCGCGTCCGCGACCTCGGGCTCGATGTGCGGCACGAAGAATTCGACGATGACCATCGCAATATCGGCTACCGGCACGAAATCTCGCTGCCGGCGCTGACCGCCGTGCTCGATCGCGAATAAGCGTGGCCTCGGCGGTGCTCGAACTCATGTACCGCGGCAAACGGGACGCCGCCGAGCGGCTCGCGCGCACCGTGCCTGAACTCGACGTCTTCGAGGCGGCGGCGGTGGGAGCGCTCGAGGCGCTGATCGAGCGGTGTGAAGAGGACGCCGGACGCGCGACTGCGTACGCGCAGGACGGCTGGACGGCCCTTCACCTCGCCGCAGCGTTCGGCAATACCGCCTGCCGGAAAGAACTGCTTCGCCGTGGCGCGCCGCCCGATGCACGCGCGCGCAATTCCTCAGCGGTCACGCCGCTCGAGCGTGCGCGTGCCGGGAATCACACGGCCGCCGCCGCCGCACTGCGCGCCGCCGGCGCGACGTTTGGCCAGCGGCCTCCGTAGCCCGGCCCCGCGACATCCGTACCGCCGCGGACGTTTGTCGGACGCCGGCGCGATACGCTACGAGCATGAATACCGATACCAGCGACGCCTTCGTCACCGTTTTCGCGTTGCTCGGCGCCGCGGGTGCGCCTGGAGCTGGCTGCACCACATCGCCGTACCGGCCGCGCCGGCCCCAGCGACTGAGCCTTACGCGCGCGCCGCCGAAACGGTCGCGTCGAGCGCCTGCGTCAGGTCGGCGATGAGATCGCGCGCGCCTTCGATACCGACCGAGAGCCGCAGAAGGCCGTCGGTGACGCCGAGCCGTTCCCGCTGCTCTTTCGGAATGGAACCATGCGTCATGCGTGCCGGATGACACAACAGCGACTCGACGCCGCCCAGGCTCTCAGCGAGGCTGAAGAGCTTGGTATACTTCGCAAAGTCAAGCGCGCGCGATTCCGGTCCGCGGAGCGTGAAGGAGACCATGCCGCCGAAGCCGCGCATTTGACGCTTCGCAAGTTCGTGTTGGGGGTGCGACGGCAGACCGGGGTAGTAGACCTGCGCAACGTCGTCGCGTGAGTGCAGAAACGCGGCGATCCGGCGCGCGTTCGCGTCGTGTTCGCGCATGCGCAGGGCGAGCGTTTTCGCGCCGCGCATCGTCAGCCACGCGTCCATCGGACCCGGAACGCCGCCGACGGCGTTCTGGTGAAATTTGATCGTGTCGTGCAGCGCGGCGTCGTTCGTGAGCGCCGCGCCGCCGACCACGTCGCTATGACCGCCGATGTATTTCGTGGTGGAATGCACGACCACGTCGGCACCGAGCGCGAGCGGTGTTTGCAGGTACGGCGTCGCGAACGTGTTGTCGACGACCGCGATGGCGCCCGCGGGTTTGAGCGCCGCCACGGCGGCGATGTCGATGAGCTTCAACAGCGGGTTCGTCGGCGTCTCCATCCAGAGCAGCTTTGTGTTCGGCTGGATGGCGCGGCGCACCGTTTCGGGGTCGCTCATGTCGACGTACGAGAAGGTGAGCCCGTAGCGCGTGAGGACCCGCGAAAACAGGCGATACGTTCCGCCGTACAGATCGTCGGTCACGACAGCATGGTCGCCCGCCGACAGAACGTTGAGCACCGCCGCGGTCGCCGCCATGCCGCTCGAAAATGCGCTGCAATACGCCGCTTCTTCCAGCGCGGCAAGCTGCTGCTCGAGCGCAGCGCGCGTTGGGTTCACGGTACGGCTGTAGTCGAAGCCCTTGTGCTCGCCCACTGCCGTCTGCGTGTACGTGGAGGTTTGATAGACCGGTACGATCGTCGCGCCCGTCGTCGGATCGGCCGGTTGTCCGGCATGTATCGCCCGGGTCGAAAAATCCATCATTCCGCCGCGTTCGACGATAGGAAACTGATGATGTCCTGGCGCGTCAAGACGCCGACGGGCCGGCCGCCGTCGGTGACGACGATGGCCGGATTCGCGAGCGTCAGCAACTTGTAGGCGCGGTCGACTTCGACGTCGGTTTCGAGCATCGGAAACGGACGGCCCATCACTTCCCTCACGGGCTTGTGCACGATGTCCGACTGATCGAACACGGCCTGCATCACCGCGACGTCGTTGATGGAGCCGACGACCTCGTTGCCGCGCACGACCGGTAACTGCGAAATCTCGTATTGGCGCAGTTTCTCGAGGGCTTCTTTCACGACGGCGTCTTCGGTGACGGTGATCATGGCGGGCCGCGGCTGTTTCGAGCGCAGCACGTCGCCGACGGTGTCCTTGCGCTTGTCGTCGCCGATGAAGCCGTTCGCTTTCATCCACTCGTCGTTGAAAATCTTGGACATGTAACCGCGCCCGGAATCCGGCATCATTACGACCATCACCGCTTCCGCCGGCAAATCTTTGGCGATGCGCGCCGCCGCGGCGACAGCCGTTCCCGACGAACCGCCGACGAGCAAACCTTCTTCGCGCGCCACGCGCCGTGCCATGAGGAAGCTTTCCTTATCCGAAATCCGCAAGATTTTGTCGATAACACGCATGTCGACGGTTTGCGGCAGATAACTCATGCCGATGCCTTCGACTTTGTACGACTTCGGCGTGTCGCCCGAATAGATGGAACCTTCGGGGTCCGCACCGACGACGTGGATGCGTGGATTCATTTCTTTGAGGAAGCGCGCGGTGCCGGAAATCGTGCCGCCGGTGCCCATGCCGCTCACGAAGTGCGTGATGGTCCCCGCGGTTTGCTCCCAAATCTCGGGCCCCGTGGTGCGATAGTGCGCGTCCGGATTGTTCGTGTTATGCCATTGATCGGGCTGAAAGGCGCCGGCGATTTCGGCAGTGAGCCGGTTCGCGACGCTGTAATACGACTCGGGCGACTCGTTCGGCACCGCGGTCGGCGTCACGACGACCTCCGCGCCGTATGCCTTGAGGAGATCGATTTTTTCCTTCGACATTTTGTCCGGCATCACGAGGATGCAGCGGTAGCCGCGGATCGCCGCCGCCATGGCGAGTCCCGTGCCGGTGTTGCCGCTGGTTGCCTCGATGATCGTAGCGCCCGGCCGCAAGATCCCCCGGCTCTCGGCATCGCGAATCATCTCGACGGCCGGGCGGTCTTTCACACTTCCGCCCGGATTGACGTACTCGACCTTGCCCAAAACCAGCGGCAGAGCGCCGTCCAGCACTTTGTTGAGACGAATGAGCGGTGTACGCCCGACGGCGTCCAAGGCGTCGGAGAAAAACGTGAGGCGGGCCGTGGTCCGGGGAGAGATCGTCGCCATGACGTTTCGCGCTTCCGCAACTACGGGAATGCTGCCTGCGTCACAGGAACTGACCCCAGTCGCACCTCGTGAGGAGGAAGCAGTGGCCACGGATTTTCGGAGCGGGCGTGACTTCCCGCGTCGCGGACGCGAAAGCGTCGACGGTTTTCTCTGGCTCGCGCGGGTCTTCGACAAGGCGCGCGCGGCGCGCAACGGCGCCATTCATGATTACATCTATCCGTGTCCCATGGACCGCGGCGTATTCGACCGCTGGGGCATCACCTCGCGCGTGTTCGACGCGGCACTCGAGACGTGCGCGACGGACGCCGCGATTGCCGCATGGCTGAAGGCGCGCGTGCCGGACGAGCGGCGCGACGATGCGAACCGCTGGCTGCTCGACGAAAAAACGGCAAGCCTCGATCGCCAAGATGCCGAGGAGGGCGTCGTCGCGGTCTGAACCGAACATCGGCGACGGCATGAAACGCCTGCGCTTTGCCGCCGTCGCACTTGCCGCCGTTGTCACGGCGTGCGGCAATCCCGCCCTTCCGCCGGCTCAAAACTACGCGACGGTGGTAGGACGCGTCTTCGACGCGTCGACCAACGCGCCGGTTGCTGGTGCGGTCGTCACCGCGTCGGTCGTGTTGAACGCGACGTCGGCCGCGGACGGCACGTACAAAATCATGAACGTGCCGATCGGCCAGAATGAAGTGCAGGTTCAGCCGCCGCGTGGTTATGCCGCACAGCAGAGCCTGTACCCCATCGCGCCGCAGGCGGGCGAAACCGTGACGCTCAACATCCCGCTCAACCGCACGCAATAGTCGCAACGCATCGCGCGCGCGTCGTCGTCGCGCCCGACAAATTCAAAGGCAGCTGCAGCGCCGCGGCGGCGGCGGCGGCGCTCATCGCCGGATTGCGCGACGTGTGGCGCGACGCGCCGGACTACGTTGCGCTGCCGATGGCCGACGGCGGCGAAGGTACGGTCGCCACGTTTCTGCAGAGCGGCGCGGACGCGCGCACTATCGCCGTGCGAGGGCCGCTCGGCGAGCCGGTGCAGGCGACGTACGCGCGTGCCGGCGACGTCGCAATCATCGAGATGGCGGCCGCATCCGGTCTCGCCCTGGCTTCGGGCCGCCGCGACGTACGCCGCGCGACCAGTTACGGAACGGGCGAATTGCTGCGCGACGCCCTCGATGCGGGCGCGAAGCAGATCATCCTCGGCATCGGAGGGAGCGCGACGAGCGGCGGCGGCGCGGGCGCTTTGGCGGCGCTCGGCGCACGATTTTACGACGCCGGCGGCGCCGAACTCGCGCCCGATCCGGTGTCGCTCGCGCGCCTCGCGCGCGTCGACATCGCAGGCCTCGACCCGCGGCTGCAGGCGGCATCCATCGCCGTAGCGTGCGACGTCGATAATCCGCTACTCGGACCGCAGGGCGCGGCGGCCGTGTACGGACCGCAGAAAGGCGCGGACGATGACGACGTCGCGTTTCTGGAAGGCGTGCTCGCGCGGCTCGCCGATGCCGGCGCCGCGGCTACCGGCCGCGACTTGCGCGATGTGCCCGGTGCGGGAGCCGCCGGTGGTTTGGGTTGGGCCCTTGCCACGTTCGCGGGCGCTCGGCTCGCGCCCGGCTTCGATCTGATCGCCGAAGAACGCCGGCTGCCCGACTATCTTGCCGGTGCGACCCTCTGCATCACCGGCGAGGGGCGCATCGACGCCCAGACCTTGCGCGGAAAAGTGGTGGACGGCGTCGCCGCGCTGGCGCGGCCGCTCGGGATTCCGGTGATCGCGTTCGGCGGCAGCATCGAGCGCGCGGCCGAACCGGCGTTGTGGAAGCGCGGCATCGGGTGCGTCGCGATCGTCGACGCGCCGATGCCGCTGACTGACGCTATGCGCGATGCGCCCGTCCTGCTGCGTTACGCGGCGGCACGCTTCGCGCGGCTGCGCGCGCCGATCTAGACTACCCTAAGGCGTGCTCGAGGCGGCCGGCGCATGCGCGGGCGATGTCCGGAATTTCACGTACGACGCTCGGGCGGCGATCGCCTCATCCACGATGCCGATGACGACGGCGCCCAGTTTCTCCGAATCGTGACGCACGGTTTGCGTCTCGCTGATGACGGACGCGCTCACCGCGCGGACGCCGAGGCGTTCCACCGCCTCGGTGTCGGCGACCACGGGCAGCTGACCTTCTTCGGCGTAGACGTCGCGCAATTTCTTCGGGAGTTCGTCGTTGACGATGACGACGTCACAGACGCGCGCTTTGGCGCAGTCCAGGAGCGTCTTGACGTGCGCGCGGGCCGTGAAGGCGTCCGTCTCGCCGGGTTGCGTCATCACGTTGCAGACGTAGATTCTTACCGCGTTCGCCGCTTCGACTTCGCGCGCGATGCGGTCGACGAGCAGGTTCGGCATGATCGAGGTGTAGAGGGAGCCCGGCCCCAGCACGATCGCGTCCGCGTCGCGAATGGCTTCGATCACTTCCTCGAGCGGCGCGGCAAACGGCGGGTCCAGAAATACGTCGGCGATCGGCTGCGTCGCGCGCGAGATGTTCGACTCACCCTCGATCACGCTGCCGTCGCTCATTGTCGCGCACAAGCGCGCGACGGCGAGCGTGGCCGGCAGCACCCGGCCCTTGATGTTGAGCACGCGGCTCGACACCTTGACGGCCTCATCGAAGTTCCCGGTGACGCCCGTCATCGCTGCGAGAAACAAGTTGCCGAAGGAGTGGCCGATGAGCCCTTCGCCTTCGTGGAACCGGTACCGGAAAAGATCGGTGACGAGCGCCTCATCGTCGGCGAGTGCGACGAGACAGTTGCGTATGTCGCCCGGCGGAAGGACGC
>JBHEMQ010000012.1:41953-42186 GCA_046262475.1 Candidatus Velthaea sp.
ACCACCGCCGTAAGGTTTGACGTATGCCGCTTCAGACCGCGCAGCAGCGTCGCAAGGCCCGTGCCGCCGCCGATCGTCACGATCTTGTAGCCGTGCTTCAGGCGCGTCTCAAGCAACGCTTCGAGCATGAGCCCGCTGCCGTGCGGCGTCATCGCGGAGACGATCGAGTTCAGCCAGCGCCAGATTCCGAGCGCGATGAGCAACAGCCCCGCAACCATGAAGATATACGAGAG
>JBHEMQ010000013.1:0-234 GCA_046262475.1 Candidatus Velthaea sp.
CGACGACGGTGACGCCGAACTATCAAGCGGGGTTTGGTCCGCAAGGCGGCTCCGGCAGCGGTTCCAATCCCGCGGTGGGCGCCTCCGCACATCTCGGCAGCGGCTTCGTCGATTTCGGCAACGTCGTTGCCGGCTATGCGTACATTTATAAATTCGCGGCGCAAGTCTCCGTGACGACGAACGACAACCTCGGTTTCAACGTCTACGGCGAAGCGTCGACCAATCTCAACGGCG
>JBHEMQ010000013.1:244-8943 GCA_046262475.1 Candidatus Velthaea sp.
TCCCCGTCCTTCTCGGGCGACGGGTCCCGGATCACGTTCGAGTCGAGGCGTGACGGGAACGCCGAGATCTACGTCATGAACGCCGACGGCACCGGCCAGACGAGGCTCACCAACAACAGCACGAACAACGCGTTCAGCCCCGCGACGCCGTTTCAAGCGACGAGCGGCGCGTCGATCAACGGCGGCCAGAACATCACGTACGCCGGCTCGCCGCCGCCGTCGGCGCTCATTTGGGCGAGCGGCGCACCCGGAGCGAACCTCGCGAAGGGCTACGATTACGAATTGCAGCTGCCGAGTACAATCCCCATCGATCAGTTCAGCGTCTACATCGTCTACACGGTGATCGGAAATTGAAAAACTTCGGCTTTTTCGTACTCGTCTTCGTCGCGGCGGCTTGCACGTTCGCACGGCCCGTCGATGCGCTGCAAACGACGCGTGCCTACAAAGAAGTGATCATCCAAATCCAGGTGACGCCGAGCCCCGTGCCGGTCGGGTTCACGGTGCCGCATCGCGCGCCGTCGGCGCGCATCGCCGCGCTCAGCGCCGACCCGTATCACGGACCGGCGATGCTCGCCGCCTCAACCACGAGCGTGTACGACGTTCCCATGCCGCTGGGAACACCGATGGTCATCGCGCAAGCGCCGCCGCAAGGCAACGTTCCGGTGACCTTCAATGCGAAGCCGGATCCGAACGCGACCTATTTGCACGAGATACCGCACACCACCAGCCTGAGCGCAGGCTACGGCACGACGGTCTTCCCGTGCGTCTACGAAATGTATACTTGGTTTTCCACCACGTACTCGCTGACGGACTGGGGCTTCGCCACGACAAGCAGCGGCGCCGCAGGAACGTATCCCATCATGAACTTCCCCACCGCGAGCTACGCCGCGTGGGCGGTACCCTCGATCGGTAAAACCGCGTTCAGCAACTATTCCAACAGCGGCTCGCCCGGGCAAACGACCTGGACGGGAACCGCCAACGTCGCGCAGCAGCATTGCATCGACATGCAGATCACCGTTCCCAACTCGCAGCCGGCGGGCTTTTACACCGCGACCGTTCAGTACAATCTGATCGTCAACTAGCGATGGCTCAGCTCTCGCGCCGTGCGGCGGCCATGACGAGCGCGACCGCATCGAACAGCAAGGCGAGGCCGTACACGGTGGTCGACCGTTGATGCAGCGCGCGATACGCCGGTGACGTGACGTCGGCCAGCGCCGTCATTGCCGGGACAACTGAGGCGGATTCGTACCAGATCAAGGCCAGCGCGAAGAGCACGAGCGCCGCGCGCGCAAAGTCGTACGTGCGGTCACCCGCCTCACGCGACCGTACGAGTGCCGTGATGATCGCGATCGCGCCGCAGGCATAGCCGAGCGCCGTCAGCTCGCCGAGCGTCGCTCCGATGAGCGCGCCGAAACGGCCCACGTCCGCGCCGCCGACCACGCGAAATGCCGCCGGTGCGAAGACGAAGGCGAAGGCGCAGAGGGAGCCGACCCACAGCCCCAGTGCCGGAATCTCGACCGCTGCGAGGATGCGGTCGACCCGGGAGCGATTAGCAGTCCACATTGCCCACTCGTTACGTTCGAGGAGAACCGTGGACCCGCTCGATTTCATCACGGCGCTCGCGCGCGAGGCTGGGGCGCTCCTATGCGAGCTGTGGCGGGCGCCGCGTGAGATCGCGCACAAAAGTTTGAACGACCTGGTCACGGATGCCGACCGCGCCAGCGAGCGGCTCATCGTCGAACGGGTGCGCGCTGCGTTTGCGTCGGCGGCGATCCTGGGCGAAGAAGGCGGTGCCTATGCCGGCTCGGGTCCCGAGCGCTTCATCGTGGATCCGCTCGACGGCACGTCGAATTATGCGCACGGTTATCCGCTTTTCTGCGTTTCGATCGCCTACGAACGCGACGGGGTCGTGGAGGCGGGCGCCGTCTACGCACCCGTCTTGGACGAATTGTTCGCGGCCGCGCGGGGACGCGGCGCGACCCTCAACGGAGCGCCGGCGCATGTCTCGCGCACGGCGGCCGTTCGCGACGCGATGGTCTGCACCGGCTTCGTGCCGATGCGCTACGAACGCAACGCCGCGAACTTCGCGACGTTGTCGCGCGCGGCGCAAGCGGTGCGCCGCGACGGTTCCGCTGCACTGGATCTCGCCTTCGTCGCGGCGGGCCGCTTCGATGCGTTCTGGGAATGGGATCTGCATGCGTGGGACGTCGCCGCCGGCGCCCTCATCGTGCAAGAAGCCGGCGGCACGGTGAGCGCGATCGACGGCAGCCCGTTCGAACCGGCCGCGGGCTCCCTCTTAGCGACCAACGGCGCGACGCACGCGGAGATGCGTTCGCTGCTCGTGCGCTGAGCGGCGTGCAGCTCGAATTTCCGATCGCGCACGACGGGCCGCCGGCGATTCCGCCGATTCTCGTCGGCACGTGCGGCTACTCGTACAAGGACTGGATCGGGACCTACTATCCGCCGCGCACGAAACCATCATCCATGCTCTCGTATTACGCCGCGCATTTTCACGCCGTCGAGATCGACTCCACGTATTACCGGGTGCCCGCGCCGAATTCGTTTGCGACGATGGTCGAGCGCACGCCGCCGCACTTCCGCTTCGCCGTGAAGCTGCCCGGGAGCGCGACGCACGTCCCGCGCGGCGGAACGCCGCTGCCCACCGAGATTCCGGCGTTTCGGGAAGCGATCGAGCCGCTCGTCCGCGCCGGAAGACTTTCGTGCGCCCTCATGCAGTTTCCGCACAGTTTCGCGCCGTCGCCGGCCGCCGAGAAACGGCTCGCCGAATTGCGCGACGCGCTCGCGGACATCGCGCTGGTGGCGGAGTTCCGCAACCGGGCCTGGCAAACACACGACACGCTCGCGCTGCTCGAATCGCTCGGCGTCGGGTGGTGCAACGTCGACGAGCCGCAGTTCTCCAAGCTGCTGCGCCCGTCCGCCGACGTCGTGGGACCGATCGCGTACGTGCGTTTCCACGGCCGCAACTACCAGCAGTGGTGGAATGCCAAGACCGGCGACCTCCGCTACGACTATTTGTATACCGCCGAGGAACTGGAGCCGTGGGCGCAACGGCTGGTCGATCTGCGCGCGAACGCCGATGTGCGCGAAGTTCTCGCATTCTTCAACAACCATCGGCGCGGTCAAGCGGTGCGCAACGCCGAGATGTTGTCGGCGATGCTGGAAACGCGCCTGCGTCAATAGCGCAAATCGTCGAGCTCGGCGAAGAAGCGCGCGACGTCGTCGTCGCTCGTGTAAAAATGGGCGCTGACGCGAATGCCGCAGCCGGGGCGGTAGTCGACGAAAACGCGCCGCGCGTTGAGTTGGTCGACGATGCCCGCCGCGCCGGGAACGTCGATGCCCACCCAGCCGGTGCGCCGCAAGGGGTCGAGCGGTGAGTTCACCGAGAGTCCGCGTTCGCGAGCCGCCTCGGTAATGCGTGCCGTGAGGCGATTGCTGTGCGCGCGAATCGCCGGCACGCCGATTTCGCCGACGATCGCGTGGCCCGCGCGCGCCACGAGGTAGCCCGGAATCGTGGGTGTGCCCGTTGCCCAACGCGCCGGATCCGGCGCGTAGCGCATCGGCGGAGCAGCGAACGCCCACTGATCGGCGTGCGCGAACCAGCCGGTGACGGCGGGACTGAAATCACGCGCGATGGCGGGTTTCACGTAGATGTACCCGCACCCCGGTCCGCCGCAGAGCCATTTGTGCGAACCGCCGACGACGATGTCCGCGTCCAGCGAAGTAACGTCGAACGGGACGATGCCGGCCGTTTGATACGCATCGAGAACGAGCAGCGTCCCCGTTTCTTTCGCGCGCGCGACGATGGCGGGAACGTCGACCAGCGCCGCCGACTGATAATATGCGTGCGACAGCACGATCACGGCCGTCTTCGGCGTGATCGCCGCGACGATCCGTTCCGTCGGAATCGTGCGCCCGTCGTCGCTGGGAACGCAGCGGGTGACGGCCCCCATGCGCTCCCACGCCGTCCAAACGTACGCGAGCGATGGAAACTGGAGCGATTCGTACACGACTTCGTTGCGCTCGGAGGGAAATGCGGTCGCCGACGCGATCGCCGATTGCAGCGTCGAGACGTTCGGCGCAAGATACACGCTGCCGGGCGGCGCCCCGAACAGCCCGCCGATGCCGTCGGCGATCGCGCGAACCTCTGCGAGCCACCCGGCCCACGCCTCCGGGCCGCGGTCGGCCCACTCCGCGTAGTAACGGGTCAGCGCATCGCGGGCGGCCAGCGGCGGCGCGCCCATCGAGTGGCTGACAAGCCACGTGTTGACGTCGAGCCCTGCGAAGAGTTCGCGCGCGCGAGGTGCGGTTTCAGCGACGGTCGCCATGCAAACGCCTTCGTTCAGCCTGCGCGCTTACCCCGGCGCCGCGTCGCCGGCGCCCAAGTACGTTCGCACCTCCCAAAGTTCCGGAAAGAAACGCCGTTCCAGGGTCGTGTGCAGATACCGCGCGCCCAGCGAGCCGCCCGTGCCCATCTTCATGCCGATCATCCGTTCGACCATGCGCACGTGACGGCCGCGCCACAGCAAGAACCGCTCGTCGAATTCGATGAAATCCTCGAGCAGCAGATGGAGGTCGTAATTGTCGGTTTCGTTCTCGTAAATCGCGCGAAAGGCGCCGACGAGTGCAGACGAATCGCCCGCCGCGAATCCGCGCCGCTGCAACAGACCCTTCAGCGCATCGTACAACGTCGGTTCGATGCGCCGGCGTTCGAGGCGCGCGGCGTCCGCCGGCGCGAGCTCGAGAAAGCGCAGCGACTCGTTGGCGGGCGCACCGCAGAGCGCTTCGATTTCACGGAACTGCAGCGACTGAAACCCGCTGGCCGGATTGAGACGCGAACGGAATGCGTTGAAATCCTGCGGCGTCATCGTTTCAAGCACGTCCACCTGTTCTTCGAGGAGCCGTTGGATGACGTGGATGCGGTGGAAATGCTTGTGCAGTTTCAGGAGGTCGCCGGCGTCGAGCGCGCGGATCGCCGTCTCGATTTCATGCAGCACGAGCCGGAACCATAACTCGTACACTTGATGGATCACGATGAAGAGCAACTCATCGTGATGCGCCGGGTCGCTGCGCGGCCGCTGCAGCGACAGCAATTCATCGACCCGGAGATACGAGCCGTACGTGAGGCGCTCGGCGTTCATGTTTGCGGCCTTTGACGGCGCCTGAGACCTAACTCCCGCACCGGCCACCGGCTCGGCGGGTACCACTCGGCCATGCGCCCACGCTTTGAGTTCACGCTGTACACGCTCGCCGCCGGACAAGCGGCGCACGGCATAGATCCGACCTTGGCACTGATGGGGTCACAGGGCTGGGAGCTGCGAGCGATGGCGCAAGCCGCCGACGGCGCGCTAACGCTCGCGCTCCAACGCCCGCTGGATGAGGACGTTCCGTTGCCGGACGCTCCGACGCTGGCCGCGACGCTGACCGAACCGTTGGTCGCGCCGCGCAAGGCGGACTTGGAAAACTGAGGCGACGGCTGGAGTCGAACCCGCGCTCGGAGATTTGCAATCTCCTGCCTTACCACTTGGCTACGTCGCCGCACTTGCGTTCATGCGCTTGCTTCCTTGTTCGCAGCGACGTTTCCTTTGCTTCGACACGCGGAGACGAAGCTGCGAGAGGAGGTGCCCCCACACGGTATTTCCTGACCCGCCGGTTCTCAAGCGCGCGCCGCCTCGCTCGTTTGCGTGCTGAATAGGCGATCATCCGCCGGATAGCGCGTGATGCGCGCCACACTTTCATTTCGTGTCATTGGTGTCCCTACAGCCGACTTGCAAGGCTGCCGTAAACGACGATAGATGAATGTTTTCGAGCGCGTTCGCCGCGTTACGATCGCCGGCACGATCGCCGGTTCCATCGGCGTTCTGTTGACGGGCTGCGTCGGCTCTGCCGCCGTGTTACCTCCGGGTCTCCGGAAAACGCCCGAGCATCATGCATCGCGCCTGCCGACGCCGACGCTTGCGGAATTGACCGAATCCGCAAACGAGACGCCCGCCGCGCCCGCGCCGGTTGACGTCGGCGGCTTGGTGACCGACACGCACTCGCTCGCCGGAAACATCGAGCAGGCGACGCTGGAGTTCGCGGCGGTGCGGCATGCGCTCACGCTCAGCGCCGTCGCCGTGCTCGCCCTCGGTTGTGTGATCGCCGGTCTGCTCGTTGCCGTCGTCGCGGCATTGAGCGATATGCGCCGCACGGCAGCGGCGCGGCTGGCGGCGCGCGCCACCCGAGCCGGTGCTGCGCGAAATGCGGCGCGTGCGCTCCCCGATAGCCGTCGGTTCGCGGCGCCGCAAATACCGGCTTCCCCTATATCCGCATCGGCGTTGCCGCAGCGCGCGACGCGCCGCCGGCGGTCGCCCGTGCCGCGGACGCAAAGGCGCGCGCTCGGCACGATCGCTGTTGCGGACCCACTCCTGTCCCGTTCGTCGCGGCGCGTCTGTGAACGCATCGCTCCCTTGACTTCCCAACAATCCGCGCGGCGTCGCCGCGCAGTACCGAAGGTGGCTGTATCGTGTTAGATCGTCTCGTCGCATCGTCCGTTGATTCCGCTGCGCCGGCCGGTGTCCCGACGTCGGAGATCGCGGCGGCGCTCGCGGACGCGCAACGCCGCGCGACCGAACAGCGGCTCGCCGCTGAAAAGTTTCTCGAAGAAGCGCGCATGCTCGAGACGCGTCTGGCGGCGGACGCCGAGCAGGCACGTATCGCGAGCGAGCACGCAAAAGCACAGCGCTTGGCGGCGACGGTCGAACGCGCCGTCGCGGAGGAACGCGCGGCTGCGGAATTCGCCGAATCGTGCTTGGCCAAACATCGCCGCCTCGCCGAAGAGCGCGCGCAAGCCGAAGTTGCGATGCGCAACGATGCGTCCGAAATGAGCGCATCGCTCGCGAAGTTGGCGGAAGCGCAAGCCGCGCTGGAACGTGCCAAAGATAAGGCCGTCGCCGGCGAGCAAACGTACAAGGCCTGCGCGGGAGCCGAGGAAGCTGCGCGTGACGAAGCCGCGGCCGCGACCCAGCTCGCCGCCGAGAAACGCACCGTGCGCGAAAACGTCGCCGCCGAGTTGCACGGCGTCCGCGAACGCACGCAAGACGCCCCGGTGGCGATGCCGTCGCTGGAGACCTTGAACGAGCTGCGCGAACTGGAAGCGCGCAGCGAAGCGCGCCGCAACCGCATCGCGGAGCGCCGCGCCGCCGACGCCGCTCGGGTGGCTGTGTGATGACGGCGGTCTGTCTCAATACGGGCATTTGCCCGAACGCGCTTTGCCCGAACGGCGTTTCGCGCGTCCGAATCGACCGCTATCCGGGTCCTGGTGAGTTCTGCCCGGAGTGCGGCGATCTGCTGGAAGTCCCGCTGCCGACCGCGCCGGCCGCGCCCGCCGCGTCGGTCGCGCCGGCCGCCGTCACGCCGCCCGCACCCTCCGCCGCCGCGCCGATTGCCGCTGTCCCGTTGCGCGTCGCGTCCGTCAAGCCCGCAATGTCGTCGCTGCTGCGCGGTCTGAAAAACCGGCCGCGCCGGGAACTTACGATCGCAGGCGCCGGCGGCCTCGCGCTCATCGCGTCGTTGACGGTGGCCGGACCGATCGCCGCGGCACGTCACGTCAGCGCCGCTCCGGTCAATGTCTGCGCAACCAGTTCCACCGGACGTTTGGCCGCCGACCTCGTGCGCGGTTTCGCAACCAAGGATCGCGGCGACGCTGCACGCTTCACGGTGAATCACGCCGGCGCGTGCGACGTGCGATTTACGGTCGCGACGTCCGCCGACGCGAAGACGGTCGCAGCTTTTGACGGCTTCGTCGCCGTCGTGAATCCGCAGAATGCGACACTGCACTTGAGCGTCGCGCAGCTCGGCGCCATCTTCGCCGGTACGATCACGGACTGGTCGCAGGTCGGCGGCGCTGCCGGCCGCATCGTTCCCGTGCTTCCGCCCGAAGGCACCGACGAAGTGAAGGCGCTTGCGAACCTCACGCGTCGAACCAACGCCGGCTCGAACGTGCGCCGATTCGACTCGAGCGCAGAGGTTACGCACGCCGTCGCGGCAGCCGCGGGACGCCGATTTATCGGCTTCGTTGCGTTCAGCTCGGCCGTACCCGCGAAAGTCGTGAGGCTCGACGCGCTGCCGGCACCGAGTGCCGTAACGATCGCGGCGCACCGCTATCCGCTCGCCGTCGACGTCGTCGTGCAACCCACTGCGGAGGCGACCCCGCTCACGTCCGCACTTATCGCATACGCGCGTTCCGATGACGCGCAGGCGATCGTCACCCGCGACGGATTCGTCGCACAACGAGGATTCTAAACATGCGCGCAATCCGTTGCCTGTTCGCTGTCGCCGCCTTCGCCGCCGCGGCCACGGCCCCATCAACCGCCGCGCCGCGCCAGACGATCGTGTTCGGTGCCGCCGTCTCGCTGACCGGCCCGCTCGCAAATGAGGGGCGGCTCACGCAAGAGGGCTACGATTTTTGGAAGCGGTACGTCAACGGCAACGGCGGACTGCGCGTCGCCGGCCAAAGTTATAACGTCGAGATCCGTTATGCCGACGACGAATCGTCGCCGCCGGTGACCGCACGGCTGATCGAGAAGATGATCGCCGACGAGCACGTCGATTTCATCCTTGGGCCGTACGGCTCGGCGCAAAATTTCGCAGCGGCCGCGGTCGTCGAACGGCACGGCGTGCCGATGGTCGACAGCGGCGGG
>JBHEMQ010000013.1:8953-16044 GCA_046262475.1 Candidatus Velthaea sp.
GGGCTACCGCTACACGTTCGGCGTGCAATCGCCGGCGCGCAAATATCTCGCAGGCATCATCGAATATGCGGTCAAACGCACGCCGCGTCCGCGTACGATCGCCATCAGCGCAGCGACGGACGCGTTTTCGCTCGAAGTGCAACAAGGCGCGGTTCAGTCCGCAAACGATCATGGCTTCCGTGTCGTGTACGCGGAGCACTACGCGGACGATCCGGCGGCAATCGCCGCCGCGGCGACGGCGATCAAGGCCTCGAACGCCGACATCGTGCTCAATGCGGGGCACTTGCAAGACGCGCTCGCCCTTCACCGCGCGCTCAAAGAACAGAACGTCAACGCGAAAATGTTCGGCTATTCGGTGGGTCCCGACACGCCGGAATTCCGCACCGCTCTCGGAAGCGGCGCGCAAGCCGTGCTCGGCAGCGCGCAATGGTCCGGTGCGGTCTCGTACGCGGGCGAAGCCGGTTTTTACCGGACGGCGCGCGCCTATGCCGCGGCGTTCACGCGGCAGTTCGGTCACGCGCCCGATTACCACAACGCCGAAGCGACTGCTGCCGGGCTCGCCTTCCAGTACGCATTGCAGCACGCTAAGACGACGGATCGCACCGCCGTTCGCGATGCGCTGGCTCGACTCGACGCCGTGACCTTTTTCGGCCTTCTAAAATTCGACTCACGCGGGGTCAACGTCTTCAAGCCGATGGTCGTCAATCAGATTCAAGGTGACAAACTGCTCACCGTTTACCCGTACCGGCTTGCCGACGCGGCGCCGATTTACCCGGCGCCGGCGTGGACGGGCCGATAAGGCACAGCGATGACCGCCCAGGACCTGCAGATCATCACGCGCGAGCGGCCGCATAACGCCTTCTCATACCTCGGTCTTCAGCATCGGCCGGACAGCGTGGCGTTCGCGGGCGCCCTATCGTCCGCGGTAACCACGTTCTTCCTCGACGTGCTGTTCGGCGGCAAAATCGCCGGCTTTCAGCGAGCCGCTGAAAGCTGCGACGGCGACGCCGTCGCGGAGGCCGCCGCGTTCGTGGCGGGTGTTGCACACCGGCTGCATGCGAACCGGTGCAACAAGCTTCTCGGCCGTTCGGCCGACGTCAGCGACTGGTTGCGGACGGCCGAAATCATCAGCCAGCATATGTACCGGCCGGGCGCCGTGCGCGTGCAGCAGCTCTCGTTGAAGCACTCGCGCCGCACGACGCACGACGAACTCGCGCGCGCGACGCTGCACGCACTCGAGGTGTTTTTCTCACCGGTGCATGCGGCGGCGGAGCGTCAGTCCAGCGTGGCGGCGGGCAACTACACAAATTACGTCGCGCGCCTCCTAAACGACGCCGACCTTACGATTTGGGAACCGCTGGCAACGGCGACGCGACCGCAGCCGCTCGACGAACGTTCGTCCGCTGCCGGCTAAGGCCGCCTGCGCGGCAAAGCGCACCTGGAGGATGGGGTGGGATTTGAACCCACGGGCCGCTATGAACGGCCGGAAGTTTTCAAGACTTCTGCGTTAAACCACTCCGCCACCCATCCGCCGGGCTTTGCTTCAGAGTCGGTCGCGCCGGAACCCTGCACTAGCGCGCTGCGCCGGCATATGCGCCCGCGCGGTCGGCGGGCCGGCGCGCCAGCAACGGCAGCGCCATCGCCGCCAGCAGCATCATCGCGATCGGAAGCAACGTGCCGCCGTACGAGCCGGTAAGGTCTTTCGCTTCGGCCGCCAAGAGCGGTCCCATCAATCCGGCGCAGCCCCACGCGGTGAGGATCATGCCGTAGTTGGTGCCGAGGTGTTTGGTGCCGAAGAATTCCGCGTTGTAGGCCGGCATCGTGCCGAAGCTTCCGCCGTTGCAGAAAAGAACGATCGCGAACGCGGCGCCCACGGCCGCCGGACCGTGCAGGTGCGGCAGCGCGAAAAACACCACGGCTTGCGTTCCGAGAATCAGCGCATACGCGTTGCCGCGCCCCAGCCGGTCCGATAGGTGGCCGCACACGATACGCCCGATGCCGTTGAACACGGCCAGGGCGCCGCAAATCGGTGCGGCGGTCAGCGTTGCGAGGCCGGTGAGATCGCTATAGATCGGAACGGCATTGCTGATGATGAGAATGCCGGCCGTGACGCTGAAGAACAGCATCGACCACAGCATGTAGAACTGCGGGCTGCGCAGCACCTCGCGCGGCCGGTACTCGCGGCACAGCGCTGGTTCGGGATCGTGGCAACGGCGGCCGTACCCGGCCGGCGGGTCCCGCAGAACCAGCGCGCAGAGCGGGGCGATGATGACGAACGCAGCGCCCGACCACACGAACGTCGCCATCAGTGCGGACACGTCGGCGGGCGACGCCCATCCGGGCGTACCCCCCGCGTGACGCACGGCGAGCGCGAACGCGGGAACGGTCGACACGATGCCGTTGTACATCAGCGCGCCGAGGCCGAATCCGGTCAACACCAGCCCGCTTGCGAATCCCCGCCGGTCCGGAAACCATTTCGTGACCATCGCGACGGGTGACACATAGCCCATGCCGAGGCCGAATCCGCCGACGGCGCCATAGCTCAGATACAAAGCGAGCGGCCCGCAATGCGGCGTCAACAAGCCGGCGAGAATGTTGCCCGCGCCCCACAGCGCGGCGCCGCTAAGCGCGACGCGGCGCGGCCCGAGCCGATCTTGCCAGCGTCCGCCGACGACGGCACCGATGCCGAGCGAGAAAATAGCGATCGAGAAGCCCCACATCGCCGCCATCGTCGTCCAATGGAATGCCGCAATCAAGGGCCGCGTGAACAGACTAAAGGAATACACCGTGCCGAGGCACATCATGAAGATCGTCGCGGCCGCCGCCGCGGTCCAGCGATTGTTCAGCAGCGGGCCGAAGCGGCCCGCGGCATCCGTGCGATCGTCAACGCGCGATTGCGATAAGGCAACGTCGTGCACGGCGGGCACGACGTGACGATTCACAACGGCAATGGGGCTCATGTTCAACTCATCGGGAGCGGCGGCGGACCGTCGTTAGGACTTGCAACAAGCGCGTGTTTAGCTTTCGGTAAACGCGCGTAAAGAAGCTGCCACGACATTTCACGCGACGTACCATTGACGTTCGTGCAAATGGGTATGGTGCACGCATGCGTTTTTCCGAACAGACGGCGCTCGTCGTGCGTGCCGGCGTTAGCCTCTAGGGCGCCGGTACATGGATTTCATATTCGCGACGGGTATCGAAAACAGTTACCCGGTGATTCGATTGCCCGACGGCTCGCGCAAGCGCATCGACGAAATGGAAAAGTGCGGACACTACCAGCGCTGGCGCGATGATTTCGAGCTGGTATCCGACCTCGGCATCCGCTACCTGCGGTACGGGCCGCCGCTTTACGGCGTGCATCTGGGGCCTCAGCGTTACGCGTGGGATTTCGTCGACGAGACCTTCGCCGATCTCGAGCGGCGGCGCATCACCCCCATCGCCGATCTCTGTCACTTCGGCGTACCGGATTGGCTCGGTGACTTTCAGAACGATGACTGGCCCGAGTACTTCGCCGAGTACGCGCGGGCGTTCGCACGGCGCTTTCCCTGGGTCCGCTTTTATACGCCCGTCAACGAAATTTTTATCGCCGCCACCTTTTCGGCGCAGTTCGGCTGGTGGAACGAATGCCGTGCGGACGACCGCTCCTTCGTGACGGCGCTGCGGAATCTGTGCCGCGCCAACATGATGGCGATGCGCGCAATCCTCCACGAGCGCGACGATGCCATCTTCGTGCAAAGCGAATCATCGGAATATTTTCATGCCATGCAGCCCGAAGCGTTCACGCCGGCCGGCCTCTTCAACGAAAAGCGCTTTCTCTCGCTCGATCTTACCTACGGGCATTCGCTCGACGTCACCATGTACGAGTATCTGCTCGACAACGGGATGTCGCGCGCGCAGTACCACTGGTTCCGCGAGAACCACGTCAAGACGCGCTGCATCATGGGCAACGATTACTACATCACGAACGAACACGTGGTGCGGCCGGACGGCGGCATCGAGGCCGCCGGCGAAATATTCGGTTATTACGTGATCACGCACCAATACTACGCGCGCTATAACATGCCGGTGATGCACACGGAAACGAACTTTGCCGATGCCGACCGCGCGCCGCACTGGCTGCACAAGCAATGGGCGAACGTCCACCGCTTGAGGCAGGATGGAGTGCCCGTGCTCGGGTTCACGTGGTACAGCTTGACCGACCAGGTCGACTGGGACAGTGGGCTGCGCGACGACGCCGGCATCGTGAATCCCCTGGGGCTGGCCGACCTCGATCGGCGCTTGCGACCCGTCGGACGCGCATACCGCGACCTCATGAACAACTGGCGCGAGATCCTTCCGACGGAAAGCTACAATTTGGAGTTGCGGCTGTCCTGAACGCAAGCACGTGAGCCTGAACGGAGCCATTCTCGCCGCGCGTACGGCGCGGTCGCTGGGCTACGGCGCGTTCACCGTCGTCTTTGCGGAACGGCTCGCGGCGCTGGGTTTTTCGCCGCTCGGCGTGGGCGCGACGATCAGCACGGCGCTCGTGGCCGGCGCGGTGTCGTCGGCTGTGACGGGCACGCTCGTACGCACGGCCGGCATCGCGCGAACGTTTGCCGCGAGCGGTCTTCTCATGATCGTTGCCGCCGTACTCTTAGCCGGCAACGGCAGCGCCGTCGTCGCGGCCTGTATTCTCGGCGTGGTCAGTCCCGGTGGTCAGGACGTCGGACCGTTCGCACCAATCGAGCAAGTCGCGCTGACCGCGCGCGACGCATCGCCGGCCCGGATCCTCGCGCGGTACAACGTCGCGGGCGCCGCAGCACTTGCCGTCGGCGCTTTAGGGGCCGCCGTCGTCCCGTACGGCGGCGTGCTCGTGTTGTATGCTGCGGCGGGCGCGGTCGCGATCGTGGTCGCGCGCATCCTTCCCGACATGCCGGCGGCCACCGGCGAGACACCGAAAACGCGAGCGCCGCGCTACGGGACCATCGAGCGGCTCGCCGCGCTGTTTGCGCTCGACGCCTTCGCCGGCGGATTCGTCGTGCAAGCGTTCCTCGCGTACTGGTTCGCGCTGCGCTTCCACGTGGGCTCCGAAACGCTCGGACCGCTCTTGTTCGGCGCCAACATTCTGGCCGCAGCGTCGCTGCTGTTTGCCGGCCGCGTCGCGGAGCGTTTCGGGCTCCTGAACACGATGGTGTTCACGCACTTACCCTCCAACGTGCTCTTGTGCGCGATTCCGTTCATGCCGACGCTCGGCCTCGCGGCCGCCGTGCTGCTCGCGCGTTTCGCGCTATCGCAAATGGACGTGCCGACGCGTCAAGCCTACACGCTCGCGCTCGTGCCGCCGCACGATCGCGCACGCGCCGCGGGTATCACCGCGGCGGTGCGTCCCGCCGCTGCGGCCTTCGCGCCCCTGCTCGCCGGAGCCGCGCTGCAATTCGCGGAAATCGGCGCGCCGTTTCTCGCCGCCGGCGGCTTGAAAATTGCGTATGACCTCGCCCTGCTCGCAACATTTCGCAAACATGACGGTGAAAGGCGCGCCGGCGGCGACCCGTGAAGCGTCCGCCGGCGGAGGCACGACAATGGAACCATTCGTTATTCACACGCATCAACGGCTCCAAGAATGGGTCGCGCAAGAACACGGCTACTACGCGGCTGAGGGCCTGACCAACTACGTTCTGGTGCCGAACGATCTCGGTTTTGCGCAGGCGGACCCGGCGGGCACCGAGCGCGGCATCGAATACGGCGCATACGAATCGTACGAACGCGGCCGCGAAGCGACGGTAAGCTGCGCGTGCCATTGGACCGTCAACATGGCCGCTTCGGCGGATCACGGCACGTTGTGGGGCGAATGCTATTCGGTGAGCCCGGGCGGCATCTTCGTTCCGGCGGCGTCGACCGTGCGCAAACCGCACGATCTCGCCGGCGTGCCGGTCGCCGTCGGCTATCACTCCGGCAGCCACTACACAGCGCTGCAAGCGCTGGAAGCGGTAGTCCCGGTCGAACGCATCAACCTCGTCTTCGGCGGTCCGCCCGACGAACGACTGGCGGCAATGCTCGACGGCCGCGCTCAGGCGGCAAGCGTCTTCGGCGTCCAGTACTATGTGCTCGAGCAGCTCGGTTTCCGGAAAATCCTCGATACCACGTTCATGATGACCGGACACGTAGCGAAAGACGCAAACCCCGCAGACGTTCGCCGCTATTACGCCGCGCTGCGCCGAGCACAGGCGGATATCGATCTGGAGCATCAGCGGTACGTGCACTATTACGAGAAGGAACTGCCCGAACGCTTTCGCGCGCTCGTCGACGTGCGGGCGTTCGGACCGGGCGAACGCATCGTGTTCGAGCCGTATACCAAAGCGATGTACGAGCGTACCCACGCGTGGGTCGAGGAACGCGGCATCTTCGACGAACGAAAGGTCGGGCGCCGGGCGTTCGAGGCCGCCGTGTCGGCGGCGCCCTGATGCAAGGAGCCGGCGCAGCACCCGATCCGACGGCAATTCGGCCGCCGTTCACGGCAGAGACGGCAGCGAAAAAAGTGAAGGCCGCGGAGAATGCATGGAACACGCGCGATCCGGAACGTGTCGCGCTCGCCTATACGCCGGATTCGCAGTGGCGCAATCGCGACGAGTTTTTCCGCGGTCGCGAAGCGATCGTCGAATTTTTGCGCCGCAAGTGGGCGAAAGAACGTGAGTACAAGCTCATGAAAGAATTGTGGTGCTTTACGCGCGACCGTATCTCGGTGCGGTTTGAGTACGAGTACCGCGACGCGTACACGAACAAATGGATGCGCGCGCACGGCAACGAGCATTGGGAATTTGCCGACGACGGCCTCATGCGGCGGCGCGATATGAGCGCGAACGATTACGAGATCAAGGAGAGCGATCGCCGCTATCGTTGAGCGCGCAGCCTCGCTTCTTATACGGCGTGTTGCAACGCGTAGCTATCGCCGCACGACGATGTTACGATAACATTAAATGCACCGCGCACGTGCGATCAACTGGCGGCAGCGGCGCCGAGTGCGGCGCGCGACGACGATTCCGCGCCGCGGTTCCGCTACGAAGGCCCGCTCGGTGCGCCGTTTACGACCGCGATTGCGGCGGGCGTCATTCGGC
>JBHEMQ010000013.1:16054-37622 GCA_046262475.1 Candidatus Velthaea sp.
GCACCCGGCGGCGCGGCGGCACTCGACATCGCCGGGCCGGTTACGGCAAGCACGTCGGCGACGCTCGTCGGCGCTGCGCCGCCGACGGCGGCCCCGGCGCTGCGTCACAACGACTCGTCCAGTCGCGCACGAGCGGTTTTCGCGTCGCGTCCGTCGACCTTGGTCATTAGGAACACGCGGTCGCATAACCGTCGCGCAACGCGCGTCCCATGCGCCGTTCGCTCTCGCCGCCGTGGTAATCCTGAGAGGTATGGAGAAACGTGATTTCCGCGTCGACCGCGGCGCGGACGATCGGACCGATGGCGGCGTCGGACTGCTTGCCGATGTGGAACCGCTGAGGCCGATCATCGAAACCCGTTCGCCCGTCCGGCCAAGGTCGCGCTGCCGCACCGTTGACATAGGCATGCGCGGTTCCTACCCGCAATTCGCATGCATGCGATTCAATGTCAGCCATGCGCGCGATGCGGCGTTTCGCGGTGAGGGGCTGCGCGCGTTCTTCGAGTACCGCGATCTCGGCGTGGCCGCGGCGACGGGCGGCCGCGTCGGCGCGCACGTCATCCGGGCCCGCGGCTCGCTCGACGATCCGGGCGACCGGCACCATCACCGCCTTGACGTACAAATCGTCTACGTGCTGCGCGGCTGGATCCGCTTCGAGTACGACGGTGCAGGGACGGTGCTGCTCGAGGCAGGTTCGTGCGTGCATCAGCCGCCCGGCATTCGTCATACCGAACTCGGGCATTCGGCCGATCTCGAAATGCTCGAGATCACGCTGCCTGCGGCCTTCGAAACCATCGTCGACGAGCCGGAAACATGAAAAAGTTCGCCAGTAACCGAGCCGCGCGCCGCCGACCGCGGCGTCACGCGCTTCACCATCCTCGCCCTCTCCGCCGCGGTCGCGTGCGGCACCGTCACGGCCGCGGCCGTCGCGCAAACGCTCACGGTCGCCTCCAACGGAACGCAACAGAAAGTCACCCTGGTGCCGGTCTCGCGCGCACAGTACGTCGTGCCCTCGGATTTCTCGAAAATGTCCGCCGGCACGTTCATCGCGAGCGCCGCCGTTCCGCAACCCGACGGCTCGCTGCGCGCGCTCGAAATCCATTTGTTTCCGAACGGTTTCAAGCCGGGCGAAGGATCGCGGCGGTACGACCTCGTGCCGCAAAGCACCATGAACGACGCCGCGGTCGGCAGGATCGACGCACCGGTCGCCAACGTCGAGACGCGGACCCTCACGCTGAAGTTCAAAGACGGCGACAAGCGGCTCATCGTTCCCAAAAGGACGCCCGTCGCGCAGTACGTCCCGGCGGACCTCAAAGCGCTCGTCTCCGGTGCGCACGTGTCCATCAGCGCGCAGCGCGACGGCGACGGTCCGCTGACCGCGGTCGCCGTCGCCGTCGGCAAGGACGGCTACGTTCCGCCGATGTAACGGCGGGCGATGAGCCGCACGGCGTTGCTCGCGGAACTCGCCGCATATTCTCCCAGCGACGCGCGCGAACGCAGCATGGTCGCCGAAGTCGCCGCGTTCGTGCGCGCGCACGAGGCGTGCTTCGAGCGCAGCCTTGCGACCGGTCACATCACGGCCTCCGCCTGGATCGTCGAGCCGACCGCAACCTACGCACTGCTGACGCACCATCGCAAGTTGAACCGCTGGCTGCAGCTCGGCGGCCACGCGGACGGCGACGCAGACGTGCGCGCCGTCGCGCTGCGCGAGGCGTGCGAGGAATCAGGCCTCGCCGCCATCCGCCTGGCGCGGCCGGACATCTACGACGTGGACGTGCACGTGATTCCGCGGCGCGGCGCCGAGGCCGCGCACAAGCATTACGACGTGCGCTTTGCGTTCGTGGCCCACGCCGCGGCGGCGCTCACGGTGAGCGGTGAGTCGCACGAACT
This sequence comes from Candidatus Velthaea sp., assembly GCA_046262475.1. GTDB lineage: Bacteria > Vulcanimicrobiota > Vulcanimicrobiia > Vulcanimicrobiales > Vulcanimicrobiaceae > JBHEMQ01. Next base: position 17,942 of record JBHEMQ010000013.1, read on the forward strand.
GGCTTGGCGGCCGATCGCGGCGCTGACCGGAGACGACGTCGATGCGTCCGTGCGCCGGATGGCGCACAAGACGCCCGGGCTGCTGCCGCTTTAGCTGCGTTGGCCGCGCGGCGCCGCCGCGCGCGTCAGGCGGTCGCGCACGGCTGCGTTGCGCTCGTCGGCGGGCGGCAGGGTGGCAAGGATCGTGTCGCAGCCGGCCGCGTCGAACGCGCGGAGCGCGGCGTACAGTCCGCGCGCGGCTGCGGAGGGGTCGCGGATTAGCGGAAGCAGCGCCACGTGCTCGCCGCGCGCGGTGCGCCGCGCCGCCTCGGCATCGCGCTGGTGCGCTTCGACCAGCACGACGGCGGCGCGCGGCGCGTAATGCGAGGCGTGCGTACCCGACGCGCGGATGCTGCCGTCGGTGCGAACGTCGATTGGCGTGCCGAGAACGTCGCCGATCGCACGCGCACCGATCGCGCCGACGCGCACGACCGCCGGCACCGTGGCGGTCAGATCGACGATCGTCGACTCGACGCCGACGCGCGCCGGCCCGCCGTCGACGATCAGATCGACGTCCGCGCCGAGATCGTCGCGAACGTGCTGCGCCGTCGTTGGACTTACGCGGCCGAAGCGGTTTGCCGACGGCGCGGCGACAGCGCGGCCGAGATCGCGAAGGATCGCGCTGGTGAGCGGGTGATCGATCATGCGCAGCGCGACCGTCGGTTGCCCGGCCGTCACCACGTCGGACACCAGACCCGACTTGCGGACAATGACCGTCAGCGGTCCGGGCCAAAAGCGTTCGGTCAGCGCATCCGCACGTGCGTCGCGCTCCGCCGCATAACGCACCAGCGCATCGCGATCGGGCACGTGTACGATCAAGGGGTGATTCGCCGGCCGGTTTTTCACGGTGAAGATCCGCCGCACCGCAGCATCGTTGGCTGCATCGGCGGCGAGGCCGTAGACCGTTTCGGTCGGCAGGGCGACGATGTTGCCGGCGCGCAACGCGGCCACCGCCGCGCCGATCAGCGCGTCCGTCATCGGGTTACCGCGTGCTGCCGTCGCTCGCGATGCGGTTGAATCCGGCGAACGGAACGAGCGCAGCGGGCACGTCCACGCTGCCGTCCGCGCGCTGATAATTTTCGAGAAGCGCCAGCAGCGTGCGCCCTACGGCGAGTCCCGAACCGTTCAATGTGTGCACGTATTCGGGCCGTGCGCCGGGTTGGCGGCGGAAGCGGATGTTCGAGCGGCGCGCTTGGAAGTCGGTGCAGTTCGAGCAGGAGCTGATTTCGCGGTACGTGCCGCCGTCGCTCGGGAGCCACACTTCGAGATCGAACGTTTTCGCCGCATTGAATCCGGTGTCGCGGCCGCACAGGAGCATGGTGCGGTGCGGCAAGCCGAGTTCTTCGAGCAGCGCTGCGGCATCCGCCGTGAGGCGATCGAGATCTTCGAACGACCGCTCCGGCGTCGTCACCCAGACGAGTTCCACCTTTTCGAATTGATGCTGGCGAATGAGGCCGCGCGTATCTTTGCCGGCCGCGCCCGCCTCTTTGCGAAAACACGGCGTGTGCGCACAGTACCGCAGCGGCAACGCTTCGCCGGCGAGCAGCTCGTCGCGGTGGTATGCCGTGAGCGGTACTTCGGCCGTCGGTATCAAGAACAAATCGGCCGACGGGTCGGCAAACATGGCGTCTGCGAACTTCGAGAGCTGCCCGGTCGACCACATCGTCGCGCGCGTCACCATCAAGGGCGGCGCCAGCTCCACGTAGCCGTTGCGCGCCGCGCGGTCGAGGAAGAAGTGCGCGAGCCCCCGCTGCAGACGAGCGCCCGCGCCGCGCAAAACGGAGAAACGCGACCCCGAGATTTTCGCGGCGCGCTCGAAGTCGATGATGCCGAGGGCTTCCCCGATTTCCCAGTGCGGCTTCGGGGCGAAATCGAACGCACGCGGGGTACCCCACGTGCGGACGACGACGTTCCGATCGGTGCCGTCGCCGTCGGGGACGCTCGCGTCGACAAGATTGGGAACGTCGCCGAGGACGTCGCCGATGCGCTCTTCGAGCGACGGAACGACGGCTGACGCGTCGGCGATGCGTGCGTCGAGCGCGGCGATCTGCGGGCGCAGCTCCTGGGCGGCGCCCGCCTTGTCGGACGACTTTGCAATGGTCGCGGTCAACGCGTTCTTTTCGGCTTTGAGGGTCTCAACGGCGCTCAGCGACGCGCGCCGTTCGGCATCGAGCGCGAGCGCACGTTCGACGAAGCCGGCGTCCAGGTTGCGGCGGCGCGCGGAGTCGCGCACCCGTTCCGGGTCACGCCGAATCAAAGCAATGTCCAACATCGTCGCAGGGTGCTGACTCGTACGCGAAGCTGCCACGAAGTTCCTCACGCGGCCGCTGCTGCGGGCCGCGCCGCCGGCGGAGGCGGGCTGGGATGTGCGGGAGCATAGCGAAGCGGCCGGCATGCGCATTACGCAGGCGCTCCCGCCCGGCGCGACGTTCGTTGCGGAGCAGTTGCTTGCACCGCAGCACGCCGTCATCGCGTATTGCGCCGCCGTCGCGCCGCACCCGCCGGGGGTCGAAGCCGTGCCGCTTGCGGAAGCGCACGGACGGGTCTTGGCGTACGACGCGGTCGCAGCCGAGCCGTTTCCGGCCGACGCTCGTTCCACGATGGACGGATTCGCCGTGCGCGCGCGCGACGGCAGCGTGCCACGCCGCATCGCCGGCGAGGTTCGCATGGGGCGCCCTCCGCCCGCGGCGCTCGGGCCGGGCGAGGCGATGCGCATTCCCACGGGCGGCGTTCTGCCGGCCGGGGCCGACGCCGTCGTGCCGGTCGAGGACGCGCTTGCCGAGGGCGACCGGCTCGTCATTGCAGAGGCCGTCGATAGCGGTGCATACGTTACCCCCCGCGGCGCGGATATCACCGCGGGCGATTGCGTGATCGGCGGCGGCCGCCGCATCGGCGCGCCGGAATTGAGCGTCCTTGCGACGCTCGGCTGCTCCAGCGTCATGGTCTACCGCCGTCCGCGGTTCGCGATCGTGTCCACGGGCGACGAGCTCGTCGATATCGACGCGCCGCTCGCGACCGGGCAAATTCGCGACTCCAACCGGTGGGCGATCGCGGGCGCGCTCGCCGCGATGGGTGCCGACGTCGTGCACCTGCGGCGCGCGGGCGATGCGCTCGATGCGCTGCGCGACCGGCTCGCCGAAGGTCTGGCGTGCGCGGACGCGGTGATGCTGACGGGCGGCTCATCCGTCGGCGAGCGCGACCTCACGCCCGATGCGATCGCCGAATTCGCCGGTCCCGGCGTGATCGTGCACGGCTTGCGCGTGAAGCCCGGGAAACCCACCGTGCTGGCCGCCGTCGGCGAAACGCCGGTGATCGGGCTTCCCGGCAATCCGGCGTCGGCGCTCATGATATTGGAAGCTGTCTGCGCACCGATCGTCGCGCAGATGACGGGCGAACGGGAACGCCGCAGCGATTCCGTCGCCTGTATCGCCGCGGAAGCGTTCGCGGGCCGCGCGGGCTGGACGTGGTACATTCCGGCCGAAATTCGCATGGAGGGCGGTGTGGCCAGTGCGCGCCCGCTGGCCCTCCGCTCGGCCTTCACCAGCCTGCTCGCGCGCGCGCACGGGTACGTCGTGCTCGGCGAAGACCGCCCGCGCGTCGAACCCGGCGAAACGGTCGCGGTCGTGCGCTTCAGCGGCGGCGGAAGGCCCTGATGCGGCCGGCGGCTTTGGCGGCGGCGCTGTCTCTGGCGGCGTGTACCGCCGGCGGTGACGGCAGCAATCGCGGTAACGGCAACCAGCCGACGCTCCCGCCGGCGAGCGCGTTCAAGGACGTTCTCTTGGCGGCCGCCGTGAAAACGAAGCTCGCGGGCGTCGATATCGACAGCACGACGCGCGTGCACGTGCAAGTGCACGACGGGCGCGCCATCCTGACCGGGCGCGTCCCGAATCTCATTGCGAAGCAGCGCGCGGTGTCCGCCGCGCGAACCGTGCAAGGCATCACCGGCGTCGACGACCGGCTCGGCGTCGGCAACGCGGGGCCGTCCGCATCGCAAACGGCGAAGGATCTCGGCGTCGCGGCGGCGGTCGAAGCCGCCCTCGTGGCGCAGGCCGGCATCAACGTCACCGGCGTCAAGGTGACGGCAAGCGGCGGCGTCGTGACGCTGCAAGGCCATGCGCCGACGGACGCGGTGAAGAGCACGATGCTCGGGGCTGCGAAGAAAACGCCGGGCGTCCGCAACGTCGTCGACCGCATCGCGGTCAGGTAAACGCATGCAATCGCACCCCGAGCCGACGGCGCAGGTTGCCGCGGTTCCCTCGGTCGTCCCGTTCGTTGCGCCGGAAGAGCTCGCGCGACGCGTCGGACGCTCCTCGCTGCTGCGCTTGGGTGCGAACGAGAGCGCGTTCGGACCGTCGCCGAAAGCCCTCGAAGCGATGCGCGAGGGCGTCGCGTTGACGTCGTGGTACGGCGACCCGGAATCGGTCGAGCTTCGCACGGCGATCGCGGAGCGTCACGCCTGCGGTATCGAGAACGTGGTGATCGGCTCCGGCATCGACGATCTGATGTCGCTCGTGGTGCGCGCGTTCTGCGCCCCCGGCGACGTGTCGCTCGCCACGCGCGGAACGTATCCGACATGGGCGTACCACGTCGGCGCGTACGGCGCACGCCTCGCGACGGCGGAACCGGCGCCGGATGCGGTCATCGACATCGATGCCTTCGCGGCGCGCGCGGCGCAGGTCGCGCCGAAAATTGCGTACGTTGCCAATCCCGATAATCCGAGCGGCGGGTTCGTGCGCGCCGCCCGGCTCGCGCGGTTGCGCGAGACGCTCGCGGACGACGTCCTGCTGGTCGTCGACGAGGCCTACGCGGATTTCGCGCCGCCCGACGCGTTGCTGCCCGACGTCATCGACGTCCGTACGATTCGTCTGCGCACGTTCTCTAAAGCTTACGGTCTCGCCGGCGCTCGGGTGGGCTACGCGCTCGCGGCGCCCGAGCACATCGCGACCTTCCAAAAAATTCGCCAGCACTACGGCGTGAACCGGACGGCGCAGCTCGGCGCGCTTGCGGCCCTTTCCGATGGAGCGTTCGTGCGCGACGTCGCCGCGAAAGTCGCGCGCGGGCGCGAGGAGTACTACACTCTCGGTCGCGCACTCGGCAGCCGGACGCTGCCGTCGGTAACGAACTTCGTGTGCTTCGAGATCGGCACGCGAGCCGCGGCTGAAGCGATGGTCGGCGTGCTGCTGGAACTCGGCGTATTCGTGCGCAAACCGTACGCACCACCGATCGACGGTTACGTTCGGGTTACGGTTGGCCGCCCGCACGAGCGGGCGGCATTCGCCGCGATTTTCGCCGAGGCGCTCGAGCGCGTCCGCGAGAAGGCGTCGGCGTGAGATACGCCGTCCTGTCGGACATCCACAGCAACCTTGAGTCGCTCACGGCCGCCGCCGCGATGATCGAACCCGAAGACGGCGTGCTGTGTCTCGGCGACATCGTTGGATACGGCCCCAATCCCAACGAGTGCGTGGCGTGGGTGCGCGATCGTGCCACGGCGACCGTCTTGGGAAATCACGACGTGGCCGCGATCGACAACTTCGGTCTCTCGTACTTCAACCCGGCGGCGCGCGAAGCGATGCGCTGGACGCAAACCGTTCTCAGCAAGGAAAACGCCGACTGGCTCAATACACTCGGCTACGAATTCCGCATGCCGGAATTTCTCCTCGTGCACGGTGCGCCCGTCAACTACTTCGAGTACATTCTCGACAAGCCCGCGGCGGCCCGCGCTTTCGCCGCCACGGATGCACCGCTCGTCTTCATCGGCCACACGCATATCGCAGAATACTACGCCCTGCGCCCCGACGGCGATATCGACCACAAGCACTTGCAGCAGGGCGGAACGTTTTCGCTCGACGAAGGCAGCCGTTACATCGTCAACGTCGGAAGCATCGGGCAACCGCGCGATCTCAACCCGCGCGCGTCTTTTGCATATTACGAGCCGGCGGCGCGCACCGTCGCCATCAACCGGTTCGAGTATCCGATCGCGCGCGTGCAAGAGAAAATTGCGTCCGTGCATCTGCCCGAAGCGCTGGCGCGGCGGCTCGTGATGGGCCGCTGATGTCCGGAGGTTTTGCCCTAACGTGAAACGACTCGCCGTGCTCGCCGCCTGTCTCCTCGCGTGTCTCGCCGCCGGCCCCGCCGCGGCCGTGCGGAACGACTATGCCAACGCGGCGTTCAACGCGAGTCTCAGCGCCGGTCTGCGCGCCTTTTATACGCGCGACTTCGCAAGCGCGCGCAAGGAGTTCGAGAAGGCGCTCGCGGTCGTCCCCGACAACACGCTCGCGATCTCGTTTCTGAACGCGACGGCGGTGCAGACCCCCGGCGAGCTCGACGCGCTCATCAATGCCGAAGAAGACGTTCTCGGAAAGGCCCCCAAGAGTTACATCGCTCACGTGCGCCTGGGCTTTTCGTACATGTTCGCGTCGCTCTCCGGACGCAACCGCGACGTCGATGCGCGGGAAGAGCTGAACAGTGCCGTAACGCTCGCGCCCGGCGCCCAGGCCGCGCACGTCGGTCTCGGCATCATGCGCGAGGGCGAACGCAGCGCGAACCGCGCCAAGGTCGAGTTTCTAGCGGCGCTCGAGGCGGACAAGAACAACGTTCTCGCGCGGGAGTACCTGGCCCGCATATACCAGGTCGATCTGAAAGATCCGCAACGCGGCCTCGCCTACGTGATCGACATTCCGAACGTAGTACCGGACTACGCCGACATTTACTATCACGTTGCCTCGCTGCTCGACGATCTGAAGCAGCCGGACGCCGCGATCAAATATGCGACGCGCGGTTTGGAGACGGATGTCGGCCACGTCGGCGAGGCGGGACAGCACGGCTATACGCTGCTGGCACGCATCTATCTGGACGAAAAGAAGCTCGACGACGCGCGCCGCGTGCTCCGGGCGTCCATCTCCGCGAATACCGATACGGCGTACGCGCAAACGCTGCTGCGCAAACTCGATAACGGCGATTACGGCTCGCCCAAGACGGCGGCGACAGCCGCGCCGAAGAAGAAGTAGGTCCGCTCATCGCAACCGCGCCGACGGACGACGGGCATTGCTTTGCCTGCGGGCCGTTCAATCCGGACGGCCTTCAATTGCGTTTCGCGCCGCACGGCGACGACGGCGCGCGCGCCACGATTACACTGCCTGCGAAGTTCCAAGGCTGGGCGGGGATCGCGCACGGCGGCGTTGTGATGACGCTGCTCGACGAGGCGATGGCCCACGCGTCCGGCATGACGGGCGAAAAGGGCATGACCGCATCGGTATCCGTGCGATTCCGGCATCCCGTGCCGCTCGGCGTGGAACTGACGCTCGTCGGCCGCGTGCGCGGCAAACGCAGCCGCATGCTGACCCTGGAAGCGACGGTGGCGGACGCGGCCGGTACCGTACTCGCAAGTTCCGAAGGCGCGTTCATGACGGTGGGCCGCGTAGAAAAAGGCAAACTCGGCAACCTCGCCTCGGGCGAATCCGTCTAATCGCGACGAGATTACGATGATAGAGCGAGCGCAGTAGTAATGCGGCCTTTGCAGTCAGGCTCGATGCGACTTCCGACCGGGGGCCCCGACGCGCATGCGTTGGGCAGCGCGCAGCGAGAGCGGAGCGCCTTTTCAACGTGAAATCCAAAACGCTGCGGCTCGCGGGCAAGGACCAGCCTGACAATGCGCCGGTGCTCGACAACCGGCGTGCGCGCTACGAGTACGAGATCATGGATACGGTCGTTGCCGGCATCGCGTTGACCGGTACCGAGATCAAATCGCTGCGCACCGGCGCCGGCGCCTCCATCAACGAAGCGTACGTCCGCATTCGCGACGGCGAGGCGTGGCTCGTGTCCATGACGATTCCCATGTACAAGCAGGGCAGTTTTTCGAATCACGAGCCGAACCGCGCGCGCAAACTCTTGATGCATCGCGAGCAGATCGACCGGTTCGCGGTGCGCCTTTCCGAAAAGGGCCTTACGGTCGTCGCATTGCGGTTGTTTTTTACCGATCCCGGCACGCCCGGCCACAAGCCGGGCGTCGCGAAAGTTCTCCTCGGTCTCGCCCGCGGCAAGAAGCTCTGGGACAAGCGCAAGGCGACACAAGAGCGTGATGTCAAGCGCGAGTTGGCGCGCCTTGCGCGGCGCTAAGCCGGGCCGCGCGCTCGCTACGCTCGTGCGCAAAGCGGTGCCCTTTGCCGCGGGGGAGATCGTTCTCGTCGCATGCAGCGGCGGTCCGGATTCCGTCGCGCTGGCGTCGGTGCTCGACCGCGTTGCGCGCGAAGACGGTTTTGATCTCGTGCTCGGTCACGTCAATCACGGAATCCGAGAATCTGCTTTGCAGGACGAGTGCATCGTCGTTTCCGTCGGGGCCCGGCTCGGGCGCGCCGTCAAGGTCGCCGACGCCGGCGTCGAGCGGGACGACGAAGCGTCGCTGCGCGATCGACGGTATGCCGTGCTCGGCGCACTCGCCGCCGCCGCGGGTGCGCGCGCCATAGCAACCGCGCACACGGCGGAAGACCAAACCGAAACGGTGCTGCTCGCGCTGTTTCGGGGAACGGGCCTCGACGGCTTGGCGGGAATCCCGCCGGCGCGCGAACTTCCCGGCGCGCTGCGGCTGCTGCGCCCGCTGTTGCGTGCGACACACGCGGATCTTGCGGCGGAACTCTATCGCAGCGCGCTCCCGTACGCGCTCGATCCAACGAACGCGGACCGGCGCTACCGCCGCAACGCGCTTCGACACGCGCTTGCCGGCTTACGCGCGGAGTTTCCGCAACTGGATCGCGCCGTCGCCCGGTGTGCCGAAATCGTGCGCGGTGAACTGGCGGACGGCGAACGCGGTGCGGCGAGACGCGAATTGCGTGCTCGCTTGCGAGCGCACGGCGACTTGCGGGACATTCCCTTCGAACGCATCGAAGCCGCTTTGGACGCCGGCAGCGACCGGCGCGTGTTTTTGAAAACGGGCTTGGAGCTCGACGCCGGAGACTTGCGTGGAAGCCATTGAAACCGTCTTGTTCAGCGCGGCCGACATCGCCGCCGCGATCGACCGTATTGCCCGCGCGATCGCCCGCGACTTTTCCGGGCGCCGCATCGTCCTGCTCGGCGTACTCAAAGGCGCCGTGTTCGTGACGGCCGATCTTGCGCGGGCGCTCGATTCCACGCCCGACGGACCGAGCGATATCGAATTGGATTTCCTCGCCGTTTCCAGTTACGGCAACGCGCACCGCAGCTCGGGTGAGGTGCGGCTCGTCCAGGACACCAGCCACAGTATCGAGGGCAAACACGTGGTGATCGTCGAGGACATCGTCGACAACGGTCTCACGCTGAAATACTTGCTGACGCTGCTCGGCGGCCGGGCCCCGCTTTCGCTCAGCACCGCCGTTCTTTTGGACAAACCCTACAATCGGCGCGTTGCGGTGCCGTTACATTACGTAGGCTTGACCTGCCCGGACGAGTTCGTCGTAGGGTACGGTCTGGACTACCAGGAACGATACCGGACTCTGCCCTATGTGGCGAAGCTCCGCGCGGAGGTCTTTGCCCCGCTCGGGAACGCCGTCTTGCCGTAGTCCGGAACGCCGGAGCCCAAAGACGTGTTCATTGGAGAAACGTTCTAAAGCTGTAGACGGTAGCTGTCCGGGGGTTCGGCACCCCGACTCCAGCCGGCACCGGGAGCCTCGCGAAACTGCACATGGGTAAGCACCTCAAATCGATCTTGATCGTCCTCGGCATCTTCGTGTTCGTGATTTTCATCGTGGACAAGCTGGTGCTTCAGCAGCCGCCCAGCTCGCGCATCGACTATTCGCAATTCTACGAAAAAGTCGACCGCGACCAAATTCAAAAGGTCACCGTCACCGGCCGCGACGTGGCCGGCGAACTCAAGGACGGCCAAAAGTTCACGACGACGATTCCCGACGACCGGGATCTGTATCCGACGCTGCGCGCGCACCACGTCGACGTAGTGATCGAAAACGCCAACTCGACCCCCGTCATCGGCTGGGTCCTGAACATGGTGCCGTTCCTCTTGATGGCGCTGCTGCTCGTTTTCATCTTGCGGCAAGCGCAGAGCGGCGGTTCGCAGGCGCTCTCGTTCGGGCGTTCGCGGGCAAAGCTGTTGAGTGAAAATCGTCCGAAGGTCACCTTCAACGACGTCGCGGGCGTCGAGGAAGCCAAACAGGAACTGCAAGAGGTCGTCGAGTTCCTGAAGTATCCGAAGAAATTTCAAGCGCTCGGCGCGTGGATTCCGAAAGGGGTGCTGCTGCTGGGACCGCCGGGTTCCGGAAAAACGCTGTTAGCCCGTGCCATCGCCGGCGAAGCCGGCGTGCCATTCTTCTCAATTTCCGGCTCGGACTTCGTCGAAATGTTCGTCGGCGTCGGCGCAAGCCGCGTCCGCGATCTCTTCGAGCAGGCCAAAAAATCCGCGCCCTGCATCGTGTTCATCGACGAGATCGATGCGGTCGGCCGCCAGCGCGGCGCGGGCCTCGGCGGCGGCCACGACGAGCGCGAGCAAACGTTGAATCAGCTGCTGGTCGAGATGGACGGCTTCGATCAAAACACCGGCGTCATCCTGATCGCCGCGACGAACCGTCCCGACGTGCTCGATCCCGCGCTCCTGCGGCCCGGCCGCTTCGACCGCCAAGTCGTCGTGGACCGCGCCGACGTGAAGGGCCGCGCGGCCATTCTCAGCGTGCACTCGAAGAACAAGCCGCTCGCCAAAGAAGTGTCGCTCGATACGCTTGCGAAACGGACGCCGGGTTTTTCCGGCGCAGATCTCGAGAACTTGTTGAACGAAGCAGCGCTGCTCGCGGCGCGGCGAAACAAGTCCGTGATCGACATGATTGAATGCGAGGAAGCGATTGATCGCGTCGTCGCGGGCCCGGAGCGCAAATCGCTGGTGATGTCGCAGAAAGAAAAAGAGAATACGGCCTACCACGAGTCGGGCCACGCGATCGTCGGCGGCATGCTGCCGAACGCGGATCCGGTGCACAAGGTCACGATCATTCCGCGCGGCATGGCGCTCGGCATTACGTGGTCGCTGCCCGACGAGGACCGGCACTCACGCACGAAGATGGAACTGCTCGCGCAGATCACGATGGCGCTTGCCGGAAGAATTTCCGAAGAGATCAAGTTCGGCGACGTCACAACCGGCGCGTCGAATGACTTCGAGAAAGCGACGGAGCTCGCGCGGCGGATGGTCACGCAGTACGGAATGAGCGATGCGCTCGGACCGATCCAATACGGTCGCGGTTCGCACCAAGTTTTTCTCGGCCGCGATTTCGGCGACGAGCGTAATTATTCGGAAGAAGTCGCCTCAAAGATCGACATGGAAGTGCGCCGCATCATCGACGAATGTTATGCGAACGCGACTAAGATTCTCAATGCGAATTGGGACAAAGTCGACCGCATGGTGGCCTCGCTGCTAGAGCACGAGACGGTCGATACCGAAGAAGTGGCCGCGATTTTGAGCGGCAAGCAGTATCCGACGGTGAAGCCGCCCAAGGACACGCCGGACGTCCCGATGGCCGCACCCACGCCGGCGGAACCGGAAAAAGCGCCGCCGCGGCGGTTCGGTCCGAGCATTTCGCCGGAGCCGGCGTAACGTGCTTGGGAAGGTCCACAAGGCCGCGCTCTGCGCGGCCTTTGCCTTCTCTACGGGGCCGGCGCTGGGCGCGGCAGCGACCGATGCACCGAGCACCGGAACGCTGACCGGCGGCGGCCGCTACATCGTCCATCCCGCGGACGGCGCACCGGTCGCAGCGGTGGCGCTCTGGTATCGCGCCCCGTCGACCGGCTTCGACACCAAGGCCGCTCCGGGCATCGGTCGGCTGGCGGCGGCAGCCGTTGCCGCGTCGCAGCCGATCACGGGAACGCCGCTGGGACGGTTCGTCGACGAGCTCGGCGGCCGCATTGCCGTGACGAGCTACCCGAACAGCATTGCGGTGTCGGCGATCGTTCCGGCCGACCGCGCAAGCGACGTCGTGCATGCGATGACGGTGTCATTTTTCGCACCGGTGCTAACGCCTGCGGGCCTTTCGCTGGCCCAGCGCGACATGGCCGAAGAAGCGCTGTACCGCACGTTCAACGCCGAGGAAAATATCGGCGATCTGCTCGGGCACGCGCTCTTTGCCGACGGGCCGGCGCGCTATCCGGTGCTCGGCGCGCCCGGCGACATCAAGAACATCTCGCTCGGCCAGGTTCGCGCATACGCCGAACGTGCGTTTCGCCCCGCCAACGCGGTGCTCGTCGTCACGGGCGCCGTCGATCCGATGGTTGTTTCCGCCGCCGTTCCGGGCCGCGCCGGCGCGCCGCCGTTGCCTGAACCGGAACTTGCCGCGCACGCCGTCCCGCAGCCGGCGCCGGTTGCGACGAGCGCCGCGGAACGCGGCGTCGGTTTGGGCTGGGCCGGACCCGCGATCACCGACGAACGCGAGGCCACCGCGCTCGATTTCATCACCGACTACTTATTTCGTGCGGACACGGGCGCCGTGCAGAAAACCGTCGTGCCGACGAAAGCGGCGATCACCGGCAAGTTTGTGACGTATCACGATCCGGGCGTCGTCCTGATCACCATTTCGGGCGGCGACGTTGAAGCCGCGCGCGCTGTCGTCGATCGTGCGCTCAAACGCGTGCGGCAGCCGCTCGACGCCGCGACGTTCGGGGCGGCGCGCAGCGCGTTCGAGTATCACATGCTGAGCGATATCCAGACGCCGGGCGAACTCGCCGACACCTTCGGCTGGTACAGCGTCGAAGGCAATCCGGCGTACGCACCCGGTGCGGGCGGCGTGCGCGGCAAGTACTTCGCGGCGATCGCCGGACTGACGCCGGCGTTCGTCGCAGCGACCGCCGTGAAATATTTCGATCGGCCCGGCGCGGTCGTCGCCGTGACGGCGCGGAGCACGAAGTGAACCGCACCGCGCTGTGCGCGCTGCTTACAGCGGCGCTCACGGCGACCGCCGCGGCCGCGCCGCTCCGCACGACGGCGGTCGACATCGGCGGTGCCAAACTGTACGCGCAGAGCGACGATTCGGCGCTGCTCGCCGGCGTTCAATTCTTCGTGCGCGCGGGGCTCGACCGCGAAGGGCCGCAGCAGAACGGCCTTGCCGCGCTGAGCGCGGAGACGATTCTTTCGACGCCGGTGGACGGCATGGCGCTGCGCGATGCCGTGGCAGCGCGCGGCGGGCAGCTGACCGCGACGGTCGGGCAGCACGACGTGCGTTTTTACGTGGAAGCGCCGCCTGCGGCGCTTCCCGCCATTGCCGCGCTCGCTGCAAAGGCACTTGCGGCGCCCGACACGTCCGCCGGACCGGTCGCCGCCGCGCGGACCACGCTCGCCGCGCGGATCGCGGAGGAGGAACGCAATCCGGTGAGCGTCGGCCTTGCGATGCTGCGGCAATCCTATTACGACGGCGGCGGCGGGATGCCGGTGCTGGGGACGAACGCATCGCTCGCCGCACTGCGCGGCTCCGACGTGCGCGCGTTCGTGGCCGCACATTATCGCAGCGGCGGCAGTCTCGTGACCGCGGTCGGCCGGGTTACGCCCGACGTCACGGCCGCAGCGCGGGTGCTCGCCGCGACGCTTCCCGCCGGCACGGAGCCGCTCGGGATCACGAAGGTGCGGCCGATGGCCGCCACGCCGAAGCGCATCGTCACGCAGCGCGACATCGGCGTCACCTACGTCGTGCTCGGGTTCGCCGCCCCGGCGCCGGGCGACCGTGATTTCGGACCGATGCTCATCCTGCGTTCGCTGCTGGCGGACGTTTTTGTCCGGCCCAGTTCCACGACGCTGCCGTCGTACGCCCGCGCCGTCGGCGTCATGTACGCCTACGATGCGAAACCGGCGTCGCTCGCACTCTACATCAACGGCGCCCAGCTGAGCCCGTCGGCCGGTATCGGCGGCGTCGACGCGGTGTTGAAGAGCGTCGCCGGCAAGCCGTTCAATGCATCGCTCTTGAAGCGCTACAAGAGCAGCGCGCACGGCGAATGGCAAACCGAGACCATCTCGTTGTCGGATCGCGCGTGGTCCATCGGCAACTTCATCGAACAGGGCGTCGATCCGGATTACGCGCAGACGGCACTGGCCGCGATCGACGCGGCGACGGCCGCCGACGTGCAGCGCGCCGCGAAGGCGTACTTACAGCACTTTACCGTCGCGTTGATCTCGCCGCGGGAAACGCCGAATACCAAGTGAACTGACCGGCGCGGCACCACGGGTCGCGCTCGTTCACGACTACCTCAATCAGCGCGGCGGCGCGGAGCGGGTATTTGCGCACATCGCGGCCGCCTATCCGGACGCGCCGGTGTTCACGTCGATCTACAGCGAGCGCGCGGCCGGCGACGTCGTCGCGCGCGAGCGCGTGCGCACGTCCTTCCTGCAACGCCTGCCCCTGCACGACCGCTACTTCCGAGCGCTCGCGCCGCTGTATCCGCGGGCGTTCGAAAGCTTCGATCTGCGCGAATTCGACCTCGTCCTCAGTTCGACGACAGCTTGGGCGAAGGGCGTGCTCGCGCGCGCGGGCGCGGTGCACGTCTGCTACATCAATACCGTCAGCCGCTTCGCGTTCGATTACGATCGGTATGTCGGCGGATTCGGCGCCGCGGCGCTGGCGCGCCCGCTCGTCCGGCGGCTCATCGCGTGGGACAAACGCGCGGCCCAGCGGCCGACGCGCTTCATCGCCAATTCGCGCAACGTCGCGGAGCGCGTGCAGCGCTACTACGGCCGGGAGTCGGCGGTGCTGCATTGTCCCGTCGACGTCGACCGCTTCACGGTGGGTCCCGGCGACGGCGACTATTACGTCGTCGTTTCGCGGCTGCTGCCGTACAAGCGCATCGATCGCGCGGTCGAGGCGTGCGCGCTCGCCGGCGTACCGCTGCACGTCGCGGGCACGGGACCTGCCGAGAGCGTCCTGCGCGCGCGGGCCGCCGGAACGGCGACGACGTTTCACGGCTATCTCGCCGATGCGGAACTGAACGCGCTCATCGGCCGCGCGCGGGCCGTGATTCTCCCGGGCGAGGAAGACTTCGGCCTGGTTCCATTGGAAGCAGCCGCCGCCGGACGTCCGACGATCGCGCTGCGCGCCGGCGGCGCACTCGAAACCATCGTCGAGGGCGAAACGGGTGCGTTCTTCGACGAACCGTCGGCTGCATCGCTCGCCGCCGCGTTGCGCGCCTTCGATCCGGCGCGGTATCGCCGCGGCCGCTTGCGCGCGCACGCCGAAGAATTCGCGCCGCCGCGCTTTGTCGCGCGGCTACGCGCGCTCGTCGACGAGACGGTGCAACAGTGCGAGCAGCGCTGATGCAGTTGCGTCGCGCGCCGTGCCGGACCACCGCGCCGCGCCCTGGGCGCGCAGGCGCCCGTTGAGCTCGCGGTCGTGCACGATGCGGCGTAACGCTGAAATCCATCCGGAACGGTCGTCCGGAGCGACGAGCGCGCCGGCGCCATCAACCGCTTCGGGCAGCGCGCTGGTGTTTGAGGCGACGACGGGTGCTCCACAGGCCTGCGCCTCGACGGCGACGAGACCGAAGCCTTCATCCAGTGACGGGACGGCGACGACCGCGGCGGTGCGGTAAAGGCGCCGCAGCAATTCGTCCCCACACGCGGGGAACTGCGTGAAGCGCACGCCGGTACGCTGCAGCGTGTGCCGCGCCGGGGGCTCGAGTTCGCCCGCAATCGCGAGCCGCACGTCGCGGGCGGGAAACGCCCGCGCGAAGGCATCGGCGAAAAACGCCATGTTTTTGCGCCGCTCGGGACCGCCGACGGCGAGTACGAACGGCTCGCGGAAGGGTGCACGTTCGGCCGCCGGACAGAAGAACGCCGCGGGCTGCAGCGGCAGCACCGCGATGCGCCCCGGATCGATGCGAAAGCGCGCCGCGAGACGGCCGCGCGACCATTCGGAAATGGTCGCGACGCGCGTGGCGCGCCGCACCGCACGCACGATCGGCCGCTGCTCGCGGAGCCGCGCGACGAGGCCGCGCGCCGGATATGCGAACGCGAAATCGTCGTTGACCGTGGCCAGCGAGCGCGCGTTCACGGAAAAGCGCATCGCGTTCCACGGGTACCACACCGCGTCGTACCGGCCGCGCCGGCGGGCGGTGTTGGTTGCCGCCACCGCCGCGCGGTCGCCCGCGATGGCGCGATAGCGTGCGGCGTTGTCTGGATCGCGTACCAGCAGCGTCAGCGCGATATCGTCGCGCGCGGCAAACGTGCGCAGCACGCCGCGCACGTAACGACCCATCCCGCGCTCGTCGGCGCGCAGATTCAGCGCGTCGACGGCGAGGCGTATCACGTAATCTTGCCGCCCATCGCAAGCACGATGATCACGTTCGCGAGGTTAAAGAAACCATGCGTGAACATCGCGGCGACCAAGGAACCGGTACGATAATAGACGACGGCAAGGACGACGCCCCCGCACGCGAGCGGAAAGAGCGCCGTGCGGTCACCGTGCGCGAAGCCGAAAACGATGCCGCTGATGAGTGCCGCGCCACCCACGGGCAAGTAGCGCAGCATCGCGTTGAACAAGAAACCGCGGAACAGCAATTCCTCGAACATCGGCGCGAGCAGCACCGCAACGACGACGAGCCCCGCAATGAGCCGCTGGTCGTGCGTGGTGCCGAAGAGCTGCACGTCCGCTTGCGTGCCCTCGATGTGGAACACGAATTTTTGCAACAGCGCGGCGAGCTCTGCGCAGACGTACATTCCAAGCGCCCCGACGAGCCCGGCGCTGACGTCCGCCGCACGCGGCGCGTGCAGGCCGAGTTGGCGCAGCGTGCGGCGCGCGGCGTACGGAAAAAGGGGCAGCGCGACCGCCAAGACCAGCACGTAGACGATGATCTGCGCGATGAGCAGGCCGGCGGTGAGCCGCAGTCCGCGCGTCGCGGTCAATGCCGGGGAACCATCGAGCCGCACGGCGACGAGCGCCATCAGCGAGGCCGCGATGAACGCGCCGGCGACCGTCGAGATGAAGATCGCGACGCGGGATGCGGAGAATGCTTCAGCCGGCCAAAGCGTCGGCGAGAGCGGCGAACGTAGCGAGGTCGAGTTCTTCTCCACGGATCTCCGGATTCAGATGGAGGCCGCGCAACACGTTCGCGATCCGATCCCGCGGAATGCTGAGTGCGATGGCGAGGGAGTTCGCAAGCGTCTTTCGCCGATACGCAAACGCTCCCCGCACGACCGCCGCGAACAAGGCGGGGTCCGCCGGCACGACGGGCGGAACCGTGTGCGGCTGCAGCACGACCACGGCCGAATCGACGTTCGGCCGCGGAAAAAATTGCGCCGGTCCCACGCTGAACGCGCGGCGCACGCTCATTTTGTGCGCGATCGCGACGGTCAGGCTGCCATAGCTCGCAGTACCCGGCTTCGCGGTAAGCCGCTGCGCGACGTCCTTTTGAATCATCGCGACGACGCGCTGCGGCGGATGCGGCAATTCGGCGAGCCGCAGCATCAGCGGGGTTGCGATGTTGTACGGAAGATTGCCGGCCGCCGTCCAGGGCGCGGTACCGGCCCATGCCGCGTAATCGAACGCTAGCGCGTCGGCGCACTCGATCCGCGCGGAACCGATGTCGTCCCGCGAGCGGAGCACGCCGACCATTTGGGCATCGACGTCGAACGCGGTGACCGCGGCGCCCGCTGCCACCAGCGCCGCGGTCAACGCGCCGGTGCCGGCGCCGATCTCGACGACACGTTCGCCCGGCCGCTCCACCGCGAGACGCGCGATGCGCGCGGCGGTGCCGCCGTCCATGAGAAAATGCTGCCCGAGCCGCTTCTTCGGGCGCAGCCCGTATGCGGCGAGCAGCGCCTTCGGACTATTTGAGGACGTACACCACGACCTGACGCCGCCCAAACGTCAGCGCGTCGCCGTGCGAGTCGAAGCCGAGATCGATGCGTTTGCCCCGGATGGCGCCGCCGGTATCGCCGGCCAGCGCACGACCGTAGCCCGGGATGAACAGCCGCGTTCCGAGCGGGATCACGTGCGGGTCGACAGCGACGATTCCGTGCCCCGCGCGCCGCCCGATGCGCGTAAAGCCGGAACAGCCGACGCACTGACTCGAGTACGCCGTCGCTACCATATTCAGGGCCGCGCCGGCCAGGTGCAGCGTGCCCTGCATGCCGCGGTGCGCGAGATGCGAAAAGGCCGCGTACTCGCCGATACCGAGCGCGATGACCCGCGTCCGCGGCGCGCGGACCACGCGCGAGGCTAGCAAGGACCTGCGCGGCGCGAGGCTGCGGTCGGGCTGCGATACGAGCACGGTCGTTTCGCGGGCGCCGGGGGATCCCCGGTCGAGGACGCGGGTCGTGCCGGGCGCAAGCGCGATGTCGTACCGGCGCTTCACCGCCGGGGCGATGGGCGCGCGCAGCCGCTCGGTCCACGCGGTCACGTGCGTGACGCGGATGACCGCGTCGCGCGCCGGCGACGAACCGGCCGCAGGCAGTACCTGATCGTGAGCGCCGATCTCCACGTGCTGCTCGGCAAGCACCTGCGCGACCGTGGACGCGGGCGACAAGACCGCGCGCGTCAGCCCATCGACGACTAGCGTGACGGGCACGGCCGGGCGATATTCGACGACGTCGCCGTCCTGCAGAGCCGCGCCCGGATCGAGCGAAACGGCGTCTTCCGCGCTCGGCACGACGCCGCGTTCCTGCAGGAAGTCGCCGACCGTCGCGGCGCGCGTTCCCACGGCTGAGGCGTCGCCCGAACGGACGAACGTAACGTGCTTCGTCGGGGCCTGGGCCGCGACGCTCTGGAGCACGGCCGCCGCGCGATCCGAGACGCTCCCGGCGCCGAGCGGCAGCAGGAGGGCGAGCGAAAAGACGCTGGTGGCTGCCACAGATGACCGTTGCGTTCGCTCGATAACCCGACTCCTTGCTGCGCGAAAAGCGCGCCGAACCAAACCCCGCGCAGTACGCCAATGACGAGGTCACACCGGGACAAGTGGGTGGCGGATCGTGGTCCGCGGCGAGCCGACGCGCAATGGCATTCGGCAGAGAGCAAAGACTGAGTGCTCGCTCGATCGCCTCTCAGCACTTCTGCCGGGCGAATCTGGGGTACGATAGCACGGCGTTGTGAGCCCCGTCAAACCCGAAAGTCGGGGGGGCCGCCAGGCCCACTACCCGCTCATAGCCAAGGCAACGCCCCCGTGTCGAACCTTCGCGTCGGCTTTTTCACCGAATGCTACCGCCCGATCGTGAACGGCATCGTGGCGAGTATCGACATGCTCCGCGCCGGTCTTGAAGGAGCGGGCGTCGCCGTCACCACGATCGCCCCGCAATTCCCGGACTTCGAGGATGATGACGATGCCATCGTCCGCCTGCCGTCCCTTCCGCTGCCCACGCCGACCGCCTATCGGCTGTGCGTCCCGTACGTGCGCAACGTCGACCGCGGCCGCGTGCGGGACCTCGCGCTGGTCCACACGCACTCGCCGTTCGTGACCGGCTGGATGGGCGCCAGCTATGCGCGCCGGCGCGGCGTGCCGCTCGTCTTCACGTATCACACGCGCATCGAAGCCTACGCCCACTATCTGCCGTTCGAGCGGCGCGCGACCGAGGCGGCCGCCGTGACGCTCACGCGCTCGTACGCGAACGGCGCGGACGCCGTGATCGTGCCGACGCCGGCCATGGAATCGCGCCTGCGTGAAATCGGGGTGCGGACGCCGATCGCGGTGGTCCCTAGCGCGATCGACGTTG
>JBHEMQ010000013.1:37632-41322 GCA_046262475.1 Candidatus Velthaea sp.
GCTGCAGAACGGCACCATCACCCACGTCGGGCTGCACCACGACCTGCTGGCCACCGTGCCGGCGTACCGCGCCCTGCTGGGCGGCGACGACGAAACGCCTCTCGCACTCGTTGTCTCACGCCTCGCGCGCGAGAAAAATCTGGAGCTTGCCATCGATGCGCTTGCCCGTTCGCGGGTCCCCGGCACGCGCCTCGCCATCGTCGGCGATGGGCCGCACCGCGCGGCGCTCGAGGAGCGCGCGGCGCGCGCCGGCGTTGCGGGGCGCGTGCGCTTTACCGGGGCGCTGCCGTCCGCGGCCTTGCCCGACGTCTACGCATCCGGCGATGCCTTCGTGTTTCCCAGCACCACGGAAACGCAAGGTTTGGTTCTGGCGGAGGCGCTGGCGGCCGGCCTGGCGGTCGTCGCCATCGATACCCCGGCGTCACGCGACGTGCTGGGCGCCGGCGGGCGGCTCGTGCCCGCCGAGCCCGCGGCGTTCGCCGCCGCCCTCGACGCGGCTGTTTCCGCGGGACCGGATCACAGTGCCGTACATTTGGCATACTCGCGCTATAGCGTGGGACTACAGACACGCCGGATGCTCGAGGTCTATCAGGAGGTACTCGGCGGTCGGGTTGCTTGACATCGAACGTATGTTCGATGTACGATGGGAACACCTTCCATATGTCACACGCACGCCGCTCCCGCCCCCCCGCAGACGTCGCCGTCGGTTACGCGGCCGACGCCCACGGGTTCGGTATCGCTTACGCCACGATTTCGAGCGGCGCGGCGTCAGGTGTCGTCCGGCTGCCTTTCCGGATCACGCCGCTGCCGGTGCTCGAGGGCCGCGACGCCGGGTATGCAGCGGTGGCCGTCGTCACGGCCCACTTGAAGAGCCGCGGCGTCGGGCGCGTGCGCTTGCGCCTCGCCGACGGCAAGGTCGTTTCCGAGCTTGCCGGTGAAGCGGCGCCGCCAAAAGCGCTGACGATGCCCTATGTTCGCACGCGCTGCCTGCTTCATGGATTGGGCACGGTCCGGCTTGAAATGGCCGATGCCGCCGACGTGCGCGACCTCACCCGGCGGGCCGTCGCGAGTCTCACGTTGCACTCCGCCGCATAGCGCGGCCGGTGCGGCGCTTGCGCCGGCGCGATTTGCCGAGCGACACGCTGCAGCTCGCGCGCGCGCTGATCGGCGTCGTGCTCGTGCGGCGACTCGCAGGCGCAGCGCTGCTCACGGGACGCATCGTCGAGACCGAAGCGTACGAGCCGGGTGATCCGAGTTCGCATGCGTTTCGCGGGATGACCCAACGCAACCGGGCGATGTTCGGGCGGCGCCTGCATGCGTACGTGTACCTCATTTACGGTACGGCCTACTGTCTCAACGTCAGCAGCGAGGCAGAGGGCGTCGGTGCGGCCGTCCTCATCCGCGCGGCGCAGCCCCTCAGCGGAATCGGCGTCATGCGTGAGCGTCGCGGCGCGGGCGTTCGGGAACGCGATCTTGCACGCGGTCCGGGGCGGTTGTGCGCCGCGCTCGACATCGACCGCGCGTTGGACGGCGCCGACTTGGAACGCGACCAACGGTTGTGGTTGGCGCGTGACGGCGCTCCCCTGCCTGACGTCGGCGAGTCCGTTCGCATCGGCCTCGCAAAGGCCGCCGAGCGGCAGCATCGCTTCTATGCGCGCGGCAGCTCGTTTCTCAGCGGTCCGCGGGCGCTTTCGCCGTAACGGACTGCAAGGTTTCCGAGACGGGCGGCGTAAGCTATGCACGGCCACATCGCCGACCGATCGTTCATCGACGCGATGCCGCTCATGTTCCCTCGGCGCACGCGCGTCCCAGCGCTACCGGCAGCCTCGCCGTTATCGCTTCGCCGAACGTTCGTGCGCTCATCAGCAGAAGCGAGATCTCCGCTGCACTTCGACAATCGCCCCCCGCAAAACGGACGTCCGCCGGACGGTGGCGGCAACCGGCGCCGGCGCTCGCGCCGCGGCCGCCAGCGTTTCGAGGGCGGCCCGCCGGCGGCCGCCGACATTTTCGCGCAACCCGAGTTTCCGCAGCCGGTCGGGCCGCCGCTGCTTTCCGCGCAGCAGCTCGCGGACATGAGCAAGACGGAACTCAACGAGCTTGCCAAGACTTTCGACATCGCGACGCCGGTGAAGATCAAGAAAGACGACCTGATCGCGCAGATTCTAGAGATTCAGGCGCACCGCTCGGGCCTCGAAATGGCCAGCGGCGTACTCGACGTTTTGCCGGAAGGCTACGGCTTCTTGCGCCGCACCGGCTATTTGCCGGGTGCCGACGACATCTATATCAGCCAGTCGCAGATCCGCCGCTTCGAGTTGCGGCGCGGCGACCTCGTGGCCGGTCAAGTGCGTAAACCGAAAGACAATGAGAAATATTACGGCATCGTCAAAGTCGAGACGGTCAACGGCTTCGATCCCGACGCCGTGCGCGACCGGCGCTCGTTTGATGCGCTGACGCCGGTGCATCCCGCTGAACGGTTCGACCTCGAAGTGCGCGGACAACTGGCGGGCCGGGCGTTGAACCTCTTCGCCCCGATCGGCAAAGGCCAGCGTTTGCTGATCGCCGCGCCGCCGAAATCCGGCAAGACGACGCTGCTCAAGCACATCGCGAACGGGATCGCCGCGAATCACAAAGACGCCTACATCATCGCCCTGCTCGTCGACGAACGTCCGGAGGACGTCACCGATTTGAGCCGCACGCTCGACGGAGAAGTGGTCGCATCGACATTCGACGAGCATCCGGAAAGCCACGTTACGGTCGCGGAGCTCGTGCTCGAACGCGCGAAACGTTTGGTGGAGCTTGGCAAAGACGTCGTGATCGTGCTCGATTCGATCACCCGCCTAGCGCGCGCATATAGCGGCGCGCATCCCCCGTCCGGCCGCGCGCTCAGCAGCGGCTTGGAAACGGGATCGCTCTTCAAACCGAAGCGCTATTTCGGCGCCGCGCGCAAGGCCGAGGAGGGCGGATCGCTCACGATCGTCGCCACCGCCTTCGTCGAGACCGGTGCTAAGATCGACGAGGTCATCTACGAGGAGTTTCGCGGCGCGGCGAACGGTGAGATCGATCTGTCGCGCAAACTCGCCGATGCGCGGATTTTTCCGGCCGTCGACGTCAAGCGTTCCGGAACGCGGCATGAAGAGCTTTTGCTTTCAGAAATCGAGCTGCGCAAGGTATGGATGCTGCGCCGCGCCACCGCTTCGATAGGGGCGCTCGAGTTCGCCGAACTCGTGGTGGAACGGCTTGCGAAGACGAAGACGAACGATGAGTTCTTGAGCGCGATCACCGAAAAATCGGTCGCCGCACTGGTCTGAGCGCCGCGTGCGTCTGCAGCGCTATCTCGCTCAAGCCGGCGTCGCGTCGCGGCGCGCGGCGGAAGAGCTCATCGTCGCGGGCCGCGTTCGCGTCAACGGCGTGGTCGTTCGCGAGCTCGGCACATCCGTCGATGAAACGCGCGACCGCGTGGAATATGCGGGCCGCATCGTCGCACCGGCGACCGAACACAGCTACGTCGTCCTGCACAAACCGCACGGCGTCGTCACCACGATGCGCGATCCGGAAGGGCGCCGCACCGTCGCCGACGTTCTGCAGTCGCACGGACTGCGTGCGCGCCTCGTGCCGGTCGGCCGGCTCGACTACGACACGACCGGCGTTTTGCTGTTGACGGACGACGGCGACCTGGCGCACGTGTTGACG
>JBHEMQ010000014.1:0-12516 GCA_046262475.1 Candidatus Velthaea sp.
ACCATGATGCGATCGCCGAGGGTCGCCGCCTCGTCAACGCTGTGCGTGATGAAGACCACTGTCTTTTTCGTCTCGTCCCAAATGCGCAGCAATTCTTGTTGCAGAATCGTACGGTTCTGCTCGTCGAGCGCGGAAAACGGCTCGTCCATCAGCAACACCTCGGGATCACAAGCGAACGCGCGCGCGATCGACACGCGCTGTTTCATTCCGCCCGAAAGCTGATGCGGATACGCGTTCTCAAATTTACGCAGCCCTGTGCGGTCCAAATAGTGCCCGACGACGTCGTCAACGTGCCCCTTTTGAGCGCCGCGCATACGCAAGCCGTACGCCGCATTGTCGCGCACGGTCATCCACGGAAAAATTGAATCGCCTTGGAAGACCATGGCATTTTCGGGCCGGTCGCTCTTGCTGCGTTCCACGTGGACGTCACCGGACGTCGGCCGCTCCAGTCCCGCCGCGATTCGCAGGAGCGTCGTCTTGCCGCAGCCGCTGGGTCCGACGATCATGAAAAACTCGCCGGTACCCACGGTGAACGAAAGATCTTCGAGCGCGGTGAACTCCGCGTCGCGCAGCCGAAACGTCTTCGTGATGTGCTCGAAACGAATCTTGGGCGTCATCGGCTCCGGTGGTAACGGCCGACCGATTTCAGCGCCGTGTCCACGAATGAGCCGTCGTGCACTTGCTCCACCATGATGTTGCCGGTGACCAGCTTTTGCTCTTTGAAGAACGCCAAATCGTTCTTGAGGCTTCCGATGTTGACGTGCCCGTCCGGATCGTTGCCGTTCGGGACGCTCTCCTCATAAATCTTGCGGTCTTTGACCGGCGTGTATTCGGTCAAGATGTCGAGCACCGAAGCTGCGTTCTTGCCGCGCAGCTTTCCGCCGCTGAGCGCGTCGTTGTAGTAGCGCGCGGCCTTGATGTACGCGATCATGAACTTCACGCCGATGTCCCGCCGCTTCTGAATGAAATTGCCGCCGTACAAGAGCACCGCGAGCTGCTGGTTGGGATAAAACGTGTCGTCGCTCGCAAAGCGGACGGCAGCGCCGCTGCGCACGGCGAGCGTCGCGGACGGTTCGGTCGTGAGGCTGGCGTCGATGCTGCCGTTCTCGAAGGCCGGCACGTGCTGCGGGAAGCCGAGATAGATGTGTTCGACGCTGTTGTAGGCGAGATCGCCGCGCTTGAGCGCTTCGTTCAGCGTTGACGACGTCGTGGTGCCTTGCGCCGGCTCGGCGACCTTCAGCCCCTTGAGGTCCTTGAACGACTTGAACTTGCCGCTCTTCACGAGATCCGCGCGAACGAGCAGCGGCAGGTATCCGTAGCCCTTCGGAGTCGAGCCTTTGTCCGCGACGATCTTCAAATCGATGTTCTGCAGCACGGCATTGTACAGTCCGGCGGAAGGCGCGCCGGCGGCGACATCGAGCTGACCCGCGCCCAGCGGCGCGACCATTTTCGCTGCCGAGTCGAACGGCTGCAGCTTCACCGTCAGATTCTGCTCTTTGAAATAGCCCAGCTTGTCGGCGATAAAGAACGGCACGTCGCTGCTGCTGTTCGAGGTACCGACGCTCACGTCGTCGGCCGCATACGCGACACGGACCCCGGCGGGAACGGCCAGCGCCGCGGCGGTGAGCGATGCGGTAAACGTGCTGCGCTTCATCTCGACGCCTCTCCTGAGCAGTCCGGGAGGAAACGTATGCGTAGCGCACGGGGCGCCATCCTTCAAGCAGGCAAAAAAAAACCGGAGCGATTTCTCGCTCCCGTTTTGAGTTGCCGGGACCGGTCTACCGGCCGTTACGCGCGTCGTTCCAGCGGTTGCCGTTTTGGCTGTTCCCGTAGTAGCCGCGGTTGTTCTGGTTCCAATTACCGTTCTCGTTTCCGTTCCAGTTGCGGTTGCCATTGTTGTAGCCGCGGTTATCGTAGCCGCCGTTGTTATAACCGCCGTTGTTATAACCGCCGTTGTTGTAGCCGCCGTTGTTGTTGTAAGTACCGTCGACCACACACGATCCGTTGTTGCAATCCACGGTCTGACCGTTGTTGCCGGGGTAATACGTCGTGCCGTCGCGTTCCACGATGCGGCCGTCGCCGTACACCATCCCGCCGTTACGGGTGTACCCTTGCACGCGGCTGGCCGCGGCGTTTTTTCGCGAAACGTTTGATTCGATCGCGATGCCGGCGACAACGGCCGCGGCGCCGAGAATTGCGTTGCGCGTTGCGGCTGCCTGATCGGCGCTCGCCGGTGCGATCGCGCCGAGGGTGAATGTCGCGGCCGCAGCCAGCGCGGTGAGGGGGAGAAATCGTTTGTTCATGGTGTGTGTGTCGCCTCCGAACACCATGATATTGCGCCAACCTGTCAGGTTTCTGGCACACGTGCAGCGTTACAGAATCCTCACGCGACGCTCAGAAACCGCGCGCGGGGAAAGCAGCCGGGCGCTGTATCCAGTTCGTGCTTGCGTATGCGGCGCGTGCATCGACAGCGTGCAGCGTGTACGCGTGGCGGGAGGACGCCGAACGATTCGCCGCACTGTGATGCGGAAGTAAACCATGCAGAACGACGAGCGTACCCGCGGCCACTTCAAGGGCGTGCGCGCTGTCGCCGGCCGGCCAAGGCAGCGGATCGAGCGGTTCAATCCGCAGGCCGCCGCTATCCGCAACGAAACGCTCGCGCAGCGGGCCCCGGTGGCCGCCCGGCTGCACCCACAGGCACCCGGCGTCTTCCAAAGCGAACCAAAACGTCGTCACGCTCGACGCACCGGATCGAGGTCGTGCATCGCATGACCGATCTTATTGATGGCGCGGTCCTTCGGCACGCGCAGCCGGCCGGGTTCGTCGAATGCGTCCTCTTCGAAAAAACAGCGGACGGTGTTGCCGGATTGCCAAAAATACTCGTCGCGCCCGCTATCGGCGCGCGTCGAGAAGACGGCGCCGGACGTGTTCGGATCAAACATCGCTACGATTGCCTCGGCGCGCGCGCGAGCGCGGCGATGTCGGCCTCGGACTTACATGCGGGAACGACGAAATAACCGTCGCGGTCGAATTGCCGTCCGAGCGCGGGCCAATCGATCACGGCCGCAGCACGAGCGTGGCACGGGCCGCCGCCTCGACAGCGCGATCGCTGAAAGGCAACGGCGTCACTGCGTGCCGTGCGTAGTTGGGTGCCAAATCGCGGTAATGCTCCGACCCCGGTTCGCCGGACTCGCCGTTCGGAATATCGATGCCGCCCCGGTCCCATGCGCCCACATCCCACACCGCGCGAAAACTTTGGCCGAGTTTCGGCCCCTGGACCGCGGGCGCGTAACTGCCGCCGGAGCCGGGTACCGGCGCGGCATCCCACGCGTGCAACCCGAACGCCGCCAGCGGGTGCCGCGCAGTCACCGTATACGCGTCGCCGTACGAAGCGGCGATTTCCGCGACACCATACCGCGCAACCGCGGAACGCACCGCCTCACTCAAGAATCGATCGACGTCGTCGTTCGCAAACCACCCCGGCGGATGCTCGCGCACGGCCCGCATCAGCGTGACCACGGCCGGTCCGTACGCAAGATAGCCGTAATACGCATCGGGCGGAAGATGGCGCGCGAAGAGATTCTCGGCGGCCGCGCCACGCACGCGCTGCACCACCGTCGCGCCGTGCGAGCCGGGATCGAACCGGCCGTCGAAACTGCGCAGCGCGGCATAAGCGGCTGCGAAATTCCTTTCCCGTGCGGCGCCCGTGCGTTCGAGCGCCGCCGCGCAGCGGTGCGCGAATTCGAGGTCTGCAACCGACATCGTGTCGGCCTGAATCGCGGAAAAATCACTCGGCCCATAGCGCGGGAGCGCACGCAAACGACGCCGGATTTCGGCCGCACGATACGGCGGCGAATAGTTGGCGCTGAGCCGGTATGGGTAACCGGCACCGTACTGCAGGTTGTTCGAGTTGATCGCGACGAGGTCACGGCTCGCATCGAGATGCGGAAGCCGCGCGAATGGAATGTCGTGCAGCGGCGCCGCCGCTGCGCGCGCGCCGTCATATGCGCGCAAGCCCCACGCCGGGTCGTCGGGGATACCACCGGCGACCGTATATGCCGCGCGGCCCGAAACGTCGGCCAGCACGAAGTTCTGCGTCGGTCCGGGATATGCCGCGAGCGCGTGCCATGCCTCTTCGAGCGACGCGGCCCGGTCGAGACCGAGAAACGCCGACACCGGCGAGGCAGGATGCTCCGCCGCGTCCCACTGCACCGCATGCCGTAGCGCACCGCCCGGTTCGACGACGAAGCCGTGCACCGTCGTCAAATACCGGCGCGTCCGGTCGCCCCCGAAGCGCACGTGGAAGACTTCCGTTCGCGCCGCGGCCGTTGCTGTTGCGCCGTCAGCCCGTGCATACGTGTCGCCGTCAGCGGTCGCAAAGCGTTCCGCGAACACGCGCACCGCCGCGACCGTACCGTTCGTGGAGCCCCATGCAACATGCTCGTTGTGCCCCAGAATGACGCCGGGCGTGCCGGCGAGCGTCGCACCGGCGGCATGAAACCCCGGCGCGCGCAGATCGACCAAGTGCCAAATGCCCGGAATCGCGCGCGAGAGATGCGGGTCGTTCGCGAGCAGCGCGCGGCCCGTCGTCGTATGCGCCGCGCCGGCGACCCACTCGTTGCTGCCCGCGCCGTCGCGCACGAAGTCACCGTTCCACCGGCCCGCCGGCGCCCGCGCAACGCCGCGCCGTAACGGCGGCAATGCGGCGATGCGGGCGTGCGGTCCGTCAACCGTCGGCGCGTCGTACGCCGGATCCGTCAGCGAAAAATACGCTTGCGCGGCACCGGCTCCCGCGGTGCGCATCACCGCATCGCGCGCCAAGACGTCCTTCGCGCCGTCGGCGAGATCGAGAACGGTTGCGAAGCCCACGACCAGCGCGTCCTCGGCGCGCCACGGCTCGAAGCCGAACAGCAGCGTGCGATACTCGGGCGGCAGCGGTTCGCGCGCCGCGGCGGCATTGACGCCGTCGGCGTACGCCTGCAGCAACGCTTGCGTCGGCGCGCCGAGTTTGCCGAATTGCACGTGCGCGATGCTGCGCACGTCGACTTCGCGGCTCGTCATGTCGACGTCGATGAGGGGCGGCCCCAACACTTCGGCGAGCCGGCCGAGCACGAATCGCCGCGTGATGTCGATTTGGAAAAGCCGGTCGCTGCCGGTGGCGTAGCCCTGCGCGAAAAACAAGTCGTGCACGTTCGCCGCGCGGATATGCGCAATGCCACGCTCGTCGCGCAGAACGCGCACCGGCGCCTGGAGCGCGAGCCCGCCGACCGTTCCGCCCGTCCGCGCGACGCCGGTCCGGACACTGAGCGCGACCGATGCGGCGTAGACGGCGGCTGCGAAAAGAGCGACGCCGATTACGGCGGCGAGCGCGATTGCGATGCGGCGAGCGACCCGCATCATGCGCCGGGCGAAAACGCGCGCAAGTACTCGAGCGTCTGCCGGTCGATCGCACCGTCGTCGCGCACGCGATTTTCGAGATTCTCGACGTGCATGAAACGCACGAGCGCGGTGCGTGCCGTCTCGTCGAAGGACTGAGGGGCGGCATCGAGCGCGCCCGCCCGCACCAATTCCGCGACGATTTCGCGCCCGAGCGCGGCATCGATCGGCAGTACGTCCTCGCGCGCCGCCGCGAAGAAATACAGTTTGTGCATGTCGAGCAGCCGTGCCAGTTCTTCGATCGGCGCAGCATGATCGTCGACGCGCAAATCCACGCTGCGGTCGTTGAATCCGGCGTACCCGCCGCCGTCCCGTTCGATAATGAGCGCGGCGCTCTGCTGGCCGCGCTTGTCGCCGCCCGCGGCTTGGGCGGCGCGCAGCGCCGCGACCAGCCGGTCCGCAAGGTGGCCGCGCGCCGAGGTGAACGCGGACGCCAGCGCGTCGACGACCGCGGGCGACCCCAGACAATTGCCTTGCGCCGCGAAGCCGTCACCGCACAGGCCGCCGGCGTACGCGATGCAGCGCGAGCCGGTAAAGGTCGCCGCCCGTCCGCGCACGTCCACGACACCGGCTTGGCGGTCGTCGCGGCCCGGATCGTCCTCCGTCAGCACGCGCAGCACGTGCTCGGGCTCCGCACCGCCGGCGAGCAATTCGAGTCCGCGCGGGCCGTACGTCGTGTTGGCAAAGGCCTGCGTCGCGACGGCGCCCACGCCGGCGCGCACCCACGGCACCATTGCGCCGACGCTCAAGAATTTCGATTGCACCGCAATGCCGACGTCGCCCGTCGCGCCGTCAACCGCGGCGATCGAGAACGTCGACGGAATCACGCCGACTTCGTGCGAACGTCCGGCAGCGCGAGGTTGCGCGCTTCGTTCGACGCCAGATACCGCTCGCGCCGGATCAACGAATTGCCGTCATATACCGGTGCGAACGGCATGCGCGTGTGTGCATAGATGCTCTCGAGCGCGCGGCGTGTCTTGCTGAACCGTTCGCGCGGCACGATGAGGATCGTAACGTCCGGTTCAGCAGCAGTGCGTGCGGTCACGCGCGGTCCCTCCTAGCGGAGCCGAGGATTCTACCGAGCGCCCGTTTTGCCTCCGATAGATTACCTGCCGCGCTGCTGCGTGCGCGCCGCGGTGACTTGGAACGTGATCTGCGAATTCTGCGGGACCGTA
The DNA here is from genome assembly GCA_046262475.1 of Candidatus Velthaea sp. Classification (GTDB taxonomy): domain Bacteria; phylum Vulcanimicrobiota; class Vulcanimicrobiia; order Vulcanimicrobiales; family Vulcanimicrobiaceae; genus JBHEMQ01. Next base: position 6,612 of record JBHEMQ010000014.1, read on the forward strand.
ATGTTCTGTTTGATGTTCTTCGCGTACAACACACCGCCGGCCGCGCCTAGCAATCCGCCAACGTTGGTGCCGATCGTCTTGCCGACGATGTTGCCGACAACCATGCCGGCAACCCCGCCCGCAACTTCGTTCACGGTGTTGTTTTTCGTCTGCGCCTGCATCGACATGACACGTCCCGAGAGCGCGTACATAGTGCCGCCGGCGGTTCTGAGTGAATCGGGCGCGAGGGTGATCGATGCTTTGCGGCCGCGGCTCGCCGACTGTACGTCGGCCACGTGCCCGCGCACGGTCGCTCCGCTGATGCTGCCATCAGAAGACGACACGTTCGTGAGGGTGAAGGGCTGACCGACTTGCGCGTCGCCCGTATTGATCGATTGATTCAGGGTCCCGGTCACCTGTGTGCCCGGCGCCAGCGCGGCAAGCGCGGCGGCCGGCGCCAGGAGGAATGCGGCGAGCACGGCGGCGGCAAGGCGCCGCGGCGCTGAGGCGTGTGAGTGGTACATGGTAGCCATCGTATTACCCGTAACGGGGCTGGGGCAAAGGTGGTTCCTCTCGGAAACCGCACCGGCGCTTCGCGCGTTAGGCTAAGCGAGGAGAATACGCCAAACATGATCATACGAACGGCCTTCGCTTGGCTTGCCGCTGCGACGCTCGGGCTTGCGCTGCCGGCCGGTGCGCTTGCGGCCGCGGGCCCCCAGCACCAGGAGAAGGTGGTGTTTGCCGGCGGTTGCTTCTGGGGCGTCGAGGGCGTCTTCGAATCGCTGAAGGGTGTCTCTACCGCGGTTTCCGGCTATTCGGGCGGCAGCAAATCGACGGCGCACTACGAGATCGTCAGCACCGGCACCACCGGCCACGCCGAATCGGTGGAAGTGACGTACGATGCGGCACAGATTTCGTTCGAAGATCTGCTGCGGGTCTTCTTTCTGGTCGCGCACGATCCGACCGAACTGAACCGGCAAGGGCCGGATGAGGGTACGCAGTACCGCTCGGAAATCTTTTACACGACCGAAGCGCAGCATCGCGCGGTCGACGCATACATCAAGCAGTTGGCGGCGTCAAAAACGTATCGCGATCCCATCGTGACGAAGGTCGAACCGCTGCGCGGATTTTATGCAGCCGAAGACTATCATCAGCACTTCATGCAGAAGAATCCCAGCTATCCGTATATCGTCTACAACGACCGTCCGAAGCTCGAAGCGCTGCACAAAACGTTTCCGGCGCTCCTGAAGCCGGCGTCGCTCGGAAAATCCTAGAGAGGTCCTGAACCTCCCTAGACGGCGGCGTCGAGACCCATGAGCGAACGCACGCGCGAGCGGTCCGCGGCGAGTTCGGTCGCGGGCCCGCCGTACACGATGCGGCCGCTGTCCAGCACGTACGCACGGTCCGCCACTTTGAGCGCGAGCAGCGCGTTCTGCTCGACGAGCAAAATCGCTGTGCCGCGGCTCTTCAACTCGGCGAGAATGCGATACACGTCCTCGACGATGAGCGGCGCGAGACCCTGCGACGGCTCGTCCACAAGCAGCAACTTCGGGTTCGCAACCAGCGCCCGGCCGATGGCCAGCATTTCCTGTTCGCCGCCCGACAGACGGCCGGCTTTGCGCGCGCGGACTTCATCGAGCTTGGGCAAATGCTCGAGCACGCGCGCGATGGTCCACTCACCGCTGCGGCCGTTTTCCGCGAGCTGCAGGTTTTCGAGCGTGCTCAGTTCCTTGAACATGCGCCGGCCTTCAGGAACGTAGCCCACGCCCATCCGCGCGACGCGATACGCCGGCGAGCCGGCGATCTCGCGGCCGTCGTAGCGAATCGAACCTGAAGCGGGCGGCGTCAGGCCGAGCACGCTGCGCAGGGTCGTCGTTTTTCCGGCGCCGTTCAATCCCAGGAGCGCGACGAGTTCGCCGGGCTGCACGGTAAGCGACACCTCGCGCAGGATGCGGATTTTGCCGTAGTTGGTATTGAGTTTATCGATCGCGAGGAGCGGTTCAGACATGTTCGAGCACTTCTTTGCCGAGGTAGGCGTCGCGCACGGCCTCATTGTCCGAAATTTCGGCCGGCGTCCCTTCCGCCAAGAGTTTGCCGCGGTCGAGCACTGTGATGTAATGCGCCAGGGAGAGCACGACGCGCATGTTGTGCTCGACGAACAGCACCGTGAGCCCAAGCCGCTCGCGGAGATCGCGGATCACCGCCATGATGCGCTCGGTTTCCGCTTCAGCGAGCCCGGCCATCGGCTCGTCGAGCAGCACGAGGACGGGATCCGTCGACAGGCTCATCGCGATCTCGCAGAGGCGCTGCGCGCCGTGCGAGAGTTCGGCCACGAGGCGGCTGCGGAACCTGAGCAGGTTGACGAAGCCGAGCAACTCGTCCACGCGCGCGTCTTCCGCGCGCTTCGCTTCGCCGGACGGCGCACGCAGGCGGAACGCCTGCTTGGCGTGCGCGCGCACGCCGAGCACGACGTTGTCGTAAACGCTCAGTTCGGGAAAGATACTCGGCGTTTGAAACGTGCGGCCCATCCCGGCGGCGACCCGCTGCCAATTCGCCATGCGCGTCACGTCGTTGCCGCGAAACGTGACCGTGCCCGCGTCGGGCGGCGTGAAACCGGACAGCGTGTTGAAGAACGTCGTCTTTCCGGCGCCGTTCGGGCCGATGACGGCGTGGATGGTGCCGCTGCGCACGGCGATTGAGACGTCGTCGACCGCGTGGACGCCGCCGAACTGTTTGGAGACGCGGCGGCCTTCGAGGATCAGTTCGTCAGGCATTGCGGTCCGCAGCCAGCCGCGGCGGGCTTGCTTCCCAATCGGGCGTTTCGCTTTCGACTTCGATCGGCGCTCCGCGGCGCAAAGCGAGAATCGTCCCTAAGATGCCTTTGGGGAATGCGAGTACGCACGCGATGAAAACCGCCCCGAGGAAAATCTGCCACAGCGGCGTGATGGTCGAAATGATGTCTTTCCCGATGACGTAGATGAACGCGCCGATGAGGGGGCCGAACACGGTCCCGGCGCCGCCCATAATCATCATGATCACGAAATAGCCCGACTCGTGCCAGTCGAGCATGAACGGGTACGCGAACAGAATCAAGAGGCCGAAGAGCGCGCCGCTCAGTCCCGCCATCACAGACGCGATCAGCAGCGCGACGAAGATGAAGCGATCGGTGTTCAGCCCCAGATAACGGACGCGCGCTTCGTTTTGGCGGATGGCCACCAGCGTTCGGCCGAAGGGCGAGTCGACGATGTACCAAAACGCGATGAACGCTGCGGCATACACCGCCAGCAGCACGTAATAAAGGCTGTACTCTTTGAGCAACACGTGCGCTCCGGGCACAGCGATGGACGGGCGCGGGAAACCCATGCCGTCTTCCCCGCCGGTGACGTCCGTGAAGCGATACGCGACGAAGTAGAAGACTTGTCCGAATGCGATCGCGAGCAGGCCGAAGTAAATGCCGCGGCGGCGCAGCAGAAACGGACCGATGAGGAGCGCTCCGACCAGAGCGGCGGCCGTTCCGATCAGCGTCGCTTCGATGAAGTGCACGTGAAAGTACTTGATGGAAAGCGCCGCACCGTACGCGCCGAGACCGAAAAACGCGGCGTTGCCGAACGCCGGCAAACCCGTATATCCGAGCAGCAGGTTCACGCTCATCGCCGCGATGGCCGACAACAGCACTTCGCTCAAGATCGAAACGTCGACGTGAACGAGCGGCGACACGAACGGCGCGGCGGCCATGACGACCAGGACCGCCAGGGAGGCGTAGAGCATGCTGCGCCGGGCGGTCATCCGAACACGGTCTCCTCGCCGAAAAGCCCGCGCGGCCGGACCATCAGCACGATGGCCATGAGGATGTACATCGAGACTTCGCTCGCGGCCGGAATAAACAGCGTCGTGAGCGAGATGGCAAGCCCGATCAATACACCGCCGACAATGCTTCCGAACAGGCTTCCCATTCCGCCGATGATCACGGTGACGAACGCCGGCATGAGCAGCGCGTTGCCGCTGGTCGGATTGAGGCCGAGCATGCCGGCGGCGAGCACGCCGGCGATGCCCGCAAGAAAGATGCCGAGCCCGAAGTTGATCATATACAGGACTTGCGTGTTCGTTCCGAGCGCGGCGATCATTTCAGGATCCTGGACGGCGGCGCGCAAGCGCAAGCCAAAGCGCGTTTTCGTCAGGAACAGCGCGAGCAGCACGATGGCGACGATCAGCACCGCCGCGATGAAAAGACGATACACCGGAAACGCCATGAAGCCGAGTTCGACGGTGCCGCCGAGCTCCGCGGGGGGCGAAAACGGCAGTCCGTTCGCCCCCCAAATGAGATGGTAGACTTCCTCGGCGACGAGCGACAGACCGAACGTGAGCAACAAGCTGTAAAACGCCTCGCGCTTGTACAGCGGCCGGATCAGTCCGCGCTCCACGGCGACACCGACGATGACCACCAGCAGAGGCGCGACGATCAGCGCGAACCAGAACGACGTCCCTCGGGAAACGATCGCGAACCCGAGGTAGCCCGCTAGCGTCATGAAACTTCCGTGCGCCATGTTGATGGTACCGGTGAGGTTCATGATGAGGGAAAGTCCGATCGCGACGATCGCGTAGAACGCGCCGAGCACGAGCCCATTGAACAGTCCCGGCGCTACGTGCTCGATCATGCGTTACTCCGTTCTCCCTGGCGCGGCGGCGCTACGCCGGGTATTCCATCTTGCAGACCTTCGCCTTTTCGCTGACGCTCTGCTCGATCTGATCCGCCGGCTGCGAGTCGACGATGTTGAACAAATCGTACTTATCGTTGGGCCCCGGATTACGGATCTCCGCCGTCCACATCGGCCACATCAACTGATGGTCTTCCTTGCGGTAGTACGCCTGGCCCTCGAAGATCGAACTGAAGCGAACGTTCTCCATCGCACGCGCGACCTTGGGAGCGTCGGTGGCTTTCGCTTCCGCCATCGCCGTCAGCAAGCGGTCCACGCTGATGTAACCGAAGGCGCTGCGCGCGGTCGGCGGATTCTTGTAGCGCGACGTGTAGTCGGCCACGAAGGCGTGGGCGAGCTTATTGGATTTCGGTCCGAGAACTTTTTCGCTCTTGTAGAACCATTCGACGCCCCAGAAACCGCCGCGGGCCTCGGGCGGCAGGCCCAACAGCGGCTCGATTTCCACTTGCGGGCCGCCGACGGCGACCTTCTTGAGGATGCCGAATGAATTCGCTTGCTTCATGCAGTTGGTATAATCGTCGCCCTGCACCAAGACGAGCAGCACGTCCGGTTTTGCGGCCAGCACTTTGGTGAGATACGGGCTGAAGTCGGTCGTTCCGAGCGGCGTGAGATCGTTACCGACGATGGTGCCGCCGTTCTTTGCAAGCACATCCTTATATGCGGTTTCGAGCGCGTGGCCGAACGCATAGTCGGGCGTGATGAAGTACCACTTCTTGCCGAATTTTTTCGAGAGCGTCACGCCGGTCGCGTGCGCTTCCATCCACGTGCTGTGGCACGTCCGAAACGTGTTCCAGTTGCAGTTCTTGCCCGTGACGTCGTCGGTGTGACCGCCGGAGTCCACGAAAACGACGCCGAGCGAGTTTGCCGCGCCTGCCACCGACAGCGAGGACGCGCTTGAAACGGTGCCGACGAGGGCGACGCATTTATCCTGGTTGACGAGCTTGCGCGCCTTCTGCGCGGCAACGCCCGCGTCGCTGCCGTCGTCTTCGTGAACGAGCTCCACCTTGCGGCCCATGACGCCGCCGCGTTTGTTCCACATGTCGACGGCCATGTTGAAGCCTTTGATCTCGTTTTCGCCCGGAAACGCATACGTCCCGGTCGTGGGATCGATCAAGCCGATTTTGATGTTGTCGGCCGCTTCCCCGATGCTCGGGATGAACGCCGGAATCCCGATTGCACCGGCGGCCCCCGCTGCACCGACGGCTTTCACG
>JBHEMQ010000014.1:12526-39576 GCA_046262475.1 Candidatus Velthaea sp.
GCTTTCACGAAGGTGCGGCGTGTGAAGATCGGTTGAGTCATGCCAGAGACCTCCTTGGTGATCGAGCCAAATCGTGGCGCGCGCGAACGGCGTGCGACCGCCAGGCTTCGATTGAAATTCCTTCGCTCGACTTCCTGGGCGGTTGCACGAAATTTTTTCCGGCGAGGGACGAAAGGGCATCTTCGTCGCGCGGAGCGGGGTTCATGAAGCGCATGACGACGCACCAGGACGTAACGCTGACGACCGCGCTCGGCGACGGCATCGTGCAGATCCGCCTGCCGATGGCCGGCAATCCGCTGCGCTACGTAAACGGTTACGTCGTCGAGGACGACGACGGACTGACGCTGATCGACTGCGGCTGGAAGGCCGACGACGTGCTGGCCGCTCTGCATGCCGGGCTTGACGAGCATCGCCGCGGTCTACGCGACCTGCGCCGGGTCCTCATCACGCACGCGCACTTCGATCACTACGGCCTGGCGGGAACGCTGCGGGCCGCCGGCGTGCCGGAACTCTGCATGCACGCCCGTGACTGGGCGTTCGCGCGGCGGCATCTCACCGATGCGGCCGCCACCGACGCGGTCGCCGACGCATGGATTGCCGCCAACGGTTTGCGCGTCGATACGCAGCTCGATGAAGAACTGCAGCACCATCGCGCCGACCTCGCCGAACCGACGCGGCTGCTCGACGACGGCGACCGCATCGGCCGCCTGCAAGCGGTTTCCACACCGGGCCATTCCCCGGGTCACCTCTGCTTCGCTGATACCGCCAGCGGCCGGATGTTCACCGGCGACCACGTGCTCGATCCGGTGACGCCGCACGTCGGCGTGTGGTACGAAGATCGCGGAAACCCGCTCGGCGAATACATCGCCTCCTTGCACAAGGTGAAGGCGCTGGGCGCTACGGCCGTGTTGCCCGCACACGGCGAGCCATGGGACGATCTGGGCCGGCGCGTCGATGAGCTGTTGCAGCACGAAGCACGGCGCGAAGCGCAAGTCGTCGCGGCCCTGCGCGGCGGTGCCGGCAGTGCGGCGGCGGTCGCGGGGGCGTTGCCGTGGACGCGCCGGGACCGCACGCTGGTGGAACTATCTCCGACCCACCAACAGTTCGCCGTCGCGGAGACCCTGGCGCATCTCGAACACTTACGCGCCGGCGGCGCCGTCGTGCGCGAAGCGGCGGCGCGGCCGATTCGCTACGCCCTCGCCGCTTGAGAAAGGGACCGATGCCGACGCTGCTCACGACCGACGAGCTCGAACGCCTGCGTACGTACGACACGCCGACCGTCGCCAACGCGATCGAAACGTTCGACATACGGCCGCGCACTGCAGGCTTCATGACGCCCGCGATTCGCTCGATTTTTCCGGATGTGGGTTTTCCGGATCTCGGCGTGATGGTCGGCTATGCGGTGACGGCGCGCGCGCGCTCATCCGTGCCGACGGACGCCGTCTATTCGCGGCACGGCTGGTGGGACGCGCTCGAGGCGGCGCCGCGGCCGCGCATCGCGGTGATTCAGGACGTCGACGATCCGCCGGTCGGCGCGTTTTGGGGCGAAGTGCAATCGAACATCCATCGTGCGCTGGGCTGCGAAGGTGCGGTGACCAACGGCGGCGTGCGCGACCTGCGCGAGGCCCACGCGCTGGGCTTTCACTATTATGCCGGGTCCGTGATGGTGTCGCATGCGTACGTCAACCTGCTCGATCACGGGGAGCCGGTGGAAATCGGCGGTTTGACGATCCATCCCGGCGACCTGATCCACGCCGACCGCCACGGCGTTCACGTCGTACCGCTCGAAATCGCGCGCGACATTCCGGCGGCGTGCGAAACGCTTGCCGCCAAAGAGCGGCGCATCATCGAACTCTGCCAGTCGCCTGCTTTCGCGCTCGAGGAATTGAAGCGTGTGCAGCCGTGAGTTGAAACATCGCCGTGCGCTGGGAATAAGACGGGCGATGCAGCTCTTGAAAGTGTTCTTCACGTTCCGCCGGACGCTCGGTCGCGCTCTGGCCCTCGCGCAAGATCCGCGCGTGGCGCTGCGCTTGAAAGTTATCACCGGCGCGCTCGCGCTGTTCATTTTATCACCGCTGAATATCCTCGGCGACATTCCGCTCGTCGGTATCGTCGACGATGTAGCGCTGTTCGGTCTCCTGTTGAACTGGTTCGTGCGCGCCGCAGGACACGCCCAGGGAACGGTCGACATCCCCGGTTAGCGAGATTGCGGCCGCCACTCGCCGGGTAGGAGTGACCCGTGCAAGCGACGTTGCTCGTCAACACCAATTCGCGGCGAGCACACCGTCAGGTCACGCGCATCGGCGCGCTGCTCGAAGCCGGCGGCGTCAACGTCACGGACTTTGAGATCCTCGACGACGGCGACAAAGTCGCCAAGCGCGTGCGGCGCGCGGTGAAGCGCGGTGCTACGCACATAATCATCGGCGGCGGCGACGGGACGATGACCAAGGCCGTCGACGAACTCGCGCATCGCGAGGTCGTGATGGGCGTGTTGCCGCTCGGAACGGGCAACAGTTTTGCGCAGACGCTCGGCATCGGACACGACATCGAATCGGCGGTGCGAACGATCGCCGGCGGACGCGTTGCGCGCGTCGATCTCGGGGTCGTCAATGGCCGTCACTTCGCAAACTTTGCGACCATCGGACTGCCCGCGGTAATCTCGGAGGCAACGCCGCACGCGCTCAAAGGCATCATCGGTCCGGCAGCCTACGGGGTGGCGGGCATCGCGCCGCTGTTCACGAGCACGCGGTTCACGGCAACGATTCGCTCCGACGGCGGTACGCTGAAATTTTCGACGCGTCACGTGGTCATCGCCAGCGGACGGTACTTCGGGAATCAACCGGTGGTGCCGGAGGCAAGCATCACGGATGGGAAACTCGCGCTGTTCACAACCACGGGAACTTCCGCATTTGCCGTCATGCGGGCGTATGCCGCGTTCGGGTTCGGCCGCCAAACAACGCTCGCGGACGCACACAGTTTTCAATCGTCAGAAATCCTCGTGCGCGCGAAACCGAAGCAGCTCGTGAGCATCGACGGCGATGCGTTCGGCACGACGCCGGCCTGCTTCTCCGTCGCGCGCCGCGCGCTGCGCGTGCTCGTGCCGGACACCTTCGACGATGCAGACGGCTGACGTCGAACCGCGCTTGTGGATCGCGGCGGCCGCGTGCTTCGCGGCGTTCGTCGTCCTTGGACGGTACGTCGCGCCCAGGACGCCGTCGCGCATCGATGCCGAGGCGGAAGCCCTGCGCGGCGAGTGGACGCCGGTCGCCGTCGTCTTCACGGCACTCGGACGGTGGCCCGCGCTCGTCACCGTCGGGCTTGTCGCGGCCGTGGCTGCATTCGTGCTGCACGCGCAGCCCGTCGCAATCGCGGCGCTCGCCGCCTCGCAGGCGCTGTCGCAATCGATCGTGAGCGCTACGAAACATCGCTTTCACCGGACACGCCCGGATTATTGGCTCGTGCGTCGAGAGGCGGATCTGTCGTACCCGAGCGGACACGCGGCGACGACCGTCGTCTTCTATCTCGCGCTCGCGCTGCTCGTGTCGCGCACGTCGTCGCTGCCGCGACCGGTCATGGGAACGCTCCTGGCCGGGCTCGCATGGTGTGTCGCAGGCATACCGTGGTCGCGCATCGCGCTGGGTGCGCACTACCTCACGGATGTCGCCGGCGGCTTGCTTTTCGGTGCGGGCTGGTTGTGCGCGACGCTCGCGCTGGTGCTCCGTTTCGCGCCGGAACGCTTGGTGCGCTAGCCGGAGAACGCGCCGGCGGGCGGCGTGAAGCAGACGATCTCGTCGTTGTCGCGGTGGTTCGTCCAAAAGTTCGTGCCGTCGAATGCGAGCGAACGCGCGTGAAACGGGATGCGCGCAACATCGTCGCTCGTCACGCGACCGCCGCGAACGTCGACGCGCGTGAGCCAGTAGTCGCCGGTTTCTTCGGCATCGGTCGTCACGCAGAAGAATCGTCCGCCGATCACCGTCAGGCCGCAGATGCCGTGCGGTACGTCGATCGCCGCTTCGGGCTTGCCCGCATCGTCGAGCCGCAAAATGCGCTTGCGGTACCACTGGACGAGGTACAACTTGCCGGCGCCATAGCCGAGATACGAGCCGGTGTCCTCGGGCGCATCGACGGCATCGCTGCCGAAGCCGCTGCCCGGCGAAAAGTGGCGGATTCGGCGCGTGTCGCCCGGGTCTTCACCGCACAGCAGGCGGAACTCGTCGCCCGCCGCGGTCAAACCCCACGGTACACCCGGTGCGAGCGCTTCATCAACGACGGTCCACCGTTCGGGATCGATCGCATACAGCCCGCGTGTATCGCGCGAGCCCATCCACAGCAGCGAACCATCGAAGGCGAGCGACTGTGGGGCGGGCGCGGGCGACCGCAGCCGGCGCAATTCTTGAATATCGGAGGGCACGCGTGTGTCTGCGCTCGCCGTGCGCCGCGGTCCTTGCGCTACCGCGGCAGTGCCCCGCGCGCAAGAATTCGAGAATCCGCGGCCGGCTATCGGCGGATGCCGCGAGATTGCCGGCGTGCGTTCCGCCGAGCAGCACGTGCGCAGTTCCGCCGAGAACGACTCGACCGGTGTTTCGCCCGCCGGAACGATCGCGTGTCCCCCCATCGCGATACGGTCGGACGGGATATATGCAACCGGCTTGCCGCCGAGCGTCCACGACGACGTCTCGACACCAGGCCCAGCCGAGTAATCAGGCAAACCGAACCATACGACGTCGGTCCGCACGACTGCTGCGACCGCGGCGGCGCGTGAATCGACGGTTGCCGCGAGCAGCGCGAGTTCGGCACCCTTTGACGTACCGAGAATGCCGTATTGCTTGCCGGCGACTTCCGGCCGCACCGCGAGGATGTCGAACGCGCGGCTGACCGTTTCAACCGGAACGCCGGTCAGCGTGCGCGGTAGACCGGGCGCTTTGAAATAGCCGGTCGCCAGCGCCGCGAAGCCGGACGCGGCAAGGTCTCGCGGCTTCGCGCTCGTTGTTCCCGCCTTCCGAGCCGCCGAGAACGACGACGCCCGGATGGACGTCGGCGGGCGCGTACAGCACGGCGGTGAGGCCGCTTGCCGTCATTGGCGTCCGGACGACGCCGCCGTCGCCGGCGGCACTCGCAGTACCGGCGACAGCGAGTGAAATGACCGCGCCGAGTGCGGCGCTGCGAGCAAAAGCGAAACGGTTCATCCTATCCTCCGCCGACAGTATGCAGGCGGAGCGTGCGGCGCGCCATTGCAGTGCGTCACGCGCGGAGCGTGACACGTGTCAGACGCGAGGGTCGTCAGGCGTCAGCCGAACGGCGCGAGCGGTTTTTCCCCGATGTAGCCGATCGTGCTCTTCGTCTCGGAATACAGGCGCATCGTTTCGAAGCCGAGTTCGCGGCCGATCCCGGATTGTTTGTACCCCCCGAACGGCACGCCGGGGAATACGGCGTACGGCGTGTTGATCGCGACCGTTCCCGCACGCAAGCGCTGCGCGATGCGGTTCGCTCGCGCGTAGTTCGTCGTCCACACGCTCGAGGAAAGGCCGTAATCGCTGTCATTCGCGAGTGCGACCGCCTCATCGTCGCTCGCAAAGCGCGTCGCGACCGCAACCGGTCCGAAGATTTCCTCACGCGCGATGCGCGCGCCGGGCGGTGCCTCGACGATCGTGGGCTGCCAAAACATGCCGGGGCCGTCCAGCGCCTTGCCGCCGGTCAGCACCGTCCCCTCCCCGTCGAAGGCCAGCGCGCAATACGCGGCGATCTTGTCGAATTGCTCGCGTATGGTCACCGCACCGACGAGCGTTTCTTTCTTCGTCGGATCGCCGACGCGTAGCGCCTTTGCCTTGGCGACAAACCGTTCCATGAACGCGTCGTACAAGGATTCGTGCACGAGCAGGCGCGACCGCGCCTCGCAGCATTGGCCGGCATTGTAAAAGATGCCGTAAAGCGCCCCGGAAACGGCTGCGTCGACGTCCGCGTCGCTGCACACGATGGAGGGTGACTTGCCGCCGAGCTCGAGCGTGACGCGCTTGACGGTCTGCGCCGCGGTTGCCGCGACGCGTTTGCCGGTTGCCGTGCTGCCGGTAAACGCGATCTTGTCGACGCCCGGATGCTCGACCAGCGCCTGCCCCAACTCGCGCGTCGAGCCGGTAAGAATGTTCAGGACGCCCGGCGGCACGCCGGCTTCGAGCGCGAGTTCGCCGAGCCGAATCGCCGTGAGCGGCGTTGCCGGCGCCGGCTTCAGCACCACGGTGCAGCCGGCGGCGAGCGCGGGCGCGATCTTCCATGACGCGAGCAGCAGCGGAAAATTCCATGGGATGATCGCACCGACCACGCCCACCGGTTCGCGCGTCGTGCTGATCACGAACGCGCTGCTCGGCCCCGGGATCGTGTCGCCGTAATTCTTCGTCGCGGCACCGGCGTAGAACTCGAAAACGTCGATGATGGCGCCGAGCTCGCCCTTAGCCGTTGCGATCGTCTTGCCGTTGTCGCGCACTTCCAGCGCCGCCAATTCGTCGGCGTGCTCGCCGATGAGCTGCGCGATCTTGTACAGCAGCTTGCCGCGACGGGAAGCCGAAAAGGCCGGCCACTTGCCGCCGCCGAACGCGCGCTGCGCCGCCGTGACGGCCGCATCGACGTCGGCGGCCGCGGCATCCGCCACGTTCGCAAGCAATTCGCCCGTCGCCGGATTGCGGTTCTCGTACGTCGCGCCGACGGCGGAGCCGCTCCATGCGCCGTCGATGAGCAGTTGCGTCGTCGCCGTCGCTTCGGTCGTGGTCATCGCGGATCTCCTGTCTCAGCGGGTCCAGAACCCGTTCGGGTCGGCGGTGCGGATCGCTGCTGCTTCGGCTTGGGTCGGCGCGGCCGTTTCCGTCGCGCCGGTGAAGTCGAGCGCGAAGCCCGTCGCTTCGCGCACGGTCGCTTCGGCGACGCCCGGATGCAGCGAGACGGCGCGCGGCGCCGCGCCGCCGCCCAGTGCGAAGACGCCGAGAGTCGTGATCAAGGTAACCGCGCCGCGCGGCAGCGACGTGATGTACGCGACGCGCTCGACGAACCGGCGGCGTTCGTGTTCCATGATGTAGACGCTGCGCTTCGCGTGCGCGGCGATGTCGCTTCCGCCGCCCGAACCAGGTAAGCGCGTCGAGCCCACGCGCGTCGTGTTCAAGTTGCCGACGGCATCGACTTCCGCACCGCCGAGAAAGCCGACGTCGACGCGGCCGCCTTGCAGCATGCCCATCACGTCGGCCAGCGTCGTCGCGCTCGTGGCACCCGCGACGTTCGGTCCGTCCCCCATCGTCAGGACGAAGCCGTCCGCCGGCGTTTCGCGAATCAAGCCGTTCTCGAAAAAGCCGATGGCCTGCGGCGCGTGCGTCATCTTCGCAACCGCGAACCCGATGAGCGGGAGACGCATGCCCACGAACACCACGTCCCCGTCGCGAATCTCGCGCGCCGCGGCCGCGACCATGATCTCGCGCGGACGCGGCGGCGTCATCGCGTTTCCGCCAGCCGCGCGACGTATGCTGCGCGGTCGCTGACGCCGTCGATCCACTGCGCGCGCCATGCGCGCCAGCCCTCCGCAGTGCGCGACGCATCCGCGTACGCCGCGAAAAAGGCGTGATCGCGTTCGTGCTTGCCGAGGACCGGTGACGGATGCGCCCCGCCGGGCTCGTGCACGACGGCATCGACGAGAAATCCCGGTACGACGGTGGCGTTCGGCTGTTCGCGCAGCACCGCCGGCTCGACAATTTCTTCCGCGGTGACGATGCAGCGGCGCGCCGCGCGCACGCTTTCGAGCGTGGTCCCGAGGTTACCGAACACGTGCGCGTTGCCGCTCGGGTCCGCGCGCTGCACGTGCACGATCGCGACATCGAGCGGAATCGCTTTCACCGCGATGAGCGGCTCGCCGCCGAATGGATCGTCGATGGGCCGAAAAGCGTGGGTTTGCGCGGCGAAGCCCGTGCCCGAGATGGAGCAGGTTACGGCGAACGGGACGCCTTCGCCCGCCGCGCGCAGGCCCAACGCCAGCGTGAAATTTGTGTAGTCGACGACGGCGAGCGGATGCGGCTCGCCCCGCTCCACCGCACGCCGGAAGTTGTGTCCGAGGCCCGTGCCCACGTTGCCGATCCATGCCGCTTCGACCGCACGCGCGCAGCCCGCACCGATCAGCTGATCGTACAGCGCATCGGAGATCGGGCCGACGAGCGTGAGATCCCGTTTGCCTTGTCGGATGATTTCGTGACCGGCGGCAAACGGGATGCGCGCTTCCAGGCCGCATGCCGCGCTGATGCGGTCGCCGTCGCAAACGAGGCGCGTGACGGCGTCGCTCAGCGAAGTGAGCTTCCCGCTCACGCCTCGGTGCGCGAACGCAGGACGAAGCGCTGCGTTTTGCCCGTCGCGGTTTTCGGAAGCGCATCCACGACGGAAATCCAGCGTGGATATTTGTACGGCGCGAGGCGCGACTTCACGAACGTCTTCAATTCCGCCGCCATTTCCGATTCGTCGCGCGGCGCCTTGAGCACGACGTACGCGTGCGGCTTCGTCAAGCCGTCCACGTCCGGGCGACCGACCACCGCGCACTCGAGCACCGCCTCGTGCAGCGCGACGACGCCTTCCACTTCCACCGGCGACACCCAAATGCCGCCGACCTTGAGCATGTCGTCGCTGCGCCCCGCGTGCCAGTAGCGGCCCTGCGCATCGCGGCGATACTTGTCGCCGGTGCGTATCCACTCACCGTTCAGCGTCGCCTTCGTCCGCTCGTGCTTGTTCCAATAGAAGGCCATCGTGGAATCGCCGCGCACGAGCAAATCGCCGACGGCATCGGTGCCGCACTCGGCACCCGCTTCGTCAACGATCTTCACCTCGTAACCGGGCACCGCGCGCCCGCTCGACCCGGGCGTGCAATCACCCGGCGTATTGGAGAGGAAGATATGCAGAATTTCGGTCGAGCCGATGCCGTCGGTGATCTCCAGACCGGTGCGCTCGCGCCAGCGCTGGAAGATGCCGGGCGGCAGTGCTTCACCGGCGCTCACGCACGCGCGCACGCTCGAGAAATCGTATGGCGCACCGTCGTCCATGGCGGCGAGCATAAGCGCGTACGCCGACGGCACCCCGAAGAACAGCGTCGGCCGGTGCGCGCTGACTTGCTGGAAGATCGCGTCGGGCAGCGGGCGTCCGCGGTACAACACGCACGCCGCCCCAACGTCGTTCGGAAAGTACAGCGCGTTGCCCAGGCCGTACGCGAAAAAGAGCTTTGCGATCGAAAACGCGCGGTCGTCGGGCGTGATGCGCAGGACCTGTTCCGCATAGGTCCGCGCGCAGACCCACATATCGTGCTGCAGATGCACGACGCCCTTGGGTTCGCCCGTGGTGCCGCTGGAATACAGAAAGAAGGCGAGCGCGTCGCGGTGCGTCGGTGCGTACGCCGTCACGGGCGTCGCTTCGCCCGCGCGCATCAGGGCATCCGCCTCGCCGACGCACTCCGCGTCGTCGGGCACGAGTGCGACGCCGTCCTTGCAGTCTTCGCCGACGATCATGCGCGCGCCGCAATCCTCGAGGATCGCGCGCAAGTCGGCGGCGGTCAGCAACGGGTTCAGCGGAACGGCGACGCAGCCGGCGGCGACGGCGCCCCAGAACGCGACGGCGAACGTCAAACAGTCGGGCAGAATGATCGCGACGCGCTCGCCGGCGTGCAGGCCGCGCAAGCGCAGATACGCCGCGAAGCCGCGCACGAGCACGTCCAGCTGCGCGTACGTGAGGGTGCCGTCGTCGGTTTCGAGCGCAACGCGCGCGCCGCGGCCCTCCGCGACGTGCCGGCCGACGAACCATTCCGCCGCATTGAAACGCGGCGGCAGGGCGGCGTCCGCGCAAAGAACGGTTCCCTCCGGCAGCGTTCCCTGCAGCACGTCAGCGGTTCGTGAAGCGGGCGGTGCGCTTGTCGTTGTACGCGGCGATGCCTTCCTTCGCGTCGGCGCTCTTGAAGAGCTGCGCCTGCAGCTCGCGCTCGAGCGTCAGGGCGCTTTCAAGCGGGATCTCGGTGCCGCTCTGCACGCTGCGCTTGATGAGCCCCACCGCGAGCGGCGCCTTATTCGGCGTCGTAAACTGCTTCGCATACGCGAGAATCTGCTCGCGGAAGTCGGCGGCATCGCCCTCGTAGATGTCGGTCACGATGCCGTACTCTTGGGCTTGCTCGAAACTGAAGGTTCGGCCGAGCACCATCAATTCGATCGCGCGCGCCTTGCCGACGAGCCGCGCCAAGCGCGCCGTTCCGCCCGTCCCGGGCAACACGCCGAGGCCTACTTCGGGCAAGCCGAGTTTGCCCGCGTCGCGCCGTGCGATGCGAATGTCGCACGCCATCGCGATCTCGAGACCACCGCCGACGGTGTGTCCGTTCAGCGCGGCGATCACGAGCTTCGGCGTTTGCTCCAAGCGCGACAGCGTTTCGTTGGCATGCAGGCAAAAGTTGTATTTGAACTCCGGCGTCACGGCATTGAGCATTGCGATGTTCGCACCGGCCGAAAAGAACTTGCCGCCGCGGCCGGTGATGACGATGACTTCGACCTCGTTGTCGAAGCGCGCGTCGAGAATCGCTTCGTCGAGCTGCCGCATCATCTCGTGCGTGTACGTGTTCGCGGGCGGGTCGTCCATTTCGACGACCGCGACGTGCGCGGTCTGCGTGTAATTGATGACGCGCTTGCCGTCGTGCGCACGCGCCTCGCGGCCGAACGGCGTCGGTTGCGCTTCGATGTCAACGGCCATGTTACAACTTGCCTTTCGGTGCGATCCAGTCGGGGTTCTTGAAAAGTTCGGCGAGCGCGGCTTCGTCCGCGTCGGTCGGCAGGACCGCTTGGGCGTACGCGGCCCATTCGGCGGGGCTCAGTTCGCGCCCGTCCACCGCGAAGTGCTTGCCGGCCGCCGACCCGATGCGGCGGTTGAAACGCATGTCCGGGACGTAGAGCGGCTCGGCAGGGTTAACGGCGTTGACCCGTTCGACGGTCTTTGAAATCTCATCGTAAAATTGCGCGCGGGCACGCTCATTGAGGTGCTCGCGGTCGACCGGATCGGCGGTTTGATCCTCGTCGACGCGACCTTTGATGCCCCATGCGTACGCCCACTGCGCCGAGGTCGAGTGGTCGGTCCCGAACAGGTCGAGCGAGCCCGACACCCATTTGTTGTAGTACTTCTGCTGCAGCGGCACGGGAATCACGGCTGCCGCGGCGATCCGGCGCAAGCCGGAAATGCCGGTACCCATGTGATACGACTCCTCGCGCAGCATCGGCAGCACGGACTGCGCCAGCGGCGCGAACGCCGAATGCGAGAGCATCGTTAGCTGGAACTTGCCGTCGCGATCCATGAAGTTGGTGTACGCGAAGAAGTCCATCCAATGCGTCACGTCGTTGTTAAAGGCGTTCAGCAGGCGGTTCTTCTTACCGAAGGCGCGGCGCTCCAGCATCTTCTGCGCTTCGATTTTCCCGTCGTTCCCGAAGTGCGTGATGAGCAAGTGGCACATCTGATAGCCGTGCCGCGTTTCTTCCGCCATGATGCGCACGAGCGAGCCGAGATCGTACTCCGTCGGCGCGTTGTTGACGAGGAACCGCTGCTGCTCGTTGCTCGCAAATTCGGTGTCGCCCTGAAAGACGATCATCGACATAATCGCGTCGCGCACGCGCTGATCGGGCACATCGAGCACGCGCTCCCAGCGCCGGTCGCCCCGAAAGTCGCCGAAGCGGATTTCGTTCGAGGGCAACTCGCCGTACTTCGCCTCGAAGCTGTAGCCGGGCAGGTAGCGTTCCACCAGCGAGCGGTCGACGCCGATGTCGGTGCGCCACTGTTCCAGGAGGTCGATCCAATCGGAGAAGGTCGCGATGCGCGCCATGAGTGGGCCTCCAAGCGTATGACATTTTTTTGCTGTTCCGTGGCGTAAGTGATATACTAAGCGCGCAATCCAGGACTGTCAAGGACGCCCGATGCCCGCACCCGCACGCCAAGTGACCCGGCCGACCTCCTTCATCTACACCTTGATGGGCGACGTCGTGCGCCATCACGGCGGTGAGATCTGGATCGGCAGCCTCGCGCGGCTGATGGCGGAGTTCGGGATTTCCGAAGCGGCCGTGCGCCAGGCCGTCTCGCGCATGACGCGCCAAGGTTGGCTGAAGCCGCGCAGGGTCGGCAACAAGTCCTATTACGCGATGACGGACCGCGGCACCGAGCGCGTCGAGCGCGTGAGCCCGCGCATCTACCGCGCTCCGCAGGACGCATGGGACGGCCGGTGGCGCATGGTCGCCTACTCGGTGCCGGAACCGTTGCGCGAACGGCGCGACCGATTTCGCAAAGATCTCACCGTCGTCGGTTTCGCGCCGCTGGCGCCGTCGTTATGGCTCGCGCCGGGCGACGTGCTCGATGCGGCACGCGAGTCGGCCGCGCAATGCGACCTCGTTGATTACGCCGACTTCTTCGTCGCGGAAAGCCGCGGCCCGCGCAGCGACCGCGATTTGATCGCGCGCTGTTGGGACATCGGCGCGATCGCGGATGCGTATCGCGACTTTGTCGCTAGGTACGAAGCGCGGCTCGCCGCGCTTGAAGCGGCGCACCTGCCCGACGCGCAGGCGTTCGTGGAGCGCGAATGGCTCGTGCACGATTACCGCAAGTTCATCTACGTCGATCCCGGCCTCCCGCTGTCGCTGCTACCCCGCGACTGGCCGGCCCCGCACGCAAGCGCGGTGTTTCGCGCGTATTACGACGTCCTCGAGCCGGCCGCGCTGCGATTCTTTGCGAGCATTTTCAAAGCAGCCGACGATCGTCCGCTGCTACCGCGGTGACGGCGACCCTGACGGCGCCGCCGCAGGGCTACCGCTGGGTGAGGGCTGCGGACTCGCGGCCGGCGCCGGCAATGCGCTCGTTTGCGGCACCGGCGGTGCAGCGGTTTGCGGCAACGGCGATCCGCTCGTTTGCGGCAACGGCGATCCGCTCGCTTCTGGCGACGGCGATTCTGACGGCGTCGGAACGGGCAGGCGCAGCGGGCTCTCTTCGTGCAGCGGCGGGAAGCCTTGCGCGAGGCGCACGCGGCTGAGGTGGCCGTACTTCGTGTTCGGAAAGTACGCGATCACGTACTTCAGCATGGCCGTCGCGCGCGAGCGCGCTTCCTTCGTTTGTATCGCCTGATACAGCTGTTCGAGATGAAATGCGGTGGGCGCGAGCCACGTATCGTCGCCGAACTTCTTGCGCCAGTCCTCCAGGGCCGTCTCCAGGTCGTGCGCTTGGTGCAGCACATCCTCGTCCGCCATGATGCGATCGTTGTAGCGCCGGCCCAGCGCGCCGATGCGCATGCGAATGCCCAGCGGGCTCATCTTCAGCGGACCAAAATACTCGTCGGCGGGCGCGAGCTTCGAGACGTGCGCTGACGGGGAGGCGCTTGCGTGCGGCAACGGCGTCCGCGGCGTTGTTGCCGGCGCCGCACCGACGGCGACCGCAAAGGTGACGAGGAGTAAGACGGACGCCTGCACGTCCGTATAGTACCCATGCGGCGGCTGAACGAACCGCGCGGGCATCCGCACGGTTAGCACGGAAAGCGCCGGCGTGGAGCGCGACGACGGGCTCACCCTGCACGAGCTGCGAATATTTCTCGAATTCTCGCGCACCGAGCACCTCGGCCAAGCCGCGGATGCCCTCGATCTTTCGATCGCCGCGGTGCAGCGCGCGATCCGTTCGCTCGAAGACCGGCTCGGCGTTCCGCTCTTCCAGCGCGACGGCCGCCGCTTGCGGCTCCTGAACGCCGGGCGCATTCTCGCCGATCAGGCGGCCCGCGTGCTGCGCACGCGCGACGAAGCGGTCGACGCGGTGCTGCTCGCGTCGGGCCGCGTGCACGACGTTGTGCGCCTGGGCTACCTCTACTCGCTCGGCGTGCGCATCATCCCGGACTTGATCGCGAAACTGAAGTCGCGCGAGCCGCAAGCCCGCGTCGAGCTGCGTCACGGTTCGACCGCCGACCTCGTCGGCGGCGTCCTCGCCGGCGAACTTGACGCCGCCTGCGTGGCGCCGCTGCCGGAAGAGCCGGACCTCGAATCGGTGACGTTGTTTTCCGAACCGATGCGACTGTGCGTCGCCGCGAAAGACGCGTTGGCCGCGAAGGCGCGCGTCGATTTACGGGCCGTGCGCGACCGCCCGTTCGCCTCGCTGCGCCAGGGCTTCGGCACGCGCACGTTCATGCTCGAGGCGTGCGCGCGGGCGGGCTTCCGCCCCGCGATCGCCTACGAAGCCGACGACATCTTCACCATCGAAGGACTGGTCGGCGCCGGGCTCGCCGTCTCGATTCTCCCCGCGCGCATGCACGATCATCCCAATCCGCGCGTCGCGTACGTCGCGCTTAGCGCCGAATACGAGACGCAGCGCACCGTCGGGCTCGCGTACCGTCGCGGCGGGAAACGGCAGCGCGCGCTTGCGGCATTGCTCGCGAGCGCGCGCGCATTCCGGCCCTAAGCGGCGGCGTGAGCGTATTCGCCGGAAATGTCCTGGTTCGTGTAATCCTTCATCATCGAGACCGCAACGACGCTGATCACCGCGCACAGCGCGATGTACACTGCGATCGGCGTTCCGCTCTTGTAGGTAGCAAACAGCCACGCGGCGATCAGCGGTGCCGGGCCGCCCGCGATGAGCGAGGCTTGCGGCCCGTATTGCATGGCGTGCGGGATCAGCGAGAGCACGACGGCCACGACGATCCAGCCCGGCATGCGCGTGTTCAGCATCGCGAAGTACACGAAGCCGAAGATGCCCATGAGCACGGCACCGATCAAGTACATGCGCCGGCGCCCGATACGGTCGGACAGTCCGCCGAAGAGCGGAATCCAAATGAATTCGAGCACCGCGCAGCAAGTCGCGGCTTGCGCCCAGCGTCTGCGTACCGTACGCGAAAATGAACGCGGTGAACACGTAAAACGGCGATTGTTCCGACAAGCGCGCGAGTGCGGAGAGCACGATCTCTTTCGGTTGCCGTTTGAAGACTTCGCGCACCGGCTGCTTCTCGATGCGATTTTCGGCAAGAAGCTGCGTGAACATCGGCGTCTCCAGAATGCCTAGGCGGATCCACAGGCCGATGCCGACGAGAATGATGCTGAGCAGGAACGGAACGCGCCAGCCCCAGCTCAAGAACTGATCGCCGGACAGCCCGCTGAAGCCGAGCACCGCCAAGTTGGCCAGAAACAGCCCGCACGGTACGCCGAATTGCGGCCAGCTCGCGATCAAGCCGCGGCGCGAGTTGGTCTTCGCCCACTCCATCGACAGCAGCACGGAGCCGCCCCACTCGCCGCCCACGCCGACGCCTTGAATGAAGCGCAGCACTGTGAGCAGGATCGCACCGCCGATTCCGATGCTCGTGTACGTGGGCACGAGTCCGACCAGAAAGGTCGCAAAACCCATCAACGTGAGCGTCGCGATCAGCGTCGCTTTGCGGCCGATGCAAGTCGCCGTAGTGCCCGAAAATCGCGGCGCCGACCGGTCGCGCGATGAAACCGACCGCGTAAATGAGGAACGCCTGCAGCGTGCCTACGAGCGGATCCCAATTCGGGAAAAACAGCTTCCCGAACACGAGTCCGGACGCCGTCGAGTACAGGAAGAAGTCGTACCACTCGATTGCCGTCCCGACGGTGGAAGCGATGACGGCCCGCGTCAACTGCCGGCGATGCTGTTCCGGCGCGAGCGCGCCCGGCGAACCGATGGCTGCCATACAAACTCCGGACGTATGCTGGCAGCGGACGTACCCACCACCGCAGGAATTCTTGCGCGAAATCGTTGCGTTCGGCGCAACGGTCGGCGGACCACGGGCCCTTGCTCGCGGCGCACCGCGGCGGTACAGTCGTGCTCCGATGGCCGTCGCGCAGCGTACCTGGTCGAGCCGAGCCGGCGCGAAAGCCGAACGCCTTGCCGCGGCCGCGCCGTACCTCGACGGTAAGCGCCTCGACGCTGCCGATGCCGTCGCTTTTCTCGAAGCGATCGTGCGGCCCGGCGACCGCGTCTGCGTCGAAGGGGACAATCAGAAACAAGCTGATTTTCTCTCGCGAAGTTTAGCGGCGGTGGACCCACGGCGCGTGCACGATCTGCACTTGCTCCTCTCGGTCATCGGGCGCCCGGAACACATCGACCTGTTCGAGCAGGGCATCGCAACGCGCGTCGACTTCTCGTATTCCGGCCCGCAGAGTCTGCGGCTCGCGCAGCTGCTCGCTGACGGCCGCGTGCAGATCGGCGCCATTCACACGTACCTCGAATTGTTCGGGCGGTACTTCGTCGATCTGACACCCGCTATTGCGCTCATCGCCGCGGACGCCGCCGATGCCGACGGCAATCTCTACACCGGCGCGAACACCGAGGAGACGCCGACGATCGCCGAGGCCGCCGCGTTTCGGAACGGTATCGTCGTCGCGCAAGTGAACGAGCTGCGCGAGACGCTGCCGCGCGTGGACCTGCCTGGTTCGTGGGTCGACGCGATCGTGGTGGCCGACCGGCCGTACGCGATCGAGCCGCTGTTCACGCGCGATCCGGAAATGATCGGCGACGTTCAGATTCTGATGGCGATGCTCGCCATACGCGGCGTGTACGAGAAGCATCGCGTGCGGCGGTTGAATCACGGCATCGGTTTCGACACGGCCGCAATCGAATTGATCTTGCCGACGTACGGCGAGTCGCTCGGGCTGCGCGGCGAAATCTGCACGCACTGGGCGCTCAACCCTCATCCGACGCTCATCCCAGCCATCGAGAGCGGCTGGGTGGAGAGCGTGCATTGTTTCGGCGGCGAGCTCGGCATGGAACGGTACGTTGCCGCGCGGCCCGACATCTTCTTCACGGGCGCCGACGGCAGCTTGCGCTCGAACCGCGCCCTCTGTCAAACGGCGGGTCTCTACGCGACCGACCTGTTCATCGGCTCGACGCTGCAAATGGATGCGGATGCGAACTCGTCCACCGCGACGCTCGGCCGCATCAGCGGGTTCGGCGGCGCGCCGAACATGGGCAGCGATCCGCACGGCCGCCGTCACGCGACGGACACGTGGCTCAGTCTCGCGCGCGGCGAGAACGAAATCGAGCGCGGCCGCAAGATCGTGGTGCAGCTGGTCGAGACGTTTCGCGAAAGCGGCAAACCCACGTTCGTCGAGCGCCTCGACGCGGTCGAGCTCGCGCGGAGCGCGGGCTTCGCCCTGCCGCCGGTGATGATTTACGGCGACGATGTCACGCACGTCGTTACCGAAGAGGGCGTCGCCTATCTGTACCGCGCGCGCAACGTCGACGACCGGCGGGCCGCGCTCGCGGCCGTTGCGGGCGTGACGCCGCTCGGCATGGAGCGGAGCGCCGCGCGCATCGACGCGCTGCGCGCCGACGGCATCGTCGCGTATCCGGAGGATCTCGGCGTGCGCCGAACCGACGCGCGCCGCTCGCTGCTGGCCGCCCAGACGATGCGCGATCTGGTCACGTGGTCCGACGGTCTGTACGCGCCGCCCGCCCGCTTCCGGAGCTGGTGATGCAGGAGATTATCGTGGAGCGCGGCGGCGGAACCGCAATCGGCGGACGTTCGCACGTGGGCGTCGTCGCTTCGGGCAATTTGGAAGTGCTGTACGAGCCGCCGCACGGCGAGCGCGCGCGGGTCGTGGTGCACACGACGGTCGACGGCTTCGAGAGCATCTGGCGCACCGTGCTCGCACGTTTCTTGGAACGGCACGCCATCGCAGCGGACATTGAAATCAACGATTTCGGCGCGACGCCGGCCACGGTGACGCTGCGCCTGGAGCAAGGGCTGGAGGCGCTCGCGTGAGCGTGCCGCGCACTCACCCCTCCTTTGCCGAGGCGACGCCGCGCGAACGCTTGCGCGTGCTGCTCGATGCCGGAACGTTTCGCGAACTGCTCGATCCGTTCGAACGCATCCGCTCGCCGCATCTGTGGCCGCAGGGCGTCGTGCCGCAGAACGACGACGGCGTCGTCGTCGGCCGTGGCCGCCTCGCCGGCGCGGATATCGCGGCAGTTGCCGTGGACGGACGTTTTCTCGGCGGTTCGATCGGCGAAATCGGCGGTGGGAAAATTGCAGCGGTCCTCGAACGCGCGCCCGAGGGCGCGGTCATCGCCTTCGACACGGGCGGCATTCGTCTGCAGGAGGCAAACCTCGGGATTCTCGCGGTCGCCGAAATTTGCGATGCGATTGTGGAGTTGCGCGCGCGCGCGCCCGTCGTCGCCGTGATCGCCGGGCGGGTGGGTTGCTACGGCGGCATGTCCATCGCAGCCGCGTTGTGCTCGCACATCGTCATGACTGAAGGCGCGCGCTTCGGGCTCAACGGCCCCGACGTCGTGGAAGTCGAGGCCGGCATCGCGGAGCTCGACGCGCGCGATCGGCCCCTCGTCTGGGGCTTGACCGGCGGCGCGCGGCGCGTGGCGCAAGGTCATGCGGACGTCCTCGTGCCGGACGACAGCGCGGCGGTTGCCGTTGCCGTGCGCGCCGCGTTCCACACGCCGCGCAACCGCGAGCGCACGCGGGCAGAACGTTTGCGTTCGCTCGCCGCCGAGGCCGCATCGTGATTTCCGCGGCGCCGGTGAGCCGCGGCGATCTGTGGTGCGCCGTCCTGTTCGCCGAAGCTCAGCGCACCGTCGCCGGCACGCCGCCGTCCGTGCGCGTGATCGACGGCGCCTTCGGCGGCGCCGCCTGGCGCGCGATCGGCGTCGTTCCCGATGCGCGCGGGCGGTTTGCGCGGGCGCGCGGCGGCGAACTCGGTCTGGATGAGGCATTGGCCGTCGCGGACGCCGTGCGCGGGGCTCCCGCCGGGCACGCCGTGATCGCCATCGTCGACGTACCCGGGCAGGCGTTTGGGCGGCGCGAGGAGGCCGCCGGTTTGCACGTCGCGCTCGCGGCGGCGGTCGAAGCGTACGTCGAGGAGCGCCGCGCCGGCCGGCCCGTTTTCGCGCTCGCCGTCGGCAAAGCGATTTCCGGCGCATTTCTCGCGCACGGCCTGCAGGCGGGCTGGATTGGCGCGCTGCGCGATCCGGACGTCGAAGTGCACGTGATGTCGGCGCAATCGGTGGCACGCGTTACGCGTTCGAGCGCGGAAGATCTCGCGCGCATCGCCGGCGTGGTACCGGCGACCGCCCGCGACATCGCAACCTTCGCGGCGTTCGGCGCGGTCGACGCGCTCTTCGAGGTCGCCGATGCGTCGCGCCCGTCAGTCGAGGAAGTCGACGCGGTGCGCACCGCCCTCGTCGCCGCGCGCGATGCGGGGCTCGGGGTGCGCGCTCCGCGCGCACGTCGCGATGCTCCGCGAGCGCAGCAAACGCGCGCATGCGCGCGCGACGTGCGCGCGCGCATCGCTGCCGAATGGGACCGATGACGGCGCCCGCCGTTCACGACGTGCTGCGGATCGATCCGGCGCTCGCGCGCCGCTGGACGGAGGCTCCGCCTTGGGTCCAACCCGCGCTCGCGGCGGCCCCGTGGGTCGTCGTGCGGCGCGCGCCGCCGTCGTCGAGAATCGCAGTGGGCGTTCGCGGCACGGAACGAACGGAGCGTTTCGCTGCAACCATTGCGGGCCGCGACGTGCGCGCGCTTCGCTCGCCGTATGACGCCGCAGCCGGCCTGCCGTCACGGTCGCGGCCCCTCGACCGCGCCGCGCGTCTCACGCGCGCGCTCGCCGCGCGCTGCGGCCTCCGCTGCGGTTTTACGGGCTCGTACGGATTCGAGTGCGCGACCGGGCACGTGTCGACGCACGCGGCAAGCGATCTGGATGTCGTCATCGCACGCGGCGCGCCGCGCGCGGCGCTTGCGGCATTCGCCTTGGGCTGCGCCGCGGTTACGGCCGAAACAGGCGTGCGCATCGACGCGGAAGTGCTGCTAGCCGCGGGCGGTGCCGCGCTTGCGGAAATTGTTGCGAGCCGCGGCGAAGTT
Organism: Candidatus Velthaea sp.; assembly: GCA_046262475.1. Lineage (GTDB taxonomy): Bacteria > Vulcanimicrobiota > Vulcanimicrobiia > Vulcanimicrobiales > Vulcanimicrobiaceae > JBHEMQ01. The sequence goes on from JBHEMQ010000014.1 coordinate 32,406, forward strand.
CTGGTAAAAACGCCCGCCGGGCCGCGGCTGCTGCAGCCTGCGCTGTGACGCACGAGCTCGCGCGTGCGGCCACCGGCGCGCTGCTCCAAGAGCTCGCCGTTACGCCGAAGCCCGGTCTCGTGGATCTCGAACATCGCGGCGCGCATCGGGACCTTTCGTGCGCCCGTCTCGCCGCGTCGGGCGCGGCGCTCGAATCGTACTTCGCGGAAATCGCGCGCGCCGCGCGCGATGCCGCACCATCGCGCGCGCTGCGTGAAGAGATCGGCGACATCGGCCGGCGCGGCGAACGCGCGATGCTCCGTGCAAGCGGGGGCAGCAACACGCATCGCGGCGCTTTGTGGGCGCTCGGACTGCTGGTCGCCGGCGCCGCCGGAAGCGGCGGCGCCGATGCGCGCGCGATCGCGCGCCGGGCCGGCGCATTGGCGCGCCTTCCGGATCGCTTCAGCCCGCCAGCGCCGAGTCACGGCCGGATTGCCGCGCGGCGGTACGGCGCCGGCGGCGCGCGCGGCGAGGCCGCAGCGAGTTTCCCGCACGTCACGAAGTGCGCGCTGCCGCTGCTCTGCGGCGGCGCCGCACGAACCGACGTGCTTCTCGCGCTGATGGCGCGCGTCGACGACACGTGCCTGCTTCATCGCGGCGGCACCGCGGCGCTGTACGCGGCCAAGACCGGCGCGCGCGCCGCGCTCGCCGCGGGCGGCATGGCGACGGCGCAGGGCCGCCGCACGGTCCGCGCGCTGGACGGCGCGCTGCTCGCGCGCAACGCGTCGCCCGGGGGCTGCGCCGACCTGCTCGCCGCCGGTTTGTTTTTGCACGCGATCGCGCGGTGATCGCGTTCCTTTTCCCGGGTCAGGGCTCGCAGCGTCCGGGAATGCTGCGCGGCGTCGATGCGCTGCCCGGCGGCTCCGCCACGATCGCCGAGGGAAACGACATTTTCGGCGCGGACGTGCGCAACGCGGACGACGTTGCGGCGTATCGCTCGACGGTCGCAGCGCAGCGCGCACTGTTCGTCGCGGGCGTCGCGTCGGCGCGCGCGCTCGCCGCCGCCGATGTACGCGCCGATGCCGTCGCGGGCCATTCGGTCGGCGCGTTTGCCGCCGCGGTCAGCGCGGGCGCGCTCGCTTTCGCGGATGCCGCGCGACTCGTCGACCTGCGCGCACGGCTGATGCAGGGCGCCTTCGCGGACGGTTATGCCATGGGTGCCGTCGGCGGACTCGATGAGCGCGCCGTCACGGCGCTCGCATCGCTCGCTTCAAACGACGATACGCCTGTTTATGCGGCGAACATCAATGCGCCGGACCAAGTCGTCGTTTCGGGCAACACGGAGGCAGTCAACGCGGTGCTCGACGCCGCACGCGTGCGGGGCGCGCGCTCCGTGCGCCGCCTCGAGGTGCACGTGCCGTCCCATACGCCGCTGATGCGGCACATCGCAGACGAGCTCGCGGATGCGGCCGCGCGCGTCGCCGTGACAACGCCCGCAATGCGGTATGCGTCAAATGCGGACGGCCGTATTGTCCGCGACGCGGAGGCGGTGCGCGGCGATCTCAGCGCGAGCTTGACGCGACCGGTGCGCTGGTACGACGCGACGCGCGCGCTTTACGAAAGCGGCGTCCGGCTCTTCGTGGAGATGCTGCCGGCCACGGTGCTGACGGAGCTCGCAGCCTATGCGTTCCCGGACGCGCGCGCCGTGGCGCTTGAAACTGCCGGCATTGCATCGGTCGCCGTGCTCGCGCGCCGGTACGTGATCTAGCCGGCGAGCGCCAGCGCGGCATCGATGAACGCGGCATCCGCCGGAGTTTGTCCGCCAATGCGGGGCACCCGCCGGCCCTCGTCGCGCGCGGGCAGGACATCACGTTTCTCCCATTCGGCGGAACGTTACTCGGCGTCGACGCTGCGGGCGCGGCACCGCATGTCTTTACGCTGGACCGGGGCGACGTGCTGGTGCTGTATACGGACGGGCTCATCGAACGCCGGCGCGGGACATCGACGTCGGCTTGAAGCGGCTGGCCGCCGCCGCCCGGATCCCCGGGGTCCGACCTCAACGAATTGTGCGACCGCCTCCTGCGCGATGCCGGTCCCGCAGATCGAACCGACGACATCGCGCTCGTCGCTTTGCGCATTACGAGGGCACGCTAGGGCCGCCTTTAGTCGTTGGTATTTTACGCGTGCCGTGCCATACTGGAGCGTCCCACAGCGCGATCTTTCGAGTGCCGATCGAATTGCGCACTCTTGAAAGACAACGCGACATTTCTACGTTTGAAACCTTGGGGCTGCGCCCGCAGCTTCTCCGCGCCGTGCGCGAACTCGGATTTACAACGCCCACGCCGGTACAATCTGCTGCCATTCCGCCGGCGCTCGCCGGCCGGGACGTCTTAGCGAGCGCTAAGACGGGCAGCGGCAAATCCGCCGCCTTCGGCCTGCCGCTGCTCGAAGCGCTCGCAGGGCAGCCGCGCGGTACGACGCGTGCGCTGATTCTCGCGCCGACGCGCGAGCTTGCCGCGCAGATCGCCGAACACCTGAGCGCGCTGGCCGCGCACACCGGCGTCAAAGTCGCTGCCGTGTACGGCGGCGTCGGTTTCGGGGCGCAAGCCGCCGCGTTCAAGCGCGGCACGGACATCATCGTCGCCACGCCGGGGCGCCTGCAGGATCACCTCAACCAGCGTACCGCCGATCTGCGGAGTATTCGCTATCTCGTGCTCGACGAAGCGGATCGCATGCTCGACATGGGCTTTTTGCCGACGGTGCGTAGACTTCTCGGCTACCTGCCGCGCGAACGGCAGACGCTGTTTTTCTCCGCGACGATTCCCGGCGCGATCGCCGGACTCGTAAAAGAGATGCTGCACGATCCCGTGCGCATTGCGCTCTCCGGTCCGAGCGGCGCGCCCGCCGGCGGCATCACGCAGACCGTGTATTCAATCGACCAAACGCGCAAGGTCGACTTGTTCCTCGAGTTGCTCAAAGACAATGCGATTTACAGCGCGATCGCGTTCACGCGGACGAAGGCGCGGGCGAACCGGCTCGCGGCGGCGCTCAGCAAGAATCACGTCTTGGCCGACCGCATTCATGGCGACCGCTCGCAGGCGCAGCGCACGCGCACGCTCGCCGATTTCAAACGCGGCAAATTCCGCGTGCTGGTCGCCACCGACATCGCCGCCCGCGGGATCGATATCGAAGCGCTCGGTCACGTCGTGAACTACGATGTGCCCATGGTTCCTGAAGACTACGTGCACCGCATCGGCCGCACAGCGCGCGCGGAACTTACGGGGGATGCCATTACCTTCGTCTCGGGCGACGAGGAGAAGTATTTTTCGCAGATCGAGCGCACCATCGGCAAACGCCTCGATCGCACGAAGAATCCGCCGCTGCCCGACGCCGCGGTTGCCTTGACGCCGCAGCCGCGCGAAGCGCGCGAACAGCGGCATGCCGGCCGCGCCCGAGAACACAGCCGCCGGCGCTAAACCTTTCCGCATGACCTTCCGCGGCGCGCTCGCGTATGCCGAGCGGCACGAGCTTGCCGCGCTGGTCGTCGCAGACGGCGACGCCGTTCGATTCGAGCGCTACGGCGACGGCTTCGGGCCGGAGACGCCGCACGCGTTGTACAGCGGCACGAAAAGCTTCTGGGGCTTGGCGGCGGCGGCCGCGGCGGAAGACGGGCTGCTCGCGCTCGACGAGCGAGTTTCCGCAACCATCGGCGAGTGGCGTGCCGACGCCGTGAAAGCGACGATGACGGTGCGCGAACTGCTGAACTTGACGAGCGGTTTCGGTTTCGGCGGCCTCGGCGCCGCGGTTCCCGTCGCAGCGAAAGCCTTGGCAACGCCGCTCAAAAACGATCCCGGAACCGTCTTCACGTACGGCGGGATACCGCTGCAAGTGTTCGGCGAACTGTTGCGGCGCAAACTCGGCGGCGGCGCGGACGAGCCGCACGCGTTTCTTGGACGCCGCATTCTCGAGCGCGCCGGCGTTGCCGTCGCTTCGTGGCGCACCTTACGCGACGGAACGCATCCGTTGCCGACGGGCGCTGTTGTCTCGGCACAGGCCTGGGTGCGCTACGGCCGATTGCTGCTGGGCCGCGGAATCTTCAACGGTGAGCGCATCGTCGGCGAGCGTTTCTTCGCCGAATGCATTCGCGGCTCGAGCATCAACCCGCGGTATGGCTTAGGATTCTGGCTCGATCCGCTCGCAAGCGAGGCGGGGGTCTTTTACGCGAGCGGCGCGGGCGGGCAAGCACTCTACGTGCTGCCCGCCCACGCGCTTATCGTCGTCCATTTCGGCCGCAGCAATTCCTGGCGGCACGAAACGTTCTTGCGAGAGTTGCTGCGCGGCCTTTAAGGCGCCGGCGACGCGCTGGCGGACGCCACGGGTGACGGCGCCGCGCTAGCCGATGCCGCTGGGGAGGGCGACGTCTGCGCCGCAGCGCTGGCCGATGCGGACGGCGCGGGTGACGGCGACGTGGACGGGCACGCGGCGGGCTTCACCGAGCCGCTGGTAAACGCCGCCAGCGGCGCTTTCACTTCGACGAGCTGCTTGTGCGCCGCATCGAACACGATGACGTGAATCCGGCTCTCGTTGCCGAGCACCGGGAACGTCAGCGCTTGTGTGAACGGTCCCTCGTAGCGCACGCGCGCATCGCCGTGGTCGTTCGCGTCGTCGCTGTTCTTTTCTTCGAACCGCACCGAAGCGGCGGCACTATTGGCCGGCGTCAACGTGATCGTTCCGCACGCGTTGGCCAGGTTAAACGGCAGATTCGCCGGCAACACGGCGGCGTTGTTCACGGTCGTTACGTTGCCGTGGCCGTCTTCAATTGCGTCTTGCTGCTCGTCTTCATCCGGCGTAACGCTGCCGGTGTTGTTCGGATCGGCTGCAGCTTTCACGCTCAGCGTGCCGTCCGGATTCGCGCTCACGAGGACTGCCGTCGCATTCGCCGTCGTGGCGAGGACGACCGTGACGCTGATGATACCGGCGGTGACGACGATCGTCGAACCGGCCGGAACGCCGGTCAGCGCGATCTTGCCCTTGCCGTTCGCATCGATCGGGCCGCTGCCGACGACCGCGCCGTTCATCGTCACGGTGACGTGCACCGGCGCGGCGTCGAGCGTACGGCGGCCCGACGCGAGGGTGGCAATACCGGAGAAGGTTAGGCCGACGGAGCGACTCACGGCGGCGGTTTGCGGGAGATTCGTACCCGGGGTGGGCGATGAGGAGCCGCCGCCTCCGCCGCACGCGGCGAGCAGAAGAGCGGAAACGGCAAAGGCGGTGACGGTCGATGAACGCTGCATAGATTGTCCATCGGAGCGATCCATGAAAAATGCCTGAAGAACTCGGCTGCGGTCGTCGTGGTACGCGCGGCTGTGACCGCCGCCACAGGGGTGCTGTCCTTATCGTGCCGCGCGCTGCGCCACGAATTGGTCCGCTGCGGCATCGAGCAGCGTTTTCTGCTTCAGGCTAAAACGCGCGCTTTCCATGCCGCGCGCGAGATTAGGCGCCATTTCCGCGGGAATCTTCGACTTGACGAATGCCTCAATTTCATCCAGCGGCGCAGCGTTCCACGCGCCGGCCGGGATGAACTCCGCAAGGAAGATGGGAGCGAACGTGCCGAGCGGCGCCAGCAGCGTGTCGGCGTGCGCCTTGAACGTATTCCACGACAACTGCGGCTGATAGTTTCCCAATCCGGCGATCAAGCGCACCCGCAAGGCCGCGGCCTGTTGCGGAATTTCCGGTCCGAGCGCGATGGCCGCCGCCTGTTGCGCCAGTTGCGGATCGCGCACGTTCATCAGCGCCGGATAGTAGCGCCGGATCTCCGTTTCGTTTTTCGACGATTTTGCGATCGCGTGCAGCTGGTCGAACGTTGCGCTGTCCGCGTTCACGGCGACGACGCCCAGGACCGTCGCTTGGTCGTCCGGCGCGATGGCGGAACGGTCGCGCACGAATGCAGCGAACCGCCGGCGCGCTTCGGCCGCGACGGTCGTGTCGTCCCACGCGCCCAAATCGCCGAGCACCGTGCGGCGCAGTTGCAGCGTGTCCGCGCCTTCGCCCGGTTTCGGATTCCAACCGAGCCGGTCCGCGAGCGGTTTCAACACGCCGCGCGCGTACGCCGTAAACGCGTCGTAGCCGGAAGTTCCCCGCTCGGCGAGTTCGATCGTGCCCAAAGCACCGGCGATTTGTGTCCACGCACGTGCGTCGGCGTTCGTGCCCATTGACGACGACAGCACGAGATACGACGGCAACGGCGCCTGCGCGGCCGACGCGAGCGCCCAGGTATCATCCAAGAGCGCGATGCGGTCGCCGTTCGGCAGCTGCGAAAACGTCTTGGCGTTGAGGGCGGCGGTTGGGTCGTCGTACGCGACACGATAATAACCGATGGCGCCGGCGTTTGCGCTGAGCGGCTGCGCGCACGATCCCGCGCGTACCGTCTGCCCTTCGCGTATGAAAAGCACGCGTTGCGGCCCGCCGCTGCCGCTGCGAATTTCCATCGGTACTTTCCAGCGCGCTTTGTTTGGGTCGGTTCCCTCACGCAGGAAACGTTTTTGCGTCAGTGCGATCGTCCGCTTTCCGGCAGCGTCGCACGTTGCCGCGACGGACACGAGCGGAAAGCCGGGCTGCTGCGTCCAGCTTGCGGCAACCGCCGCGACGTCGCGGCCGCTCGCCGCACTCAGCCACTTCCACAAATCGGCGCTGGTCGCGTTCGAGAATGCCCGCGCTTTCATGTAGCGGCGGATACCGTCGCGGAACGTGTCCGGTGTCAGGTACGCTTCCAGCATGCGCAGAAAGGCCTGACCCTTCGAGTACGTGATGAGCGGATCGAACGAATTTTCGGCTTGCAGTTCGTCGGTCACGTGAATTTCGATCGGGTGCGACGTTACGCGAGCGTCGGCGTCCATCGCGCCTTCCTTAGCCGCATCCTGGTTCTCCCACCAGTTCCACGACGGGTTGCGCCGGTCGGTTTCCTTGGCCGCCATCCACGAGGCGAAACTCTCGTTGAGCCAAATGTCGTCCCACCAGCCCATTGTCACGAGATCGCCGTTCCATTGATGCGCCATTTCGTGCGCTTGAATCGAAAAAACGTTTTGCCGGTTGGCGAGCGTGCTCGAGGGATTCACGAGCAGCGCCTGATCGTTGTAGGTGATGGCGCCCCAATTTTCCATCGCGCCCTGAAAGCCCCCGGGCACGGCAATCG
>JBHEMQ010000015.1:0-38361 GCA_046262475.1 Candidatus Velthaea sp.
CCCAGTAGCGCTGGCGCGAGATCAGCCAATCGCGAAAGCGGAAATTGACGGTGGCTATGCCGCGTCCGGACGCCGCGAGCTTCGCCGCCATCGTCGGGCGCGCGCGCTCGGAGGTCATGCCGGTGAACTCGCCGCTCGCGATGAGCCGGCCGTCGTCGACGAACGCCTCGTGCAGCGGCGCTTGCAGCGACCCGTCGGGCTTGGTGATCACCTGCGCGACCGGCAGCCCGTGCTTCTTCGCTCGTCGTGCGCGGGCACGCCCATCACCGCGCCGGTTCCGTATTCGGCAAGCACGTAGTTGGTGATCCAGATGGGCACTTTCTCGCGCGAAAGCGGATTGATCGCGTACGCGCCGGAGAAAATGCCCGTCTTTTCCATCAAGGCGGTGCGTTCGAGTTCCGATTTCGTGCGAAGCTCCGCCGCGAACCCTTCGATTCGCGCGCGCTGCTTCGGCATCGCCGCGATGATTTTCGCGACGACGGGATGCTCCGCGGCGAGCGCGACGAACGTGGCGCCGAACAGCGTGTCGACGCGCGTCGTGAACACGTCGATGCGCGCATCGACGTTCTCGATGTCGAACGCGAACGTCACGCCTTCGCTGCGCCCGATCCAATTGCGCTGCATGGTCTTGATGCGTTCCGGCCAGCCGCTCAAACGGTCGATGCCGGCCAGGAGCCGGTCCGCGTACGACGTGATCTTCAAGAACCACTGCGAGAGGTTGCGGCGCTCGACGACGCTGCCGCAGCGCCAGCACACGCCGTTCTCGACCTGTTCGTTCGCCAGCACGGTCTGGTCGACGGGGCACCAGTTGACCGGCGCCTCACGCTTATACGCGAGTCCCTGCTCGTACATGCGCAAGAAAAACCATTGGTTCCACTTGTAATAGGCCGAATCGCAGGTTGCGAATTCGCGCGTCCAGTCGTAGCCCGTGCCCATCAGCCGGATCTGGCGTTCCATGTTCGCGATGTTTTCGCGCGTCCACGATTCCGGCGCGGCGCCGCGCTGAATCGCTGCATTCTCCGCCGGCAGCCCGAACGCGTCCCAGCCCATCGGGTGCATCACGTTGTGGCCGCGCATGCGCATCATGCGCGCGACGGCGTCGCCGAGCGTGTAGTTCTTCGCATGCCCGACGTGCAGATCGCCCGACGGGTACGGCAGCATCTCGAGAACGTAGTATCTGGGCCGCGGGTCGTCGTCGTTCGCGCGATAAATGCCGCTCTGTTCCCAGCGTTCTTGCCAGGTTCGTTCGACGGTCCGAAAGTCGTAAATGGCGGGGCGCTCCTCGAGCATCGTGCGTTCTTACCGTGCGCGGCGGCGGAAGGCCCGCCTGGCCGGGCGTTCGGCCCTTGCCGCCGCGCGTGTGCCGCGTGAACGTCCGGCATGCGTTACATCCTCGCAGTGTTCGCCGCGGGCGCCGCCATTGCGGCCGCGTTGATATTCCGTCCGCCGCATGCGGCCGGCGGGGCCGCGTTCAGGGCCGAGCCGGCAGAGCGGCGCCGCCCGGTGGTAGCCGTGCACCGGAGTCCGCCGCCGATCGTGGTGTACGTGGCGGGCGACGTGCGCAACCCGGGCATTTACCGCCTGTCGCCGCAGGCGCGCGCCGCCGACGCGCTGGCCCGCGCGGGCGGTGCCAAGCCGGATGCCGATCTGGTTGCCGTCAACCTCGCAGCACCGCTGCACGACGGCGAAGAGATCGCGGTTCAGAAAATCGGCGCCGTGGCGCCGCGCGCCCGGCGTTCGCCGACGGCGCACCCGCGCGCGCAGCGCACGTCGCACGCGCGAACCGCGCGGCGTCCGCCGGCCGATGTCTCCATTGAAATCGTCGATCTCAATTCCGCGGACGAAATCGAACTGCAAACGCTGCCCGGCATCGGCCCTGCGCTCGCCGCGCGCATCGTCGCGTACCGCGAAATCAACGGCGCGTTCGCGTCCGTTGACGAGCTCGCCGACGTGTCGGGCGTGACGCCGCACCTGCTCGATGCGATCGTGCCGTACGCGACGGTGCGGTAATAATGCAACGGCCCCGGCGTGTCAGCCGAGGCCGTTGCAGCGTGCGTTCGCGGGGAGCTAGCTTACCAGCCGCCGCCGCCGTCACCACCGCCGCCGCCTGAGTCACCGCCGCCCCAGCCGCCGCCCGAATCGCCGCCGCCGCCCCAGCCGCCGCCGGAGTCGCCGAACCCGCCGCCCCCGGCGTTGCTCATGTCGGCCTGGCCCGCATCGCTCTGCCAGCCGCCGGCGTCTTGCGCGGCGCCCGGGTCGTTCACGCCCGCGTAGTTGCCGCCGTCGCCGCCGCCGCCCAAGTTGCCGCCGCGGTTCCCAAACAGTTCGTTGCCGAGGAACGCGCCGCCGAGGCCGCCGAGCATGCCGCTCCAGAAGCCGCCGCCGCCGCCGCCGAAACCGCCGCCGTAGCCGGGGCCACCCATCGGGCCGCCCATGGGGCCGCCCATGGGGCCGCCGCCGCCATATCCGGGCGGATACATGCGCGGTCCGGCGATCGCTCGGAAGATGCCGCGGATCACGAAAAAGATCACGGCCAGAATGATGAGCCACCAAATCCAACTCATGCTGAAACCTCCCGATGACGAGTAGCTGTGGCTTCCCGCCGGTACGGCGGAGCGCCCATTGCGCGCACGATTGAGCGAGCCCGCGTGGCCCCGATATTGATTCAGAACGAGATCGACGGCGGTATTGACGCCTTCGTCGAAGTTCCCCGCGGCGAACGACGGCCGCATCGCTTGGTAGATCGCCGAGAAGGAGCCGCTCGGAAAGAACGTGCGCGACGCGCGATCGCCGATAACTTGTATTTTCTGGTCGGACTTCGCGATGTAAATGAGGACGCCGTTGACCTGCTGCTGCGCGAACGCTTTTTCCGAGGCGTTCGCAAGCGTCGCGCCGTTGAGCGACGGCTCGGTGTCCACTACGACTTCTTTGCCGGTCTGCTGCGTGAAGTCGCCGACCTTTTGATTGATGCGCTGCACCGTTGCGGCGCTGAGCATGTGCGCGTTGTCGATGACGTAGCTGTCGCGCGCAAAAGCGGGCCCGGCTGCCGCACCGATGGCAAGCGTTAGTGCGGCGAGCGCCGCGATGGATTTCATGGCAGTCCGTGATCCTCCGATGGCTAGTACCCCGTGGGAACGCCCGGGTTTCAACGCGTCACGACCAGCGCGACGCCGAGCGAGCCGAAGAGGAAGATGGCGAGGAAGACCCAGATGAACGCCTTTAGCCAGACCTGGCCGCTGAAGCGGCCGCGGCGGGGGACTGGCCGCGGCCGTTGCTTCACAGCGACTCCGCGCGAACTTCGCTGACGCGCCCCCAAAGCCGCTCCAGGTTGTAAAACTGCCGCTGGTCGGGCGTGAACACGTGGACGACGACCGGGCCGAGGTCGATCAAGATCCATCCGCCGTCGTTGTAACCCTCGGTGCGGGCGATCGAGAAGCCGTTTTCGCGGACGTGTTCGGTGATGGCGTCGGTGATGGAACGCGTCTGAATCTTGGACCGGCCCGTCACGATCACGAAGCTGTCCGCCACGATTGTGCGGCCCTCGAGATCGATGACGGTAATGTCTTCGGCTTTCTTCTCTTCCGCGGCGGCGCGGACGATGTCGACGAGGTCAGGCAGAGCGTTTCTCCCGTTCAGGCAATGCCGCAAAGGTGCGCGCGGCCGCCAGCGTCTGCGGCGCCACGGAAGCACCACGCGCCCGCAAGTAAGCCATGGTGGATTGAAGCACGTCACGCATCGCCGCGTCGAGATCGCGCACCGCGACGCCGGCAAACACGGCGCGGTCGCGAAAACTCCGGCCCGGCTCCAGGCCGTCCGCCAGGTAGAGAATCGCGTCCAGCCGCGACATATCCGCGGCGGCCACCGTATGCTTCGCGATGGCCGAGAGAATCGTTTCGTCCGTGATGCCGAATGCCTCGCGGGCGAGCGCCGCACCGAGCCGCGCATGCAGTACGATGGGATTCGCCTGCTCGAAGGCATCGATCGGCATCGCGCGCGCCGCACATTCCGAGAGCAGACGTTCGGCCGGATACAGCCGTGCCAGATCGTGCAGCAATCCGGCGATGCGCGCGCGCGCCGGATCTTCGCCGTGCGCGCGCGCGAGCATCGCCGCGAAGCGCGCGACACGCAGCACGTGCGCGTAGCGGTGCCGCTGTGCGAGACTGTCGCGCACGCGCCGCGCCGCGCGAACGAAGTCGATGCCCGTCACGATCAATGGCGCAGCTCGCGAAAGATGGCCGCGGCGATCGCGCGCCCGCCGAGCGTGGCCGGCGTGAACCGGTCGGTGGTGAGCTGCTTTTGGACGGCCGCATCGAATGCCGCGTCGGACGACGGCACGACGATCTCGACGCCGGTGACGTAGCCGCCGCGGTCGACCTGCAATTTCACGATCGTGGCGCGCGCGCCGGTGCCGTCGGCGAGCGCGCTCGTGCGCGGCTTCGGCGCAATGTACGGCACGATTTTGCGGCCGTCCTCACCCGGCAACAGCCCGAGGCGCGCGAGCTGACCGCGCTGACCGTACGCGACGGCGCTCAGCTTTTGCGTATCGCGATCGAAGCGCAGCACGAGTTCGCGCTCGGGTGACAGACGGTACGTGCGCAGCGCCTCGCTCGTGAATTCGGCGACCGTCGCGAGTTCGGCTGCCGCCTGCGCGCTGGTGTACGCACCGATGACGAAGATTTTGGCTTTGCGCTCGATGTCGACGCGCACTTGCCCGCTCGAGGTTTCGGCCGCGAGCACGATGCCGTCGTCGTTCGCGTATGCGGTGCCCGCCGCGAACGCGAAGCGGTTTCCGGCGTCGGTCGAGGTGACCGTCGCGGGCATGCCGTCTTCGCGGATGACGGCGGTGATCGGCGCGCCGATCGTGATGCCCGCGATCGGCGCTTCCGCCCGCACGGGAACCGGAAGAAGCGCGATGCCGAACGCCGCGACCACGAGCCGCGCGTTCATCGCCGGTTCGCGGCGATCTCGCGCGCGAGCGCGTCTTTGAGTACGCCGAGGCGGCTCGCATAGAGCGGTCCCTTGAGATTCCCGGCCCACATCACGAGCGCGTTCTCGTTGTTGTCGCTGTAATAGCCGCGCCGCGTCGAGACGACGGTGAAACCGTACTTGCGGTACAATTTCTGCGCGCCCTGATTCGATTCGCGCACCTCGAGCGTGATCCATGATGCGCCTTGTGCGATCGCTTCCTCGAGCAGGTGGATCAGCATCTCCTCGCCGAGTTTGCGGCCGCGCATGTCCGGATGAACGGCGATCGTCGTGACGTGCGAATCTTCGAGGATGACCCAAATGCCGCCATATGCGACGACGCGCCCGTCGAGCCGGCCCGTGAAGTAATGCGCGAGCTTGTTGTCGCGAATTTCATTCGCGAAGGCGTTTTGCGGCCATGACGACGCGAACGAGAGTCCTTCGATCGTGAGCACGTCCGGAATGTCCGCAGTGGTCATGGCCGCGATCTCGAGCCGGCGCGATCCACCGTGACCCGGGCGCTCGAGCTCGGCCTTAATGAGCGGCCCCCGGGAAGGCGGGCGGTGCGGAGATGCGCTCGTGCCGGGCTGGGTCCATCGCCATCAGTTTCTACCCTTCGGTGCGCGAACCGCCGGCACTTCGCCGTAATCGGGGGCGATTGCATGGACCGAGGCGGCGGGCAGCCGCTGCAGTGCCAGCGCGGCGATCCTCACCGCCGGGACTTCCGCGGGGGCTGCGAGCACCACTGCGCGGGCGGCGCGCGCGGGACCGAGGGCGGCCAAGACCTCCGCCGTGTCGCCGGCGAGCACGGGCACCGCTTGGGTGTCCCCGATGAGACGGCGGATCACCACCGCGGTCGGCCCGCACGCGACGGTATCGCCGCCCGGACCCCGCAACCGCGCGCAGACGACGCCCGCGCGTCCATGCACCGCCGTCAACACCGGCGGCTGCGCGTCGTCGGGTGTCAACACGTCGTACGACGAGATGCCGACAATCGGAATGCCCGCGGCGTAGGCGAGCGACTTTGCGAACGATAACGCGATGCGCACGCCGGTGAACGAGCCGGGACCGATGCCGACGGCGATGCGCTCGAGTTCGCCGACCGAGAGGCCGGCCGCGCTCAGAACCTCAGCCACCCGTGCCAAGCCCGCTTCCAGCGCATCGTTGCCGGCGCAGCGCTGCGCGAACACCCGGCCGTCAGACACGCATGCCGCTGAAAATGCGCCGAGCGCGCCGTCCATGGCGAGAAGCTTCACACGCGCCGAATCCGGATCGAGCGCGGTCCGTCGCCGCTCCCCGCGATCCGCAGCGCGATGGCGCCGGCGGGCAGCAGTTCCGGCGCACGTTCCGGCCACTCGACAAACGTGATGCAATCCGGACCGAAGGCGTCGTCGAGGCCCAATTCGGCGAGTTCGCGCAGATCGTTCATGCGATAGAGGTCCAGATGTTCGACGGGCGGTGTGCCCGCGTAGCGATGGCGGAAGACGAACGTCGGCGACGACACGGCGTCGTCCGAACCGTGCAACGCCCGCACGACGGCACGCACGAGGGTCGTCTTTCCGGCGCCGAGTTCGCCCGAAACGCCGACCGCGTCACCGGCATGCAAGCCGGCTGCGAATTCGCGTGCGAACGCGGCAAGCGCGGCCATGTCGGGAACCTGCGTTTGCATGCCGTTAGATGATACACTGCGTGCGAACGCGAACGGTCCGCAAAGTGTTTTTGCGTGTCAGCGACGTCCTCGTGGGCATCATCGCGGGAGCAATCTGCTCCGTGCTCGCCGCGGCGTTTGAAGCCGGAATTCTCGCGCTCCGGTTTTTCTCGATCGGACACGTCGGCGGGCGTTTCGGCAGCGGCTTTCTCATCATCGCCTTGCTGGGGGCGGTCGTCGGCGGCATCGTCGGCGCGGTCGTCGGCGCGATCGTCAAACCGCGCGAGCGAGGCCCTGTTCGTTGAACGGCGATTCGGCGGCCGCACAGCATCTCGCCGAACTCGACGCCCAGCACGCCGCTTACCTGCGCGCGCTGCGCGACCGCGCCGGCGCGGCGCACGCCGCTGCCGAGGCCGGCGCTTCCGCGCTCGAATCGGCCGCGGCAGCCGGACCGTCCCGGACTCAGCCGCTCATCGCCGACACGCCGCTCGTCGTGCCCGAAGGCGCCGCGGATTTTTCGCCTGCGCGCGATCGCTCGTAAGGAAGTTACTGAAGTAGCCCTGTGAACAACGATCGAACCACGCTCATCCCGGTCGAAGACGAAATGCGGGAGAGTTATCTCTCCTATGCCATGTCGGTCATCGCATCGCGCGCGCTGCCCGACGTCCGCGATGGCCTCAAACCCGTGCAGCGCCGCATTTTGTACGCGATGCGCGAAATGGGAATGACGCCCGACAAGCAGCACCGTAAATCCGCCGGCGTCATCGGCGAAGTCCTCAAGAATTTTCACCCGCACGGCGACAGTTCGGTGTACGACGCGCTCGTGCGGATGGCGCAGGATTTCACCCTGCGCTATCCGCTGATCGACGGTCACGGCAACTTCGGATCGATCAATCCGGACCCGCCGGCGGCTTATCGGTACACCGAGGCGCGGCTCGCGCGCCCGGCGCTGGACATGCTGGTCGACATCGAAAAAGAAACGGTCGACTTCGTTCCCAATTTCGACAATCAAGGCGAAGAACCGGTCGTCTTGCCTGCAAAACTTCCGCAGTTGCTCATCAACGGCTCGAGCGGCATCGCCGTCGGCATGGCGACGAACATTCCGCCGCACAACGTCGGCGAAATTTGCAATGCGATCGCCAAGCTCATCGAGGATCCCGACGCCTCCGACGACGACATCATCGAGATCGTGCACGGTCCCGATTTTCCGACCGGCGGCATCCTGCTCGGCAAAGAGGCGATTCGCCAGGCGTACAAGACGGGCCGTGGATCCGTAACGCTGCGCGGCAAAACGGAGATTGTCGAAGAAAAAGGCCGCTACCGCATCGTCATTTCCGAAGTGCCGTTTCAGGTATCGGTCAACCGCATCATCGAATCGATCGCCGAAGCGCACGAACAGAAGCGCATCGTCGGTATATCCCGCCTCGATAACCTCTCGAACCGCCACGGCATGCAAATCATCGTGGAGCTGCAGCGTTCCGCGACGCCGAACGTGGTGCTGAATCAGCTGTTCAAACAAACACCGCTGCAATCGAGCTTCGCCTTCAACATGCTCGCGCTCGTGCCGGCGCGTCGCGAAGGCGAAGCGGCCGGAATGCATGCGACGGGCGCGTCGACGCCGCTCGAGCCGCAGGTTCTCTCGCTCAAGAATTTCCTGGAACATTTCATCGCGCACCGCAAGGAAGTGGTCACCCGGCGCACGCGGTACGAACTTCGCAAAGCGCAGGAGCGCGCGCACCTGCTCGAAGGCTTCCGGATCGCGCTCGACAACATCGACGAAGTGATCGCGATTGTGCGCGGCAGTGAAACGGTCGAAATCGCGCGCACCGCGCTGATGGAGCGCTTCAAGCTTTCCGAAATCCAAGCGACGGCCATCGTCGACATGCGCCTGCGTACGCTAGTCGGGCTCGAACGCAAGAAGATCGAAGAAGAGTACGCACAGCTCATCAAGCAGATTGCGGAACTCGAGGACATTCTGCGCAGCGACCGCCGCGTGCTCGGCATCGTGC
Organism: Candidatus Velthaea sp.; assembly: GCA_046262475.1. Classification (GTDB taxonomy): domain Bacteria; phylum Vulcanimicrobiota; class Vulcanimicrobiia; order Vulcanimicrobiales; family Vulcanimicrobiaceae; genus JBHEMQ01. The sequence continues at coordinate 8,623 of JBHEMQ010000015.1, forward strand.
GGACTGAAACGCTCGACATCAAGAAGCGCTTCGGCGATGCGCGCAAGACGCCGGTTGAGGCACTCGAGGGCGAATTGTCCATCGAGGATATCATCGCGGATACCGAGGTGGTGGTGACCTCAACGGTCGGCGGTTACATCAAGCGCGTCTCGGTCGACACCTTCCGCCAGCAGAACCGTGGCGGCCGCGGCGTCGTCGGCATCTCGAATCTTAAAAAAGAAGACGTCGTCCAAAACTTTTTCGTGGCCACGACGCACCAGCATGTTGTGTTTTTTACGAACAAGGGGCGTGCGTACCGCTTGCGCGCGTATGAAATTCCGGATTCGACACGCCAAGCGCGGGGAACCGCGCTCGTGAACTTGCTGACGCTGCCGCCCGGCGAAAACGTTACGGCGGTGTTCCCGATCCGTGACTTCGAGGGCGATAACTATCTCGTCATGGTCACTCGAAAAGGCGTCATCAAGAAAACGAAGCTCGATGAGTTTTCCAACGTGCGCCGCAACGGCCTCAACGCGATCGGTCTCGACGACGACGACGAGCTGCTCGCCGTGGACCTCTCGGACGGAACGCGCGACATCATTCTCGCGACGCACGACGGCATGGCCGTGCACTTCAACGAAAGAGACGTGCGTCCGATGGGCCGCAATGCGCGCGGAGTGCGCGCGATCACGCTCGGCGGCGGCGACAACGTCGTCGCGATGGACGTGGTCGAAGACGACCGGCGCGAAGTGTTGATCGTCACGTCGCACGCGTATGGAAAGCGCACGCCGATCGAGGACTACCGGCACACCTCACGCGGCGGCAAGGGCGTCAAGGCGTTCGCGAAAGAGAAGGAGATCGGTTACGTGGTCGACCAAATTCTCGTGCGCCCCGACGACGAGCTGCTGATGATGACGAGCGGCAATCAAGTGATCCGCATTCGCGTCGATCAAATCCGGCGCGCCGGCCGGTCGACCAAAGGCGTGCGGCTGCAGCGGCTGGCGGACGGCGACGAAGTCATCGCGATCGCGAATCTCGGACAAGTGAGCCGCCGCGTGGCCGATATCACCGGCGAGGTTCCGACGACGACGGGGAGCACGCAATGAACACGGATCGGCCTAGCATCGGTTTCATCGGTCTCGGCATTATGGGGTTGCCGATGGCGCGGAATCTCTTGCGCGCCGGGCATTCCGTGACGGCGCTGAACCGCTCGCGCGGGCCCGTCGATACACTCGCGGCTGAAGGCGCCGTCGCGGGCGATACCCCGGCGCACGTCGCCGCGCGAAGCGACGTGGTGATTTTGATGTTGCCGGATACGCCGGATGTCGAAAGCGTCGTTTTCGGCGAGAACGGCGTCGCTAGCGGCATTCGGCCCGGCGCTGCGCTGATCGACATGAGCACCATCGATCCGGCGATGTCGCGTCGCGTCGCGCGCGAGTTGGGCCGCAAGAACGTCGGCGTTCTCGACGCGCCGGTGAGCGGCGGTGAAAAGGGCGCCCTCGAGGCCACGCTCTCGATCATGGCGGGCGGCGATCAGGCGACGTTCGAACGCGTGCTGCCGATTCTGCAGACGCTCGGCAAGAACATCACGCGCGTCGGCGACGCCGGTGCGGGACAGATCACCAAGGCCTGCAACCAGTTGATCGTCGCCGTGACGATTGAGGCGGTTGCCGAAGCGCTCGCACTAGCGCAGGCTTCGGGCGTCGATCCGGCGCTCGTGCGCAGCGCGCTGCTCGGCGGCTTCGCGCAAAGCCGCATTCTCGAAGTGCACGGTCAGCGCATGATCGACCAAAATTACACGCCGGGTTTCAAAGCGCGGCTGCACAAAAAAGATCTGGAGATCGTCATCGCAGCCGAGCGCGACGCGAAGTTGAAGCTTCCCGCGGCGGAACTGTTGCGCGAGCGGATGTCTCAGCTCGCCGCGAAGAACGGCGAGATCGACCACAGCGGCCTCCGCACCCTGCTCTAGCGGCCGGAAGGCGCCGGCGCCGGCGCGGGCGCAACCGCCGGTTCCACGTAGTCGCCGATGTGCGGTGCGGCGCCGCCGGCGGCGGCGGAATTGTACACGGCCTGCACGAGGCGGCCGGTGATCGCCGTTACGACGAGGTCGATGACCGCGCGCGGCTGCGCGTTCTTGTCCGCGAAATCGCGCAGCGCCTGATTGACGGCGAGCGATGAATTCGCGCCGTCGACATAGACGAAGGACCCGTCGATCCGCAGGATACGCGCGACTCCGGTCAGCGGCAGCGGATCGCGTGAAAGCCGATCGCGCACCGAACGCACCCACGTCGTCTCGACGTTCGATTCGAAGTCGCCCTCGTTGGCGCGCGAGAGCGGATCGCTTTCGAGCCGCAGGGCGCGCGTCGCGACGGGCGCGCCGGTCACGCAGTTGAGCAGCTCGATTTTTGCCGTCGCGTATTTGCGGTCGGTGTCTTGAGCGGTGCCCGGCAGCCGCGGCGCAAGATCGAATACCGCCGTGATCAGGTACGCCGCATTGGCCGCGCGGCAGTCCTCCCGCGTGGCGGCCGCACCGGCGAACGGCACCACCTTGCTCGCGTTCGCGTACTCCGAGACCAGGCGCTGCCATAACGCCTGCGGCATCGTGCCTTTCGCGGCGTCGCTCACGGTGGCGGCGACGAGCAGCGTGACCGGCGCAACGCGCCGCGCAGCCGCGGCGGCCGGCGCCTGCGGAACCGCGGAGGCTGCGACCGCGATAACCACGAGGAGCGAGAGGGCGGTTCGACGCATGCCGCCCTCTTCGCCCGAAACCGCCGAACACCGTGCGGGGTCCCAAGCTTCGGAGGTATCGATCCAAACTATGAGCGCACTACCCGATGTTTCGCAGGGCACGTTTCAGAGCGACGTGCTAGGGTCCGACAAGCCCGTACTCGTCGACTTTTGGGCGCCGTGGTGCGGCCCGTGCAAAATGCTCGCGCCCGTCGTTGAGAAGGTTGCCGGTTCGCTTGGCGACCGGATGAAGTTCGTCAAGCTCAACACCGACGACAATCCGAGCCTGGCCGGCGAATATCAAGTATCCGGCATCCCGTGTCTCATCTTGTTCAAGGGCGGGCGGCCCGTCGACCGGATCGTCGGATTCGTGAACGAGTCGACGATCACGACGATGCTCAACAAGCACCTCGCCGCCGCCTAACCTCCGCGGCCTCCCGGCCGTGCATCGTATCCTCGACGAACCGCGCATCGCGCGGTTCGTTGACCTTTTCGGCGCCGGCATCGTCAAGCGGCACGCGGACGCGGTGCTCGATGCGGCCCGCGCTCGGGTCCTCTCGGCGGCGGGCGACCTCCCGCCGGGAACGGCGCTCGTGGACGCCATTCTCGTGCGACTCGCCAAGGAAGAATCGCACGGTCTGCTTCCGGTGCTCAACGGTACCGGCGTTCTGCTGCACACGAATTTGGGGCGCGCACCGTTGGCGCCCGAGGCGCTCGAGGCGATGGTGGCCGTTGCGGGCGGCTACTCGAATCTCGAGTACGACATGGAAAGCGGAGAACGCGGTTCGCGGTACGCGCGCGTGTCCGCCCTGCTGCGCGAAACGACCGGCGCGGAGGACGGCATCGTCGTGAACAATTGCGCCGCCGCGGTATTGCTGGTGTTGGATACCTTCGCCAAAGGCCGCGAGGTCGTCGTGGCGCGCAATCAGCTCGTTGAGGTCGGCGGCGGCTTCCGTCTGCCCGACGTTCTTGCGCGCAGCGGCGCGCTGCTGGTCGAAGTCGGCGCCGCGAACAAAGTGTATCTCGACGATTTTTCGCGCGCGCTGACCGCGGAGACTGCGCTCATGCTGCGCAGCCATACGTCCAACTACACCATCGAAGGATTTACCGCCGACGTCGCCCCGCGGGAGCTCGCGGCGCTGGGGCGGCGCGCCGGCGTGGTCGTTGCGGAAGACCTCGGCAGCGGCGTTCTCGTCGATCTTCAGCGCTGGGGTTTGCCGCACGAGCGAACGGTGGGCGAAGCCGTCCGCGACGGCATCGATCTCGTCGCTTTCTCCGGCGACAAATTGCTCGGGGGGCCGCAGGCGGGCGTCATCGTCGGCCGCACGGCGCTTGTCGCGCGGTTGCGCACGAACCCGCTGCTGCGCGCCCTCCGCGTCGACAAGGCGACGCTTGCAGCGCTCGCCGCGACGTTACGTTTGTATCTCGAGCCGGGCGACGTCGAGCGCATTCCCTTTTATGCAATGATCGCGACGTCCGTGCTCGCGTTGCGCGCGCGAGCGGAGAGTCTCGCCGCGGATGCGCGCGCAGCCGGTTGGGACGCGACGGTGCACGACACGACCGGCTATGCCGGTGGCGGCGCGCTGCCGTTGCATGCGATTCCCTCCGTCGCCGTGGCACTGCAAACGAGCGACGCGAACGCCTGCGCAAGCCGCTTGCGCACGGGACGCATGCCGCTGATTGCGCGCGTTGCCGCTGACCGCGTACTCGTCGACGTACGGACGATTCCGCCGGAGCGTGACGGCGATCTCGCCGCGCTTCTGCGCCGGGCCGTCTGATGCACGTCGTCGGAACCGCGGGCCACGTCGATCACGGCAAGTCCTCCCTGGTTCGCGCGCTGACAGGGACCGATCCGGACCGCTGGATCGAGGAACGGCTGCGCGGCATGACGCTCGACTTGGGCTTCGCGCACCTGCGCTTTGCGGACGGCGTCGAAGCCGGCATCGTCGACGTGCCCGGGCACGAGCGTTTCCTGCACAACATGCTCGCGGGCGCCGCCGGCATGGAACTGCTGCTGCTCGTCGTCGCCGCGAACGAAGGGCCGAAACCGCAAACGCTCGAGCACCTCGCGATTTTGAATTATCTGCACGTACGGCGCACGCTCGTCGTATTGACGAAGTCGGATCTCGTCGACTCCGAAGAACTTTCATACGCGCGGGAATTCATTGCGGATGCCGTCCGCTCGACAATTGCTGAGAACGCTCCGCTCATCGCCGTCTCGACCGTTAGCGGCGACGGCATCGAAACGCTGCGCGCGGCCATTCACGACGCCCTCGTGTCGCTGCCGCCGCGGGCGCCGCAGGCGCCGGCGTTTCTGCCGGTCGATCGGGTCTTCGCCCTCAGCGGCCACGGCACGATCGTCACCGGAACCCTCATGCAAGGAAGCATCGCGCCGGGCGACCAGTTGGCGCTGCAACCGCAGGGTTTGCCGGTGCGCGTGCGCAGCATTCAGATCTTCGGCGAGCGCCGCGACGCCGCGCACGGCGGCATGCGCGTAGCGGCGAACATTCCGAGCGTCGATGCTGCCCGCGTTGCGCGGGGCGACGTGCTCGCGGCGCCCGAGTTTGCCGCCACGGCGTCCTTCGCCGTTACGTTCACTCCACTAGCGGCGGCACTCCCGTTGCTGCGGCGCCGAACGCCGGTTCGCGCGTATCTCGGTTCGGCTGAAATCCTCGGCACGCTGGTGTTCGCTGCGGTGCCGGATGCGGTGCGCACCGTGGAAGCCACGCTGCATCTGCGCCGGCCGGCGGTTGCGTTCGCGGGCCAAGCATACGTGGTCCGTCGTATGAGCCCGAAAGACGTGCTCGGCGGCGGCATGCTCAATGCGGGTACCGCCGATGCGCCCGACGATGCGGACGCCGATGCTCCGGACGTTGCGGCGGTGTTGCGTGCGTTGGCCGAAAGCGGGCTCGCGCCGAAGACCGCCGCGCAGCTCGGGGCCGTCGCGAACGTACGCGAAGAGCGTACCGCGCAGATATTGGACGATGCGGCGGCGACCGGACGTGCGCGCCGTCTGAACAAGCCGCCTGCGTTTGTGGATGGCTCGGCCGGCGATGCGCTCGTGGGCCGCGTGAGCACGGTGCTCGAAGAGCAACAAGCGCGCTCGCCATGGGCGCTCGGCACCACATCGATGATCTTGGCGCGCGAATGCGCGGTCGCCGAGCCGCTTCTCGTGCGAATTCTCGCCGCCGCCGTCGATGACGGACAGCTCGCGTATCGTGCGGGTTACTATGCGACGGTCGGCTTCACGCCGGCGCTGCGTGCCGATCAGCGCGCGTTCTTCGAGGAACACGTGCCGGTAAATCCCGCCGAGCCGAATGTGCCGGCACCGCTGGATGCGCTCGTTGCCGCCGTGCGCCGTTCGCCGATCGCCGGTCTGTCGCAAGCGATGGACACGCTCGTCGCGACCGGCGCGCTGGTGAAGGTCGGAAACGACGTGTACCGCGGCACGCAAATCGCCGGCATTCGCGGCGCGCTCGAAGCGGCGCTGCGGCGCGACAAGCAGATCACCATGGCCGCGTTTCGCGATGTCGTCGGAACGTCGCGCAAGTACGCGGTACCGCTCTTGGAATGGTTCGATGCGACGGGGGTCACGCTGCGCAGTGGGGACGTGCGCGTGCTGCGGACAGCGCGCTGACAAGACCAGGCGTACGACGGATTCGATCTCGACCTGCCGCGCGGGAAGTTCACGCCGATTTTTGGAACGAACGGCTGCGGCAAATCGACGCTGATCAACATGCTCAGCGGCATCGTGCCGTTCGAGCGCGGCAGCGTGGAGATCGGGCGGATCTTACCGACGTGAACAAGTTCGCCATCGCATCGTTCGCGGTGTTCTCGATCGTGACGTTCAAACCAGGGGCTCGGGCATCCGATCATCCACGGCGAGCAGTCGCGGCGCGTGAGCGACATGGACGCCTCGATTTTGGTTGCCGGCGCGCCCGGCTACGCGCTCAACATGATCTTCATGTTCCTGGACAAGCGCCTGATCCACTGGAACGGAAAATGATCTTTTAGACCACGGCGATCGTCTTGCGGAAGTCTTGCGCGAATATCGATTTTGGGATCATCGCGTGGATGCCGTTGTTAACGTCGACCATCTGCGATACGCGGAAGTCGACGCCGACGCTCGCGAGTCCGTACGCGTCGTCCCGCGAGAGCTTCGCCTTTTTCGAGAGAAAGTCGATCGTGTTGCGCAGCGAGATCTTCAGCGCCTCGTTCAAGGACCGGTCGAGCCCGATCATCATCCAATGGCTTGCCGTTTCGATCATGGGCCACTCGTAACCGGCCCGCTGGTGGAGGATGACTTGGCAGCGCACCTCTTCCATCGCGGTCTCGATCGCGGTAAGGTTCACTTCGCCGTCGCCTTGGAGCGCGTGGGAATCGCCGGTAAAGATCATGGCGCCGTCGTTCCAGACCGGCACGAACAACGTCGACCCCGCCGTCATTTCTTTGATGTCGAGGTTGCCCGCGTGCTGACCGGGTGCGACGGAGCTGACGGCTTGTCCGCCCTTTGCCGCTACGCCGAAGATGCCTTGAAACGGCCGCAGCTCCAGTTTGATGTTCGGCGAAAACTCGACGTAGCCGTCGCTCGCCTTCAAATGAAATAGTGAACGTGGCCTTCGCTGAAATCTTCGGGCAGCGCTCCGGTTTTAAGCGCGCCCGGATTGTGGAAGTTCGCACCGAAGTTCACCGTGCGCAAATTGAGAAAGCGAACCTCCAGCAGATCGCCCGGCTTCGCACCCTTCACGTTGACCGGACCGATGATGCTGTGGACGCCGCGGCCCGGAATGGCCGCACGCATTTCCGCGAGCTTCGCAGCGCTAACGCCCGGCTGCAGCTTGTTGAGGAAATGCGTCCAAGTGTTCGGGTACACGAGCACGTCGCCCGAATCGATCGTGACGACCGGCGCGCGCGCCGGATCAAACAAACCTTGATTGACCGTTTCGTTCGTGGAGGGGATCGTGTGCACGCGGCCGAGCGGAACGGATTTCGTCGTGGTCGTCCACGGATAGGTTCCGGCCGGCGCCTCGCCGGGCGCAGCGCTCGCGGCGCTGGGCAACACCGCGTCCGCCATAACGGCGGCCGCTGCCGCGCCGCCTAATTTGAGCGCGGTGGCGCGATCGACGCGCCACGACTCGTAGCGCTGTTCGAGCGCATCCCCGTCGACGGCATCCTGCGCGCGCAGTTCGCGGCGGCGGTCTTCCCCGTTCAAAAAGGCCGTCAGCGCGTGCGAGAAGCGCTTACCGATCCAGTGTTCACTGCATCCAAACATGCCCGGGAATAGCATGGCCGCCTCGGCCGATCCTCCTCGGCGCTAGGCGCCGCAGATGGCGATCGTCTCGCGGAAGTCCGGCGCGAAGATCGACTTGGGAATCATGGCGTGGATGCCGTTGTTGACGTCGACCATTTGCGATACGCGGAAGTCGACGCCGATGCTGGCGAGCGAATACGCTTCGTCGCGCGTGAAGCCGGCTTTCGATGACAGAAACGAGATGGTGTTGCGCAGTGCGATGCGCAGCGCTTCGTTGAGCGACGGATCGATGCCGAGCATCAACCAATGCGTCGGCGTTTCGATCATCGGCCACGCGTAGCCGGCGCGTTTGTGCAGGATCACTTGGCACCGCACCAGTTCCATCGCGGTTTCGACCGCCGTGATGTTCACTTCGCCGTCGCCTTGCAGCGCGTGTGAGTCCCCGGTGAAGATGAGCCCGCCCGGATGCCATACGGGGACGAACAACGTCGAACCGGCGGTCAATTCTTTCACGTCGATGTTCCCGGCGTGCTGCCCGGGAGCGATGGAACTGACGGCCGCGTCGCCCGGCGCCGCGACGCCGAACGTGCCTTGAAACGGGCGCAGGGCGAGCTTGACGCGCGGCGAGAACTCGACGTAGCCGCCGGCGTCGTGCAAATGAAAATATTTGACGTACCCGTCGGCGAATTCGTCCGGCAGCACGCCGGTGCGCACGCCGGCCGAGTTGTGGAAATTCGCCCCGAAACCGATCGTCCGCAGTTCGAGGAAGCGGATTTCGAGGAGGTCGCCCGGCTGGGCGCCGGCGACGGCAAGCGGACCGACGATGCTGTGCACGCCGCGCCCGCCGAGCTCTTTGCGCATTTCGGCGAGCACGTGGATCGGCACGCCGGGCTGAAGCCGGTTGAGAAAATGCGTCCACGTGTTTTCGTAGGCGACGACGTCGCCGGACTCGATCGTTACGAGCGGCGCGCGGTGCGGATCGAACTGCCCGAGATCGACGGTTTGCGGCGTGGACGGTATCCTCCACTCGCGCCCGAGCCGCACCTGCGGCGTCGTGGTGTTCCATGCGTAGGCATCGGCGGCCGGCGCAGGCGCAACGGTGACCTCCGGCTGCGCGTCCGATTCGCGTCCGGCGCGCCAGGCGTCGTAGCGCTGCTCGAGTTCGCCCGAATCGACGGCGTCGTTCGCTCGCAATTCGCGGCGCATCTTGCGGTTCGTCAAGAATTCGGTCAGTGCGCGCGCGAACCGCGCGCCGGCCCAGCGTTCGCTGCAGCCGAAGAACGCATCGCCCGCCGTCACCGCGCGTCGCCGTATGCGCGCAGGCGTTTGAGAATGGTGTCGCGGCTGTTGAGCAGATGCGCGCTGAGGCGGGCGACCGCGAGAGCGCCGTCGCCGTGCGCGACCGCGTTCGCGATGCCCTCGTGTTCGGGCCACACGTCGGGCGGATAATCGGTTACCGACAGAAATGCGTGCATGACGCGCATGATCTGCGACCACTGTCCGTCGAGTGCGGCGATCAGGTGCGGATTGTCCGAGCCGGCGGCGAGCTCGGCGTGAAAGTCGCGATCGAGATGAAACAATGCGGGCAAGGTCTGCGCGGCGATCGCGCTGCGCGCATCCTCGTGCCGCCGCTGCGTCGCCGCGCGCACGTCGACGTACCGTTCCGCCGCACGGCGCAAGGCGAGCGATTCGAGCGCGAGCCGGAGGTCGTAGAGGTCCACGACGTCCTTCAGGATGAGGGGCCGCACGACGGCGCCGCGGTTGGGGGACATCACGACGAGGCCCTCGCCTTCGAGGCGGCGCAGCGCTTCGCGCAGCGGGATGCGGCTGATGCCGAAGGCCGCGGCGAGTTCTTCCTGTACCAGATGCTCGCCGGGAGCGTATCGGCCGGTGAGGATCGCGTCGCGCAGCGCGTCGATGACGCCGGTCGAACGGTTTTCAGGCGAGCGAAGGGCAGCGTGCATGCAATTGTATACGCTTAATCTTGCCGTAACACCCGCGCTGGAAGGAACGGATTGCATTAGGCGCGATACGATTGTATACAAGTTTGCGGAGATGCCATGCTGACGCCTGAAAAGACTCGGTCCATTGCCGACGACAAGTGCGAATGGGAACAGATGACGCTGCTTCCGTTCACCGAGCGGCGCCCCGAAAGCCGCACCGCGTTTCGCACGCTCGGCGGCGCCACCCTCGAGCGCGTCTACACGCCGGACGATGTCGCGGACATCGAGTACTTGCGGGACGTCGGGTTCCCCGGTCAATTTCCGTACACGCGCGGCCCCTATCCGACGATGTATCGCGCGCAGCCGTGGACGATGCGGCAAATCGCCGGGTTCGGCACCGCCGAAGACACGAATGGCCGTTTCCGCTACTTGATTTCGCAAGGCCAAACCGGCATCTCGACCGACTTCGACATGCCGACGCTCATGGGGTACGACAGCGACGACGCGCGCAGCGAAGGCGAAGTCGGCCGCGAGGGCGTCGCCGTCGACACCGTCGAGGACATGCACGATCTGTTCCGCGGCATCGATCTCGAGAAGATCAGCGTCTCGATGACGATCAATCCGAGCGCATGGATTCTCCTCGCGATGTATCTCGTCGTGGCAGAAGAACGCGGATTCGACCGGACCAAGCTCTCCGGGACCATTCAAAACGACATCATCAAAGAGTACGTGTCGCAAAAAGAGTGGGTCTATCCGCCGCGGCCGGCGATGCGGATCGTGCGCGATTCGATTGTCTACAGCGCGCAGCACCTTCCGCGCTACAACCCGGTCAACGTCAGCGGGTACCACACGCGCGAGGCCGGCAGTACGGCGATTCAAGAAGTCGCGTTCACGCTCGCGGCGGGCGTCGCCTACGTCGAACAAGTCGTGGCGTCGGGCATCGACGTCGACGACTTTGCGCCGCGCTTGTCGTTTTTCTTCGTTTCGCAGATCGACTTCATCGAAGAAGTTGCGAAGTTCCGCGCGGCGCGCCGCGTCTGGGCGCGCGTGATGAAGGAACGCTTCGGCGCAACCAAAGCCGAATCGATGCGGCTGCGCTTCCACTGTCAAACGGCCGGCGTGTCGTGCACGGCGCGCGAACCCCTCAACAACATCGCACGCACCGCGATCGAAGCGCTCGCCGCCGTTATGGGCGGCGCCCAGTCGCTCCACACGAACGGCTACGACGAGGCGCTCTCCATTCCCAGCGAGCCCGCGATGAAAATCGCGCTGCGCACGCAGCAGATTCTCGCCGACGAGGTGGGTGTCGCCGGCACGATCGATCCGCTCGCCGGTTCGTACGCCATCGAACGCCTGACCGCCGACATCGAGAAAGGCTGCTTCGATTACTTCGCCGAGGTCGACCGGCGGGGCGGCGTCATCCCCTGCATCGAGGAGAACTTCTTCCAGCTCGAGCTCGCCGATGCGGCCTACGACCTGCACAAACGCAAGGACGCGGGCGAACGCCATGTCGTCGGCGTTACCAAGTACCGTGACGACAGCGCCAACCCGCACGTCGAACTGCATCACGTCGACGAGGCGGCGGCGCACCGGCAACTCGCGCGCCTTGCGAAGACGAAGGCCGAGCGCGACGAGGACGCGGTGAAACGGGCGCTCACGGAACTCGTCCGCGTCGCACGCACCGATGAGAACCTGATGCCTGCGACGATCGCAGCGTGCAAGGCGCGCGCCACGGAGGGTGAGATCATCAACGCGTTGCGCCCGATTTTCGGAACGTACGTCGAGACGCCGGTTTTTTGATCTCGCACCGGGTTCACCGGGATCTCGCGCGCGCGATCTCGAGCGTCGAGAACGGCATTACGGACGTGTGCGGCGCGCTCGAGCGGCTCGCTCCCGCAACCGGCAACGGCGCCGTTCGCCACGCGCTCGTCGTCGGCGTCACGGGGCCGCCGGGCGCGGGAAAGTCGACGCTTGCCGATCGCCTGATCGAGGGCTTCCGAACCGGCGGCGAAACGGTCGCCGTCATCGCGGTCGACCCGTCATCTCCCTTCACGCACGGCGCCGTACTCGGCGACCGCGTGCGCATGCAGCGTCACAGCGGCGACGCGGGTGTTTTTATTCGGAGCATGGCCTCACGCGAGGCCGGCGGCGGGCTCGCTCCCGCCACGCGCGATGCGACCCGCTTAGCGGAAGCCGCCGGATTCGACGTCATCATCGTCGAGACGGTCGGCGTCGGTCAGATCGAGCTCGAAATCGTTGCCGTAGCCGACATCGTCGTCGTGGTAACGGTACCCGCTCTGGGCGACAGCGTGCAGACGATCAAGGCCGGTTTGACCGAAATCGCCGACATCTTCGTCGTCAACATGGCGGACCGGCCGGGCGCGAACCGTACCGCGGTCGATCTGCGCCACATGGTGCGCGAAGGCACGCGCGACATTCCCGTGCTGCAGACGATCGCGCAGGACGGTACCGGTGTCCGCGAGCTGCTCGATGCACTCGTCGCGAAGCGCGGCGCCGAATCGAACGCCGTGCGTTCGGTGCGTTTCGAGGTGGTGCGGCGCATCCGCGACCGTGCCGTGACGACGGCGCTGCATGCGTTCGATGCGCCGGACGCCGCGGCGGTCTTCGAGCGCTTGGAACGCCACGAAATCACCCGTAACGACGCGATCGACGCCCTCTTGTCTATGCTTGGAGGACACGTACATGCCCATTAAGGTGCTCGTCGGCAAGCCCGGCTTGGACGGCCACGACCGCGGCGCGAAAATCGTAGCGCGGGCGCTCCGCGACGCCGGCATGGAAGTCGTCTATACCGGGCTGCACCAGACGCCCGAAATGATCGTGGATGCGGCCATTCAAGAAGACGTCGACGTCATCGGCGTGAGCATTCTTTCCGGCGCGCACATGACGATTTTTCCGAAGATCATGCAGCTGCTGCGGGAGCGCGAGGTCGACGACATCGCGGTCGTCGGCGGCGGCGTGATCCAAGAGAACGACATTCCGAAACTGAAGGCGCTCGGCGTGCGCGACGTGTTCAACGCTGAGGCCTCGACGCAAGAACTCATCGACGGCATCGAGCGCGTCGTCGCCGAGGCCGGCCGTGACCGGACGCGGCGCGAAGCGGTCCGCACGCCGTGATCGCCGCGGGCGCGCGCGCCGCGTGGCCGCCGGTCTACGATGCATCGCACCGGCCGCCGGCCGAGGTGCCCTACTGGGATCGCGCGCGCGAAACGATGTCGCCGGACGAGCGCGCGGCGATCGTGCTCGCAAAAGTTCAAGGCGTCATCGCGTACGCGTACGAGCGCGCACCGTTCTATCGCAAGCGCTGGACGGCTGTGGGCCTCGAACCCGGTGATATCCGCTCGCTCGACGACTTCGCGAAGGTCCCGACGATCACGAAAGCCGATCTGCGCGCGGATCAGATCGAGCATCCGCCGTTCGGCTCGTACCTCGCGGTGAATCGCGGCGACGTCGCGCGCCTGCATGGAACCTCCGGTACGAGCGGCCGCCCGACGGCGTTCGCCTGGAGCCGTGCGGATCAAGCGCGCATTGCGGAAGCGCACGCGCACATCATGTGGAGTTTCGGGCTGCGGCCGAGCGACACGGTATTCATCGGTTCCATCTTTTCGCTGTACGTCGGATCGTGGGGTGCGCTGGCGGGAGTCGAACGTCTCGGCGCGACGGCGTTTCCGTTCGGTGCCGGTGTTCCCGGCATGACGCTGCAGGCGATCTCGTGGCTGCGCGAGATGCGCCCGACAGGGTTTTACGGGACGCCGAGTTATGCGCTGCGCATCGCGGAAACGGCGCGCGCGGAAGGGTTCGATCCGCGCGAGTTCGGTTTCCGTATCATGTTCTTTTCAGGCGAGCCGGGCGCCGGAATCCCCGCGATGAAGCGGACGATTGAATCGACGTTCGGTGCAATCTGCATCGACAGCGGTAGCATGGGCGAAGTGACCCCGTGGATGAACATTGCCGAATGCGACCGGCGCACCGGCATGCATCTCTGGCAAGATTTCGTGTACGCCGAGTTGCTCCATCCTCAAACGGCGGCGCCGCTGCCGTTCGGCGCGACCGGAACGCCGGTGTATACGCAGCTGGAGCGCGACACGCAGCCGATGATTCGGCTCGTGTCCGGCGACCTGGCCGAGTGGACGGACGCGCCGTGCCCTTGCGGCCGCACGTATCCGCGTTTCCCCCGCGGCATCATCGGACGGATCGACGACATGATCGTCGTGCGCGGCGAGAACGTGTACCCGAGCGCCATCGAAGACGTCTTGCGCTCGATCCCCGGCGTCGGCAGCGAGTTCGAGGTCGTGCTGACGCGGCCGGCGCAATTGGACGAACTCACGGTGCGCGTGGAGTGCGAAGCCGACGCGGGACCCGTTCTGCGGGAGCAGGTTGCAACGGAGTTGCGGCGCAAGATCGGTGTCCGCCCAGTAATAGAAATTCTGCCGGCCGGCGCTTTGAAGCGTACGGATTTGAAATCGCGCCGCGTGCGCGACGAACGGAGCTTGCATGGAGACCCACGTTGATGAGATCGGCGACCGCATCTACCGGTTTTCCACGTTCATCTCCGACGCCGGATTGACGTTCAATCAGTTCCTCATCGACGCCGACGAACCGCTGCTCTTTCACACCGGCATGCGTGCGCTCTTCCCGCTCGTGCGCGATGCGATGGCCAAGGTAATGGCGCCCGAGCGCCTGCGCTGGATCGCCTTCGGGCACTATGAGGCCGACGAATGCGGCGCCATGAACGCGTGGCTTGCCGCCGCACCTACGGCGACGGTCATGCACGGGCACATGGGCGTGATGGTGTCGATCATGGACCAAGCCGATCGCATGCCGCGGCCGCTCGAGAACGGCGAGGTGCTCGATCTCGGGGGCAAACGCGTGCGCTATTTGGCGACGCCGCACGTGCCGCACGGCTGGGACGCCGGCGTTCTTTTCGAGGAAACGACGAACACGCTGTTCGCCGGCGATCTCTTCACGCGCTTCGGCCCGGGCGCGGCAATCTCGGACGCCGATCCGATCGCGCCCGCGATGGAGGCGGAGGACCGCTTCGGAGCGACGGCGATGACGCCCGCGACCGCGCCGACGATTCGCGGTCTCGCGGACGTCGGCGCAACGACGCTCGCGCTCATGCATGCGCCCGCGTATCGCGGCGACGTCAGCGCCGCGCTCACGCGACTCTCGGAAGAATACGACACGCGTTTCCGCGCGCGCGTCGCCGCCGGTTAGGCGTGATTGCAGCCACGCAGCAGCGCAATCACGAGCACCGTCAAAACGGCTGATAAAAGCAGCGAGCCGACGCAGCCCAGGCGATTACTGAAAAAGAGAAACACGCTTGGCAGCATACCCACAAAGAAGACGGCGTGCCCTGCAGCCGGCGCGGGCACGCCGTTTTTGTTGTGGCTCAGACGCCGTCGATGGTCGTCAGGACCCCGTTTTTTGCGGACATGTCCGTTTTGACGACGTGCGCGTCGCCGATCATGAGGCGGTCGTTCTTGTCGGTGTGCGCGAGGATCATGGCGCCGCCCACCGATGCGAACGAACCGTCCCGGAGATTGCCGTCGGGTGTATTGATGGTGATGCGCTCGGAAACGACGCGGTCCAAAATCAACGCTTTGAGCTTCGCGGGGTCGCGCATGAGGGCGTCGCGGTCCGCTGCGGGCATCTTCGCGAACGCCGCGTCGGTTGGCGCGAAGACGGTGAAATCACCGGGGCCCGAAAGCATGCCGGTGAGCCCCGCCGTCTTCACCGCGGAGACGAACGTGGTAAGGTCCTTCTGAGCGGATGCGACGTCGAAGACGCTCGCGGGCGTTGCCGCGAACGCGGTGCCGGTCAAAGCGATGCCGGCGAGGGCGGCCGCGATCAGACGCCACGCCGCAGCACGGAAAAGGCGCATGGAAACCTCTCCTTCCGTTGGTGAGATGGTAAGCCGATCGATCGTGCTGACATATCTACGTATTCTTTAGTTGAAAGGTTTCACTTACTGGAGAAGCCGTACGGCACGACCATGGCCACGCTGAAGGACCGTCTCGCCGCGGGCCGGCCGATTCTCGGTCTTTCGGTGATGTTTTCGGCGGCGCCGATCGTCGAGATGGCCGGCGCGCTTGGTTTCGATTGGGTGCTGCTCGATTGCGAGCACGGCGCGTTGTCCGTCGACGGCCTCGAGCCGCTCATCGCTGCCGCCGACGCCGCGGGCGTCGCGGCGATCGTGCGGCGGCCGGACAATCGCGCCGAAACGATCCTCCGCGCGCTCGACCGCGGCGCCGCCGGCTTGCAATTGCCGGGCGTCATGAACGCCGCGGAAGCGCGCGACATCGTTCGTGCGGCGAAATATTTTCCCGACGGCGAGCGCGGTATCGCCGTCGGCACGCGGTCGGGCGGTTACGGCTTCCGTGAATCGGCCGCCGACACGATGGAGCGTGCGAATCGGGAAACGCTCATCTGCGTGCAGATCGAGCACGCGGACGCGCTGCCGCACATCGAGGAGATCGCAGCGGTGGATGGTGTCGACGTCGTCTTCGTCGGCGCGATGGATCTATCGCAGTCGCTGGGCTTTCCGGCGCAAACCGACGCGCCCGCGGTCAAGGCTGCGGTCGACGACGCACTGCTGCGCATCGTTCGCACGGGCAAATGGGCGGGCACGTCGGGCCGTCCGGACGCCGCCGCGGGGAGTCTCGCGCTGGGCGTCCGCTACCATTACACGCACGTGACGACGCTGCTCGGCGCGGCCGCCGCACCGTATCTCGCACTGCGCGAGCGATAGGGCCCGTCAGCCGGCGGCGAGACCGGCGATGCCCGCCAGCATCACTGCCGCGGCGACGAAGCGGCGGCCGCCGTGCTGCTCGCGGAAGACGAGCGTTCCGGCGAGCGTCCCGATGAGGATGCTCATCTCGCGCGCGGGTGCGATGTAAATCACCGGCGTGGAGATCAGCGCCCACAGCACGAGCAGATAGGCGAGCGGCGAAAGCACCGCAATGCCCGCCGCCTCCGCACGGTGCACCCGCCACTCGTGCGCCAACTCCGTGCGCCGGCCCACGACGAACGGCGAAAGCATCGCGAAACGTACCATGTTGCCGCCGAAATCGTAGAGCAGCGGCTGAATCGCGAGAAACGCCACGGATTCCTTATCCCACAGCGTATACGCCGCGATGGATGCGCCCGTGGCGATGCCATACCCGACGGAAATTGCCGTCGCGCGTTTGCTCGCCGTGAGATAAATTCCGGCAGCGACGAACAGCGCGCCGCCCAGCGCGACGGGCGACAAGCGCTCGTGGAAAACGACCGCCGCAAGCGCCACGGTGAGCAGCGGTCCCGTGCCGCGCGCGAGCGGATACACCACCGAAAGATCGCCGCTGCGGTAGCCGCGCTGCAGCAGCACGAAGTAGACGAGGTGCAGTGCGCCGTTCCCGGCGATGAACGCGAGCTGCACCGCGCCGAACTGGGGACGCAGCAAGACGGCCAGGCCAATCGCGAACGGTGCGTACACGCACACCGAGATTGCGAAGGAGAGCCAGATGAAGGCGACCCCGCCCGACGCTCGCTTCGCAAAGACGTTCCACGTCGCGTGCAAAATCGCCGCGACGACGACCAGGCCGAGCGCAAAGGGACTCAGGAGATTAGATCGTCCGCGTTTCCAGCCGGCGCCCGACCGACGCTAGGCCGTAATTGCAGGCGAAGTAGATGAGCGCGATCAGCGCGTACACCGGTATCGGCTGAAACGGCGGCTGCGCGTAGACGAGCTGCCCGCGCCGCAACAGTTCGAGAATGTTGATGACGGCGGTCAGCGACGTGTCTTTCAGCAACGTGACGAACTGCGCGACGAGTGCCGGCATCATTTGACGCACCGCGATCGGCAACGTGACGAGGCGCAGAATTTGCGCCTCGCGCAAGCCTTGCGATTGCGCGGCTTCGATCAGTCCCTTGGGAACCGCGAGAATCCCGGCGCGCACGATCTCGGCGATGAGCGACGCCGTGAACGCGGACATGGCGATCACACCGGCAGTCAACGGCTGCAGATTCACGTGGATGATCGTGGGCAGCGCGAAGTAGCAGAAAAAAATGACGAGCAGCACCGGCAGCGCGCGCATCACTTCGATGTAGAGCGTGCACGGCCAGCGCACCAGCGGATTTCGCGCCAGCCGCCCGAGCGCGAGCACAACTCCCGCGACGAACGAGATGACGATCGACAGCGCGGCGAGTTCGAGCGTCGTCGCGAGGCCCCAGCCGAGAAAGGTGAGGGTCGGCACGTTGAAGAGCCAGGCGAGTCCGCTCACCGCGCGTACCGCTTCTCGAGCACGTTCACGCCGAGCGCCGTGGGCAGCGTGAGAATCAAGTAGCAGATTGCCGCTCCCGCCAGCATCGGCACGTATTGAAACGTGCGCGAGCCGATTTGATTCGACGTGCCGAGAACGTCGAGCACCGAAATAGTGCTGACAAGCGATGAGTTTTTGATCATGTTGAGCGTCGTATTGCCGAGCGGCGGAATGGTGCGGCTCACCGCCTGGGGCAGCACGATGAGCCGCATCGCCGTGACGTAGGTCATGCCACCGGCAAGGCCCGCCTCGAGCTGACCGCGCGGCACGGCCGCGATTCCGCTGCGGATCGCTTCGGCCACGAACGCCGAGGTGTACACGCCCAGTGCGAGCACGCCGCACACGAAGGCGTCGAGGCGAATGCCGATGCTCGGCAACGCGAAGAAGACGAAAAACAGCTGGACGAGCAGCGGGATGTTGCGCAAAACCTCGACGTACGCCGTGGCGAGCGCGCGCAACGCCCGGTTCGGCATCGCGCGGAGCGTCGCAACCGCCAAGCCGAGTGCCGCGGCCAAGAGGAGCGCGAGCACGGAGACTTCGAGCGTGACCAGCAGACCCGCGGCGAGATCACCGGCGTGCTCCGCGAGGACCCACCAATTCACTGCGCGGCGCTATCCGGGTTTTTGCGTCGCGAATTTCTCGCCCGCCGCTGCCGCCGGCATTCCGTACCAGTCATTGAAGTCGTTCGGGACGCCGCGCTTCAACCAGGCTTGGTGCATCTTCTGATACTCCCCGCTGCGCTTGAGCTCGCCCAACGTGTCGTTGATCGCTCGCAGCAGCGTCGCGTTGCCTTTTTTCACGCCGATGCCGTACGGCTCGAAGGTGAACAGCCCGCCGGCGAGTTCGAGATTCGCGGGGTCCTGTGCTTCGTAGCCGCCGAGGATGACGTTGTCGGTCGTAACCGCGTCGATGCGCCCGCCGCGCAAGCCGGTCAAGCATTCGGGGTACGTCTCGAACGTGACGACGGTCGCGCGCGGTACGAGCCGCCGGATCGTCTGCTCCGGCGTCGTGCCTTGCACGGAACACACCGTCTTGCCGTCGAGGTCCTTGTAACTCTTGATGGCGGCGCCTTTCTTGACGAGCAGCGACTGCCCCGCGCGGTAGTACACGTTGGAGAAATCGATTGTCTTCAGCCGGTCCGGCGTGATCGTCGTCGTGGCGACGAACGCATCGATGTTGCCGCTTTGCACGAGCGGGATGCGGTTATCCGACTTCACCTGCACGAGCTCCGCCTTATTCGCATCGCCCAGGAGATGTTTGGCGATCGCGTGCGCGATATCGACGTCGAAGCCGCTCACCGCATTGGTCGCGGGGTTGAGCGAGCCGAACGGCGGCGCGTCGTACTTGACGCCGATCTTGATGCTGCCGCGCTTCTTGATCGCGTCGAGAGAGTTGTCGTCGGCGGCAGTCGCGCGGACCGAAGTACCGAGGACGAGCGTCGCCGCCAGGCTCAGCGTAGCTGCGAGAACGGCGCGTCGGGCGAAAACCATGGATGCTCCTTTTAGTGGGCGAGAACTTTCGAGAGAAACGTTTGTGCGCGCGGGTTCCCGGGCGCTCCGAAAAATTGCGCGGGCGGCGCGCACTCGAGGATGCGGCCGGCGTCCATGAAGACGACGCGGTCGCCGACTTCGCGCGCGAATCCCATCTCGTGCGTCACGCACACCATCGTGATGCCGGTGTGCGCGAGACCTTTCATCACGTCGAGAACTTCCTTGATCATCTCCGGGTCGAGCGCGCTGGTCGGTTCGTCGAACAAGAGAATCTTCGGTTCCATCGCGAGCGCCCGCGCGATCGCGACGCGCTGCTGCTGTCCGCCGGAAAGCTGTGCGGGATAGGCGTTCGCCTTTTCCGGCAAACCGACGCGCTCGAGCAATGCGAGCGCCTCGCGTTCCGCCCGATTGCGCGCTAAGCGTTTCACCGTGAGCGGCGCAAGCGTGATATTTTCGAGCGCCGTCTTGTGCGGGTATAAATGAAAGGCTTGAAACACCATGCCGACCTCGCGCCGAATATCGGCGAGATGGCGGCCGGTCGCGTCGAGCGACTTTCCGCGTACGTTAACGGTGCCTTGCTGGACCGTTTCAAGGCCGTTGATGCACCGGATGAGCGTGCTCTTGCCCGACCCCGACGGCCCGATAACGACGACCACTTCGCCCTCGTCGACGGCGAGATCGATGTCGCACAGCACATGGTTGGATCCGAACCACTTGTTGACCCCGGCGAAGGCGACGGCCACTGGCATGAGGAGCGTCCGATTCGCGGGCCCGGCGGAACTTCCGGCCGGCTACGCCCGGGTGCAACTCCTCACTTAGCAGTCTCGGTTGTAGAGTGCGAATGAACGTTGAACGCATGACCCAGCGCGTTCAAGAGGCGCTGAACGCGGCGTACAGCCGGGCGCTCTCCGAACGCAATACCCAGACGACGCCCGAGCACGTGCTCGCTGTGCTGCTCGACCAGCAGGACGGTATCGCGCCGGCCATTATCACGAAGGCCGGCGTGGACGCGCCCGGCATCTCCGCAAAGGTCGACCAAGCGATCGGGCGGCTTCCGCGTTTCTCGGGCAGCGCCGAAGCGAACCCCGCGGCGGCGCCCGCCCTGACGCGGTTGCTGACGACCGCCGACGATGAAGCGAAGAAACTGAACGACGAGTACATCTCGGTCGAGCACGTGCTGCTCGCCCTGACGTCGGACGCGGGCGCGGCCGGCGTTATCTTCCGCGCGGCCGGTCTGACGCGCGAGAAGTTTCTTGCGGCATTGCGCGACGTGCGCGGCAACCAGCGCGTCACCACGCAAAATCCCGAGGGGACGTATCAGGCACTCGAGCGCTACGGCCGCGACCTCACGAAGGAAGCGGAGGCCGGCAAACTGGACCCCGTCATCGGCCGCGACGAAGAAATCCGGCGCGTCGTCCAAGTGCTCTCGCGACGCACGAAAAACAATCCGGTGCTCATCGGCGAGCCCGGCGTCGGCAAGACGGCCATCGTCGAAGGTCTCGCGCAGCGCATCGTGCGCGGCGACGTACCGGAGGGTCTCAAGAACAAGAAGATCATCTCGCTCGACATGGGCGCGCTGATCGCCGGCGCGAAGTATCGCGGCGAATTCGAAGAACGTTTGAAAGCCGTTCTAAAAGAAGTGCAAAGCGCGAACGGGCAGGTACTGCTTTTCGTCGACGAGCTTCACACGGTGGTCGGCGCCGGCCGCACCGAGGGTTCGATGGATGCCGGCAACCTCCTCAAACCGTTGCTCGCACGCGGCGAGCTGCACATGATCGGTGCGACGACGCTCGACGAGTACCGCAAATACATCGAAAAGGACGCCGCCCTCGAACGGCGCTTCCAACCCGTGACCGTCGATCAGCCTTCTGTTGAAGACGCGATCTCGATTCTGCGCGGATTGCGCGAACGGTACGAAGTGCACCACGGCGTGCGCATCAAGGATGCCGCACTCGTGGCGGCCGCGGTTCTGTCGAACCGGTACATCGCCGACCGCTTCTTGCCGGATAAGGCCATCGACCTCGTCGACGAAGCGGCGGCGAAACTGCGCACGGAAATCGACTCGATGCCGACGGAGCTCGATGAGGCGTCGCGCCGCATCATGCAACTCGAGATCGAGCGTGAGGCGCTGCGCAAAGAAAGCGACGAGGCGTCGCGCGCTCGGCTTGAAAAGTTGGAAGCCGAACTCGCTGAGCTTCACGAGGAATCCGACGGGCTCAAAGCGCGCTGGCAAGCGGAGAAGGACGCCGTGCAATCGCTGCGCACGCTGCGCGAGCAGATCGAGATGACGAAACTCGAAATCGATCGCGCGTCACAAGCCGCCGACTACGCGAAGGCTTCGGAACTCAAATACGGCCGGCTTGCGGAACTCGAGCGCCGGCTCAAGGAAAAAGAAGCATCGCTCGGTTCGAACGACCGGCGGCTGCTCAAGGAAGAAGTCGACGAAGAAGACATCGCCGAGATCGTTTCGCGCTGGACAGGCATCCCCGTCAGCAAGCTGCTCGAAGGCGAAATTCAAAAGCTGCTGCATCTCGAGGACGAGCTGCACAAGCGCGTCATCGGTCAGGACGAGGCGGTCTGCGCCGTCGCTGAAGCGATCATCCGCGCGCGCAGCGGACTCGGCGATCCGAATCGGCCGCTCGGCTCGTTCATGTTCCTGGGGCCGACGGGCGTCGGCAAGACCGAGCTTACCAAGGCGCTCGCCGAATTCCTGTTCGACGACGCGACCGCGATGGTGCGAATCGACATGTCCGAGTTCATGGAACGACACTCCGTGGCCCGTCTCGTCGGTGCGCCTCCTGGCTACGTGGGCTACGACGAGGGCGGACAGTTGACCGAACTCGTGCGGCGGCGCCCGTTCTCCGTCGTGCTTTTTGACGAGATCGAAAAGGCGCACGCCGACGTTTTCAACGTGTTCCTCCAGATCCTCGATGACGGGCGGCTGACCGACGGTCAGGGCCGGGTGGTCGACTTCAAAAACACGATCGTGATCATGACGTCAAACGTCGGAAGCCATCGCATTCTCGATTATCACGGTGAGATGGGCGGCGCCGAGTTCGCCGTGATGCGCGCGACGGTGCTCGATGAATTGCGGCAGCATTTCCGCCCGGAGTTCTTGAATCGCGTCGACGAGATCGTGGTGTTTCACGCCCTCGCCGAAGATCAGCTCAAGGAAATCGTCGAGATCCAACTCGACCGCGTGCGCGGCCGGCTGAAAGACCGGCGCATCGGCCTCGAAGTCAGCGACGAAGCGAAGACGCACCTCGTGCGCACGGGGTACGACCCAGCGTACGGCGCGCGGCCGCTCAAACGCGCCATTGCGCGCGAAGTGGAGACGGCGCTCGGCCGAAAGATCCTCGCGGGCGATATTCGCGACGGCGACCTCGTGCGCGTCGATTTCGACCGCGACCGCGGCGAACTCGCGTTCAAGGCGGTGGAGCCGCTTCCGCCGATGCCCTCGCTCGTCTAGCTCGCAGGGGAGCCTTCCTAATCCCGCGGAATTGCGCTGCGCCCAAGCATCTCGTCGAGCACGCTGCGGTAATGCACGAGCGCCTGGCGGAGGTCTTCAGTCGAGGCGTTCTGGCGCGCGACGATCTCCTGCGCTGAGCGGTAGCGGCCCACGAGGCGCGGATACGCCGCGCCGAGGTCGGCATCGAGCTGCTCCGCCGAACTTTCCGGATAGCCGCGGTCGCGCATCGCGCTGATGAGAATGTGTTCCGCGGTCGCGAGCGAGGTTCGCGGGTCGTCGACGAAACGGGCTTGGGCGGTCGACCATTCTTCCGCGTAGCGCGCCCGTGCGCCGGCCGTCAACGGCGCGAGGTTGAGGTTCCGGTTGGGGCGCACGCGCGCGTCCCCGTCGGCGAGGTCGCCGCCGCGAGCGCGTTCGTCGCGACCGCCGCGCCGGCGCGCGAGGGAAATCACCACGAGCAGTACGACGACGGCGACGAGTATCCAAATCCACACCGGAACCTGAGCGGTCATTGATGCGTGGTACCGCATGCCGCAAAGATGCAAACGGCTGCGCCCGGGCGAAGGGTCGGCCAGCTACTCGCCTCGCTTAGGAGGTCCGGTCTCATGAAGCGATTCATCTCGGCGATTCTTTCCACGGCGTTCGTCGCTGCACTCGCCACCGGCGCGTTCGCCGGCGACAAAATGAAGGGCGATGCGATGTCCTCGATGTCGAAGACGAAAATGACCTGTCCGGCGGGCAAGAAATGGGTCAAGGGCTACACGAAGAAGGACGGCACGAAAGTCAAAGGTTACTGCCGCTAGGCGCCTCACCTGCGCGCGGTGTCACGGCGAGGATTGCCAGATCGTCGTTGAGCCGCGCCCGCGTGTAGCGCCGCAGCCGCTCTGAAATCGCATCGACGAGCGTCTGCGGCGTCGTCGCCGGCGACTCGCGCAACCATGTGTGCACGCCGGCGTCGCCGAGGAAGGCGCTATTCGCATCGCGCGCCTCGGTGAGGCCGTCGGTGGCGAGAAACAAGACGTCGTCGCTTCCCAGCGTCGTGCTGGCCGCGTGGAATTCCGCATCGCGCGCGATGCCCACGATGGAGTCCGTCGGCCGCAGACGCTCGACGTCAGCCGGGCGGCGCACGTACGCGGCTTCGTGGCCGGCGTTGACGTAGCGCAGTGAACCGTCGCGGCGATCGTACCTCCCCGCGAAGAGCGAGATGAACGCTTCCGGCGGCTTCTCCGCACGAGCGTAGAGGGCGTTGAACTTTGCGACGATGGTCGCGATGTCGGCGCTCTCAGCGGCAAAAGCGCGCATCGCGTATTTCACGAACGTGGTGTCCACCGCGGCTTCCACACCTTTGCCGCTGACGTCGGCAATGACGAGGAGCGTCGAGTCGGCATCAATCGCGTACACGTCGTACACGTCGCCGCCTACTTTGGCTCCGCGGGTCGCCGACACGTATGCCGTTCCCACCTCGAGCGACGGCGGCGTGGTCATGCTGCCGGCGAACGCCGCGTGCAGCATTTCGGCCAGGCCGCGCTCGCGGTCGAGGGCGTAGCGCAAGCGGGCTACGAGTATCGCGAACACCAGGGCCTGGACCGCGATCAGCGCGATGGCGCCGAATCCAATCGCGCTTTCCACGGCGATGGTCTGGGTGCGCTGCGCGATGCGGTCGGCGTAGTCACCGGACAGGACGGCGTTCACGCGCTCGATGTCGCCGCGATAGCGTTCGACGAATGGTCGTCCGGCCGCGATGGGAAGCCGGTTTCTGCGCCGTTGGACGACGGGTTCCGCGATCGTTACGCGCCACGTCTCGTTGACGCTCAGCGCATCGTCGAGCGCCGCGCGCGCCGGCGCATCATCCGCAAAGACGAGCAGCGACCGCAACTTCACGCCCTGGATGCGGAGGCGCGCGTACGCGGCGACGTAGTCGGCTTCGTATGCCGGCTTGCGCGTCGCCGCCAAGCCGCGAATGCCGATTTCCTCGTCCTGCGCGTACTGCACCATCGCGCTCGCGCTCAGTTGTGCGTTCCGTACGATGGCGACGTCCGCATTGATCGCTTCGAGGTGCTGGATGATGCCGAACAGGCCGGCAATCGCCGCCGGCAAACCGAGCGCGATAACGCCCGAGGCAATAAAAAGCCCGCGCAGCGAAAAAGGGATGCGAAGGGAAGGCACGACCTACCGGCGCTTCAACGCCGGCACAGGCGGCTCCCGGGCGCGACGCTTAGGCCAGAACCTTTTCGCGTTTCCGCGTGCGAAGCCGCTCGGTTTCGTTCAACAGACGTTTTCGTATGCGAATCGACTTCGGCGTGACCTCGACGAGCTCGTCGTCTTCGATGAACTCGATCGCGCGTTCGAGCGACATTTCCTCGTGCGGCGACACCTTCGTGCTGTCATCCGAGCCGGATGCGCGCATGTTCGTCAGCTTCTTGGCCCGCACGACGTTGATTGCGATATCCTTGTCGTCGTTGGCGCGCCCGACGACCATGCCCTCGTAAACGTCCGTTTGCGGCGGAATGAAGAAGCGCCCGCGCGATTCCAGCCCGGCGAGCGCGTACTCCGTCGTCAAACCGCCTTCGCTGGCGACCAGTGCGCCGTTCGAGCGCCCGGGAATAGCGCCGGCCAGCGGCTGATGGGCATAGTACGTGTGCGACATGATCGCCGTGCCGCGCGAGAGCGTGAGGAGCTCGCCGCGCAAGCCGAAGATGGCCCGCGTCGGCATGGTGTACTCCAAGCGGCGCGACGCGCCGATCGTGATCATGTTCGACATGATCGCGCGGCGTTTTCCCAGCGCCTCGATGACGGGACCGGCGTAGTCCTCCTGGACGTCGATCACCACGTACTCCACCGGCTCCATCTTCACGCCGTTACGCTCGGTGACGATCACCTGCGGTTTTGAAACCGCGACCTCGTAGCCTTCGCGCCGCATCGTTTCGATGAGAATCGAAAGATGGAGTTCGCCGCGGCCGCGCACCTCGAACGTGTCGGCGCTTTCCGTGTCGGCGACGCGCAGCGCCACGTTCGATTCAAGTTCGCGCATTAGGCGCTCGCGAATTTGCCGCGACGTAAGAAACTTGCCTTCCTTACCCGCAAACGGCGACGCGTTCACCATGAAGAACATCGAGACGGTCGGTTCATCGACGGCGACGGCGCTCAGTCCCTCGGGCTGCACGGCGTCGGCGATCGTGTCGCCGATGTTCAGCCCTTCGATGCCGGAAACGCAGACGATGTCGCCGGCCGATGCTTCCTCCACTTCGAGCCGTTCCAGGCCGGCAAACGTAAGAAGTTTCGTGAGGCGCAGGCCGCTTTCGACCGCGCCCTCGCGCGTGATCTTCGCAATCGGCGCGTTGAGACGGCCGGCGCCGCGGAACACGCGCCCGATGCCGATGCGGCCCACATAGCGGTTGTGATCGATCGCCGAAATGAGCATTTGGAACGCGCCGTCTTCCGCCGGCGCCTCGGGAACGAACTTGACGATCGTCTCGAAGAGCGGCTCGAGGTCGCTCGAAACGTCGTCCAGCGCATACTTGGCGATGCCGGCGCGCCCATTCGTGTACACGACCGGAAACTCGGCTTGTTCGTCGGTCGCGCCGAGTTCGATGAAGAGATCGAACACTTCGTCGACCACTTCTTGCGCGCGTGCGTCCTTGCGGTCGATCTTGTTGATCACGACGATGGCGCGCAGATCGAGTTCGAGTGCCTTGCGCAATACGAACCGCGTCTGCGGCATCACGCCTTCGGCGGCGTCCACCAGCAGCACGACGCCTTGCACCATTTGCAGAACGCGCTCGACCTCGCCCCCGAAATCGGCATGGCCCGGGGTGTCGACGATGTTGAACTTGACCTCGCCGTGCTTGATGGCCGTGTTTTTCGCAAGGATGGTGATGCCGCGCTCTTTCTCGAGCGGGCTGGAATCAAGCACGCGGACCTCGATGTGCTGGCCTTCCCGGAAAACGCCGCTTTGCTTCAGCATCGCATCGACCAGCGTGGTCTTGCCGTGGTCGACATGTGCGATGATCGCGACGTTTCGGATGTCAGCTCGGGTTCTCACAACCCACAAAGTATACCAGAACCCGGGCGCCTTCGGTAGGTCGTCCGAACCCCTATCGGCCGAACCGCCGCTGCCTTCCCGCGAATGCGGCAATCGCCGAATCGAGCGTGCGGCCGTCGAATTCCGGCCATGGCGCCGTCGTCGACCACAGCTCCGTATACGCGCACTGATACAGCAAGAAGTTCGAGAGCCGCAGATCGCCGCCGGTGCGAATCATGAGATCCGGATCGGGGAGTCCCGCGGTGGTGAGCTTACCGCCGATGGCGTCTTCGTCGATCTCGTCCGGCTGCAGGCGACCGGCGGCGACGTCCCGCGCGAGCGCACGCACCGCATCGGCGAGTTCCGTGCGCGCACTATAGTCGATCGCGAGATTGAGGATCATGCCGTCCGCAGCGGCCGTTCGCGCTTCCAACTCTTCCAGCGCCTCGCGCACGGCCTGCGGCAGCCGGCCGCGCCGGCCGATCACGCGTGCGCGAACGTTGGCGCGCAGCAGCGCGGCGGCTTCGCGCCGCGCGAACGTGCGCGCCAGTTCCATCAGCAACGACACTTCCTCGGCCGCACGAAACCAGTTTTCTTCCGAAAACGCGTAAACGGTCAGCACGCCGATTCCGGCCCGGCCGGCGGCCGCGACCGTGCGCTGCAGCGCGCGGACGCCGCGCCGGTGTCCTTCGATCGGGGGCAAGCCGCGCGCGGCCGCCCAACGCCGGTTGCCGTCCATGATGATGGCGACGTGACGCGGCACCGCCGCCGGCGCTTCGAGCGCCGCGTGTTCGATCACGATTGGGCCGCCAGACGACGTGCGCCGGCGCCGGCCGCTTTCGCGCGGTCCTGTACGGCGCGCACGACGGCCTCGAGCTCGTCGATGTATGCGAGAAAACGCTTGCGGCCGCCGGCGGTTATGCGCACGACGGTCACCGGACGGCCGTTCCCGCGGACGCGTTCGAGTTCGACGATACCGACTTCTGCAAGCGCGTGCAGATGACGGTTCAGATTGCCGTCGGTGAGCGCGCATGCGTCCTGCAGATCCGTAAAACGCATGCCGGCCGGGTGCGCGACGAGACACGTGCACACCGCGAGGCGTCCGCGCTCGTGGAAGATGCGCTCGAGCCCGTTG
Source organism: Candidatus Velthaea sp. (assembly GCA_046262475.1). Classification (GTDB taxonomy): domain Bacteria; phylum Vulcanimicrobiota; class Vulcanimicrobiia; order Vulcanimicrobiales; family Vulcanimicrobiaceae; genus JBHEMQ01. Next base: position 36,956 of record JBHEMQ010000015.1, read on the forward strand.
TACGCGAACGGGGCGTCGCTATTCTGCAAGATCGCGTCCCTCATTGCGCAGCACGAGCGCGCCGATGGCGAGTTGTCCGATACCGAACGTTGCCGGCATGACCCACCAGCGCAGCGCGTTGACGTCTTGCGCGAACAGTAAAGCTGCGCCGGCCGCACCGAAAAGGGCGGCCACCGCAAGCACCCCGCGCGGCACCATCGCGCGCGATGCGACCAAGCCGAGCGCATAACAGAGGCACCACGTCCCCGGCAAGAGGCCGTCGAGATGCCGGTGCAGGAGCGCGAACGTGAAGACGCCGCCGGCAAAAATGGCGGGCGCGATGGTCATGCCGACCGTGCGCAACTCCACGCGCGAGCGGACCGTCCAATTACGCAGCAGCCACGCAACGATCGCTCCATAATTGATGACGAGCGCGAAAACCAGGCACGCCGTCCACATGGCGACGTAGCGCGCAATGTCGTCGGCGCCGGCCGGATACGGCACGACGAGGAACTGGACCGCGCCGGTGACGAGCGCCGCGGCACCGCTTGCCAGCGCCGCCGTCGCGGACCAGCCGCGAAAGCGCTGCACGGCTGCGAGGCGGCTGCGGACTTCCTCCAGATCGGCGATCGCACGGGACACTTCCATCGTTACGCTTTGTATCACAAAGTCAGGCTGCGCGCAAGCCGTGCGGGCAGCCGTCCGGCCGCGCGGGCGCCAGCTGTGCCGCAGCGCATCATGGCAATCTGTAACGAGTTGGGCAACCTGCTCGTTATGTTGGATGAAGTGCGCGCAACGCGCGTCATACGACACGCCCGTACAAGGAAACCATGCTGAAGAAACTCGCACCCGCGCTCGCCGCGCTCGCGCTCGTAGGCGCACCGCTCGCGGCGCTCGCGCAGCCCCAATACCCGCAGTATCCGCAAGGTCCGTCGCAGTCGATCGGCACCACGGTCGTTCCGTCGCAGTCGGTATTGACCGGAACGCTCGAAGGCGGCCTCGACAGCAAGACCGCGCAAACCGGCGATCAAGTCGTTCTCGATTTGCACCCGCCGTTTCCGAACGACGATCCGCGCTTCAACGGCGGCCGCATTTTCGGACACGTCGCGAGCGTTACGCACGCGAGCAACACGAAAAAAGGCGGCATCGATCTCGCGTTCGACCGGCTCGAACTGAGCGACGGAACCGTCGCATCGATCGCCGGCCAAATGACGTCCATTCAATCGACCGCCAACGGCAACACCGCGGGCCGTGCCATCGTCGGCGGCATCGTCGGTCAAATCGTCGGCAACTACATCGGGAAGCACATCGGCAGTGATGTCGGCGGCGCGGTCGGCGCCATCGGCGGCGCAATTTATGCCGGCAACCTGGGCACCAATATTTCCGTTCCGCAGGGTTCGACGGTTCAGCTCAAAACGACGCAGAAC
>JBHEMQ010000016.1:0-37391 GCA_046262475.1 Candidatus Velthaea sp.
CTCGTATCGCGCGCGCCTCGTGCAAGCGAACCCGGGCGACACCCTGCGCGGCGGTATGCTCGTCACCGCACAAGTGCAAAAAGAACGGCACACCAACACGATTCTCGTGCCGCGCACGGCCGTGTTCCAGACGGAAACCGGTACGAACGTGTTCACGGTCGTCGATCCGCCATCACCGCCCGCCGGGCAAGGCGCCGGAAGCGGGCCTGCCGGGGGCGGCGCGCAGGCCCGAGGCGGCCAAGGCGCCGGCGGTGCGGCGCGCGGCCCCGGTGGTGCGGCGGGTGCGCCCGGCGGACCCCCGCCGCCGGTTATCAAGCAGGCGAAGCTCGTTCCGGTACAGTTGGGCTTACAGACGGATACCGTCGCTGAAATCCGGTCGCCCCAAGTTCAATCCGGAACGACGATCATCACCACGCGCCCGGATGCTCTCCAGGACAAGAGCATCGTCGCGATGAGTGCGCCGCAAGGCGCCGGCGGCCGCGGCCGCCGCGGCGCCGCCCAATAACGTAGAGGAAGCGAATGCAGCAACAGCATCTGCGCGCGCTCGCCGGCGTGGCGCTCGCGGCGCTCGTCGTCTCGACGACCGCGCCCGGCATCGTACGAGCGCAGCCGCCGCCCGCCGCATCGGCGTCGCCGCGCCCGGCGCCCGCGCAGCGCCCCGGGCCGCTCTCGAGTATTGCGCCCAACGCGGTGGTCACGCTGCCCCCGGCGAGTCAGCCGACGTCGATGCCGTATCCGGCGTACGGCACGCCGGCGCCCGGTGTCGATACCGGCGTTGCGAATCCAAACGTTCCACAAATCGTCACGCTCGATCAAGCGATCGCCATCGGGTACGCGCAGTCACCGCTGCTCGCCCAAGCCCGCGCGCAACTCGCGATCGCCAGCGCGCCCGTGCAGCTGGCGCGCACCGCCATTCTGCCGAACGTGTCCGGCGCGATCTCCTCCAGCCGCAACCATAACCAAAACGGACGCGGCACGGGATCCACCGTCGTGACGAACCCCGACGGAACGACGACGACCGGGCCCGTCACCTCGACAAGCAACGCGCTCTCGCTGACGCTGCGTCAGCTCATCTTTGACGGCGGCCGCGTCGCCGCACAGCTGCGTTCGGCGACCAACAACCAAAGCGCGCAGGCGAGTTTGTACCGGCGGCAACTGCAGACGGTGGCCTTCAACGTCGCCAATGCATACTATGCGTATCTCGCGGCTCAGCGCGCGACGGCGGTTGCCGTTCAAACGGTGGCCGTCAACCAAGTCAATGAAGATCTCGTTTCGGCGCAGATTCGGGCCGGTGCCGCGGCGCGTGCGGATCTTGCAACGGCGCAGCTGCCGACGGCGCAGGCGCGGCTCGCGGTCATTCGCTCGCAAGGCCAAGAACTTGCTGCCGAAGCGACGTTCGCGAACACGATGGGTCTGGAAGCGAATACGCTCGTGCAGCCGCGCGACGACACGCCGGTGAACGGGGCGGCGGTCACGACGCTCGTCCCGGTTACGTCCTACGAGCAGGCCGTCGCGCGGGCCATGGCGTTGCGGCCGGACGTCGCCGCCACGAACTTCTCCGTCGAAAGCAATCGCGCGTCGCTGCGTGCCGCGCGTCTCGGGAATTTTCCGACGCTCAGCGGCACCGCATCGCAGTCGACGGCGTCGACGGATCTCTCGGGCGGGACGTTCCGCAACAACGGTTCAGTGGGCGTCGCCTTGTCGATCCCCGTCTTCGATCAGGGCATCACCGCGGCGCAGGTCGCGCAGGCACAAGGCAATCTCGATCTCGCGATCGCGAATCAGCGTACCACCGTGCAAGGCGTGCAACTGAACGTCAAACAGACGCTCGTGGCGCTCGTGACCGCAAACGCCGGCCTCGATCAAGCCAACGCCGAACTCGCGAAGGCGCAGGAAGTGCTGCGCTCGACCCAAGCGCAGTACCGCGCGGGCGTCACGACGCTGCCGTTACTGCTCAACGCGCAGGTCGGGCTCACGCAGGCGCTCACCGATCAGTCGACGGCCGTTTACAACCTGCGCCAGGCGGAGCAGGCATTTTTGTTCGCGGAGGGTGCGAACGGCGCACCGTGAAGCCCATCGTCTGATGACGAGTACGTTTCCGGTCTGGATTGACGATCCGATCAACGCCGCGATTCTCGCGGTGAGCGAGGACCGGCTGCAGGGATTTCAGCGCGACCCGTTCGGCGCGGTGGCGCAGCAGGCCGGCCTTGACGCCGCGACGGTCATCGAACGGGTTGCGGCGATGCTGCGTTCCGGGACGATTCGCCGCGTGCGGCAGACGCTGATGGCCACGAATCTGGCGCAGGGTGCGCTTGTCGCGTGGCAGCTGCCCGAAAGCCGCCTGTCCGCGGGGTTCGATCATCTCGCGAACCGCGATCCGTTTTCGGGCCACGTTGTGATTCGTACCGCCGATCCGGCGACGCCGGGCGCGCGGTACCGCCTGTGGACGACGCTGAAAGTACCGCAAGGTTTCTCGCTGCGCAAGCACGCAGATTTGCTGGCCCGTACGATCGGCGCGGAACACTATCGCATGATGCCGGCGAAGAAACTTTTCGCCCTCGGCGTGGGCCACGTCCGGCGCCGCGGATTGGAACCGGGTTCGCGCGCCGACGTGCCGGCCGACGTCCAGGACACCAACATCGTGGAACTCAATGCGCGCGACTGGCGCGTGCTCGCCGCGATCAAACGTGAGTTCGCTCCCGAAGAAATCGTACGCGACGTGTGGGGCGCTCGAGCGGCGGAGGCGGGAATTTCGGGGGACGAGTTCGTGCGCGTCGGCGTGTCCTTGAACGAGCGCAAGGTCATCGGCCGCTTTTCGACATTTCTCGAGCACGTCAAACCGCATCAGGAGACCGGCGAGACCGTCACGCGGTACAACGCGCTTTTCCACTGGGCCGTCGCCCCCGGCCGCGAACTCGATGCCGGCCGTGAAGTCGGCCGCCATCACATCATGACGCACGCGTATTGGCGGGAAGGCGGGCCGGAATTCCGCAACGTCAACATCATGGGGGTGGCGCACGGCACGGAAAAAGACGTCGTCCTCGCGCACAAGGCGGCGATCGACGCGCACCTGCGTGAAGCCGGGATCGCGTTCGACTACACCAACGTGTTTTGGGGCGGGCGCAGCGAGATCAAGCCCTCGGAGATTCTGCCTGATGCGTACGCCGCGTTTTGCCGCGCGCAGGGAATCGACCCGGAGACGATGCGCGCGTGATCCTCGCGCGCGCCGCGGCATGGTCGCTGGCGGTGGCGCTGGCGGCGTGCAGCAGCGGCGGCGCACAGACGGCCGGCCGCGGCGCACATTCGTTCACCCGCGCAGGCGTGCTGCGCTACGCGGAGTTTCAAGACCCCGCGAAGCTCAATCCGATGCTCGCCGCGTCGACCGTCGTCGGCGATCTCTCGATGTTCATGTTTTCGTATTCCGTCCGTTACGACGACCGTGCGCGCCCGGTCGCCGACGCGCTCGTCGAAGTTCCGACGATTCAAAACGGCGACGTCAGCAGCGACGGCTTGACGCTGCGGTATCGATTGCGCTCGAACATCAAGTGGCACGACGGCGTGCCTGTGACGAGCAAAGATTTGTGGTTCACGTGGCGCTGCGTGATGAATCCGCACAACAACGTGGTGACCACGGACGGCTACAAGGACATCGCGTCGATCGATCACACCGATCCGCACGTCGCCGTCATTCACATGAAGAGAGCGTACGCTCCGTTCTTACAGCAGATCTTCGGCGTCAACGGCAACGCGGCGATCGTGCCGGAGCATCTGCTCGCCAAATACAACGACGACAAAGGCTCCTTCAACAACGCGCCGTATCAAGCGGCGCCCGTCGGCAGCGGGCCGTTTGTCTTCGTGGCCTGGCAACGCGGCTCGAGCGTGCGCATGAAGGCGAATCCCGACTTTTATTTGGGCAAGCCGAAGCTCGACGAGGTCGTCTTCAAGATTCTTCCCGACGAGAATACCATGGCGACGCAGATGCGCACGCACGAGATCGACATGGCCGTGCACGGCACGGGCCCGTTCTGGCCGCAATACCATAACATCCCGGGAACCGTGGCGATCGCGCCTCCGATTTACACTTACGATCACATCGACTTCAACCTGAAGCGGCCGATCTTCGGCGACGTGCGCGTACGCCGTGCGCTCGCGTACGCGCTGGATCGAAAGGCGCTGCTGGCCAAGGTTTGGCACGGCTTGGGAACGCTGTCGGACACCGACGAGTCACCGGACATCGGGCAAGCCTACGAACCGGCGACGATGCATTACCCATACGACCCGGCGCGCGCCCGCGTTCTGCTCGATGCGGCCGGGTGGCAGCCGGGGCCCGGCGGCATCCGCGTCAAGGCGGGCCAGCGTTTCAGCATCGACCTGTCGACGCAAACGGAAAACTCGGGCGCGCGCGCCATTCAGGCGCAAGTCCAAGCGATGTGGCGCGCGGTGGGCGTCGAGGCGGTGGTAAAGAACGCGCCGACCGCGCTGTTTTTTGACAATACCGTCGTCGGCATCATCCAAGGCGGTCACTACGATGCGGCGATTTTTGCCTGGTCGGCGGCCGCCGATCCGGACGACTCCGCGATCTATTCCGCGCACAACTTCGCGCCGCATGGCCAAAACGGCCTATTCTGGAACAATGCGCGCGCAACGGCAGCCATGGACGACGCGCTTGCGACCGTCGATTGGAATCGGCGCAAACGCGACTATTCGATCGTGCAAAAGGCACTGGCCGAAGACGAACCGACGATCGTGCTCGACTTTCGCAAAGAGCCGGTGGTGTATAACAGCGACCTAAAAGGCTTTAGGCCGTCGCCGGTCATTTCGCCGTTTTGGAATCCGTGGGAGTACGCGCTCTAGCGCGCGGCGCCGCGGCGGCGCTGCTGGTGCTCGCCGTTGAGCGGGCCGCGCACGCGCAAGACACGCGGCATGCGTACACGATCCCGCACGTGTTGCGTTACGCGACGGCTGAAGACATCGTCGGTTTGAACGCGCACCTCAATCAGCAATCAACGCTCGCCTACATGTCGTCGCTCACGATGGCGTGGCTCGTGCGCTTCGACCACGACAACAAGCCGGTTCCGGAACTAGCGACCGCCGTACCGACGCGCGCCAACGGCGGGATATCGGCCGACGGCAAGACGATCACCTATCGTCTGCGCACCGGGGTGAAGTGGTCGGACGGCGCCGATTTCACGAGCGCCGACGTGAAGTTTTCGGCCGACGTCGTGCTGGACCCCGACAACAACGAGGGCACGCACGTGGGATTCGACAAGCTGACGGCGGTCCATACGCCTGACCCTTCGACCATCGTGTTTCGTCTGCGCGAACCGCACGCGCAGTACGCCGCGAACTTTTTCGGGTCGGCCGGCGGGAACCCGTGCATCCTGCCGAAGCACAAGTTCACCTCGACGAAGATCAACACGGCTCCGTACAACGACTTACCGGTGGGAATCGGGCCCTTCAAGTACGCGTCGTGGAAGCGGGGAGACTCCGTGGAGATGGTGCCGGATCCGCTGTATTTCCGGGGGCGGCCGAAACTCGAACGCGTCGTCTTCAAACTCATTCCGGACCGCAACACGGTCCTGACGCAGCTGACGACGCACGAGTTGGACATGTGGCTGCCGGTGCCGCCGGCATTCGCCGACCGCGTGCACGGTCTCGGCGGCATCGACGTCGTGCAGCAGCCGAGCTACCTGTACGACCACATCGACCTCAATCAGCAGCACGGGCCCCTCGACGACCTCGCCGTGCGCCGGGCGTTGCGCTACGCGATCGACAGGCGCGCGATTCTCGCGAAGGTCCGGCACGGTGCGGGCGTGCTTCAGGAATCGCCGATGCCGCCGACGCACCCGCTCTTTGCGCCGTCGATCCCGCGCATTCCGTTCGATCTCGCAGCGGCCAACGCGATGCTCGAGCGAGCCGGCTGGCGGCGCGGTTCCGACGGCATTCGTGCGAAGAACGGCAAGCGGCTCGAGTTCGTGTACGCCTCGAGCGCCGGCGTGCCCGACACCGATCAGCAGATCGAGCTCATCCGCACCTGGTGGCGGCAGATCGGCGCCGATTTCACGGTGCGGCGGTACCTCTCGTCGCTGCTCTTTGCGCCGTACGGCGGCGGCGGTATCCTGTACGGCGGGAAGTACGACGTGACCAACTTCGCCTGGACGCAAAATCCGCTCGGCGACATGACGAACATCTATGCCTGCGACCGCGTTCCGCCCAAAGGGCAGAACGTCGGGCGCTACTGCAATCCGATGGTCGACCGCGCGATGCGGCGGCTGTCAACGACGTACGATCCTGCGGAGCAGCGTGCGGCAAGCCGATACATTCAAGAGCAAATGGTTCGCGACGTGGCAACAATCGTGCTGGAAATTCGCAAGGATACCTTCGCCTACAATAGCGACCTGCACGGTTTCCGTCCGAACCAAGTCACGCCGTTCGACGATTTCATGAACGTCGATATCTAATTGGGGGACGCGACGCTGCCCAAAACGTTCGCACTCATCGTTGCCGCGGGGCTGCTGGCGGCCTGCAGCCGCGTTCCGGACGCGGCGTCAGCGGGCGCGGGGAACGCCGCGACCGTTCCAAGCCCCGGCGCGCGGCACGCGTATACGCGGCCGCACGAATTGCGCTACGCGACCGCCGAAGACATCTCAGGGCTCAACCCGCACCTGGTCACGCAGGGCGTTGTTTTCTACATGGCGTCGCTGACGATGGCGTGGCTGGTCAAGACGGGGCCCGACTCGAAACCCGTGCCGGAACTCGCCACCGAAGTGCCGACGCTCGCGAACGGCGGCGTGAGCCGCGACGGGCGAACGATTACATACCATCTGCGCAAGGATGCCAAATGGTCGGACGGCACGCCGTTCACTGCCGGCGACGTCGTCTTCTCTGTGAAAACGATCTTGAATCCGGCCACAAATGAGGTCGGCCGCGACGGGTGGGATCTGATTACAAAGATGGACGAGCCCGATCAGCATACCGTCGTCCTGCACCTAAAAAAGAAGTACTCGCCCTATGCGGTGACGTTCTTTTCGTCAGCCGGCGCAAATCCGTGCGTCCTGCCGAAGCATTTGCTCGAGAAGCTTTCCAACATCAACAACGCCGAATACAATGCCTTGCCGGTCGGCATCGGGCCCTTCAAGTATGCGTCGTGGAAGCGCGGCGACGCGGTCGAGATGGTGCCGGATCCGTTGTATTTTCGCGGTCAGCCGAAGCTGCGAAAGATCACTTTCAAAATCGTGCCGGACCGCAATACCGTGCTCACGCAGCTGACCACGCACGAAATCGATCTGTGGACGCCGATTTCCGCGTCGTTCTACGATCGCGTGAAGACGCTCGCCGGCGTGAACGTCGTGCGGCGGCCGGCGTTTCAGTACAATCACATGGACTTCAACACGTCGCATCCCATCGTTTCCGACCGGCGCGTGCGGGCCGCGCTGCGCTACGGCATGGACCGCGATCAGATCCGCGTGAAGATCCGGCACGGCCTCGGCCGTCTCTCGGACAACATCTTCGGACCGAATCATCCGGCGTACCATCCGATTCCGGTGGCGCCGTTCGATCTCGCGCGCGGCAAAGCGCTGCTCGAGGAAGCCGGTTGGAAGCCCGGGCCCGACGGCGTCCGCGTGAAGAATGCGACGCGCCTGGCGCTCGTGGTCGCAACCAGCTCCGGGACGCCGGATACCGATCAGCAGATCGAACTCATTCGCGCGACCTGGAAGCAGCTCGGCGTCGAGCTGACCGTGCGGCGGTACCTCTCAGCGCTGATGTTCGCGCAGCCGAGCGGAGTCGTGTACAGCGGAAAATTCGACGTTATCTTTTTTGCCTGGACGCTCGACAGCTTCGGCGACCTGTCACAGCTGTACGGCTGCGCTGCGATGCCCCCGCACGGGCAGAACGACAGCCGCTGGTGTAATCCGCGGGCCGATGCGGCCATGCACGCATTTAAGGAAGAATACGACGAGGCGAAACGCAATCCGTACGATTATGCGGTTACGGACGAAATCGCGCGCGACGTGCCGATCGTCGTGCTTGACGTCCGCGACGATATTTACGCGTATAACACGGACATGCACGGGTGGCATCCGAATCCGGTCGCGCCGTTCGACGACTTCATGAACGTCGACATCTGACGGAGGGAACGACACTGAACAAGACGCTCGCGCTGCTGCTCGCCGCCGGTCTGCTGGCCGGGTGCACGAAGGTTCCCGATACCGCGTCGCCGTCGGCCGGAAACGCGGCGGCCGTCCCCAGTCCGGGCGCACGCCATTCGTATACGCGGCCGCACGAACTCCGCTACTCGACGGCCGAAGACATCGTGGGGCTCAACCCGCACTTGGTGCAGCAGACGGTCGTCGGTTACATGGCGTCGCTCACCATGGCATGGCTGACGAAGTTCGATCACGAGAATCGCCCCGTGCCCGAACTCACCACCGAGGTTCCGACGCAGCAGAACGGCGGCATCAGCGCCGACGGCAAGACGATCACGTGGCACCTGCGCAAGGATGCGAAGTGGTCTGACGGCGTGCCGTTCACGGCGGACGATGTCGCGTTCTCGACCAGCGTTGTCTTAAACCCCAAGAACAATGAAGTCGGGCGCGACGGCTGGGACTTGATCGCGAAAGTCGACGTGCCGGACAAATACACCGCGGTGTTTCATTTGAAAAAACCGTATGCGGCATACATCACGACGTTTTTCAGCTCGGCCGGAGCGAACCCGTGCATCTTGCCCAAGCACTTGCTCGCGGACCTTCCGGACATCAACAACGCGAAGTACAACCAGCTCCCGGTCGGCATCGGTCCGTTCAAGTACAAACTCTGGAAACGCAGCGACTTCGTCGAACTGGTTCCCGACCCGCTCTACTTCCGCGGTCAGCCCAAGCTGCAGAAGATCACCTTCAGAATCGTTCCGGACCGCAACACCGTCCTCGCACAGCTGCAGGGCCACGAGATCGACCTTTGGACGCCGGTGACGTTCGCCTACTATGACCGCGTGCGGGCCATCAGCGGCCTGACCGTCTTGAAACAACCGAGCTTGTATTTCGACCATTTGGATTTCGAGAACAAACATCCGGGCCTGGACGATCCGCAGGTTCGCGCGGCGTTGCGCTACGCCGTCGACCGCGACGAAATCAAGCGGACGGTGCATCACGGACTGGGCGTCGTTCAAGACGACGTCGTTTCGCCGGCGAACCCCGCGTTTGATAAGAACGTGCCGACGACGCCGTTCGACCTGGCGAAAGCGAAACAGCTGCTGGACGGAGCCGGCTGGGCCCCTGGTCCCGACGGCATCCGCGCCAAGGACGGCCGGCGCCTGAGCTTCACCTGGGCCACGTCGACCGGTGCGCCGGACACCGACCAAATCATCGAGCTGATCCGGGCGAACTGGAAGCCGCTCGGCGTCGAGGTTCAAGTGAAACACTTTCCGACGCCGCTCTTCTTCGCGCCCATGCAGAGCGGCGGCATCGTCTACGGCGACAAATGGGATTTCATCACCTTCGCGTGGGGCGGTGACGTGATCGCGGACCTGTCCAATCTCTACGAGTGCAAACAGGCGCCGCCGAACGGCCAAAACGATCCGCGGTACTGTAATCCCAAGGTCGACGAGGCCATGGAGAAATTCAAGCTCGAGTACGACGCGGCGAAGCGCCAGCAATATTCGGACTTCATTCAGGAACAAATTGCCAAGGACGCGCCCGTCATCGTACTCGACGTCCGCGAGGACATTTATGCATTCAACTCCGACCTCAAAGGCTTCGCGCCGAACCAGGTGAGTCAATTCGACGACTTCATGAATGTGGACATTTAGGCGCACGGCCGCGGCGTTGGCCGCGGCGTTGCTGCTTGCGGCGTGCACAAAAGTGCCCGATGCGTCCGCGCCCGGCGGCGGCGCCGCGGCAACGGTGGCGACGGCGCGCGCGCGTCACGCCTTTACGATACCGCACACGCTGCGCATCGGCGACAATCAAGACATCACGACGCTGAACCCGCACCTCGGCGCGGCGACGTCGCTGGGCAACCTCTCGGAGATGACGATGGCGTACTTGCTGCGCGCGGACGCGCACAACCGCCCGATGCCGGAACTTGCAACTGAGGTGCCGACGCAAGCGAACGGCGGCATCTCGGCCGACGGTCGCACGCTCACGTGGCACTTGCGCCGCGGGGTCAAGTGGTCGGACGGCGCAGCCTTCGACGCGGACGATGTGGTGTTCTCAACTCACGCAGTTCTCAATCCGGCGAATAACGAGATCGGCCGGGACGGCTGGGATCTCATCACGCAGATCGACGAGCCCGACAAGTACACGGTGGTCTTTCACTTGAAGAAAGCGTACGCCGCGTATTTCCCGACGTTCTTCGGAAGCCCCGGAGCCAACCCGTGCATTCTCCCGAAACACCTGCTCGGCGCGCTGCCGAACATCAACAACGCGCCGTACAACAGTAAGCCGGTGGGCATCGGACCCTTCCGCGTGACGGAGTGGGTGCGGAGCGATCACGTTACACTGGAAGCGAATCCGCTCTATTGGCGCGGCGCGCCGAAGCTGCAAAAAGTCGTCTACCGCATCATTCCCGACCGCAACACGCTCCTGACGCAGTTGCAGACCGGCGAGATCGACATGTGGGTGTATGTCGGGCCGGGCTACTACGGCCGCACGAGAGCGGTTCCGACGGTGACGGTCTTTCGCAAGCCGGACTATTACTACGCGCACATCGATTTCAACATGACGCACGCCGCGTTGCGCGATCCTGCGGTGCGCCAGGCGTTGCGCTATGCGACCGACCGCAAGACCATCGTGGAAAAGGTCAATCACGGCACGGGGCTCGCACAGGAAGGCATGGAAACACCGGTCAGCCCGATGTTCCACGCGCTGCCTTTCGTGCCGTTCGATATCGGCAAGGCGAACTCGCTGCTCGATGCCGCCGGATGGGTTCGCGGTGCGGACGGCATTCGTGCGAAAAACGGTCAGAAGCTGAATCTCGAATTCGCGCTGCAATCGGGCAACCCGGATTACGATCAGCTAGTGGAGCTGATTCGCAGCACGTGGCAGCAGATCGGCGTCGCCTTGCAGGTCCGGCGCTATCAAGCCGGGCTGTTTTTTGGGCCCTATCAGAGCGGCGGTATCATTTACTCAGGTAAATTCGACGCGGTGTTCTTTAGTTGGGGTCTGGATCCCGTCGGTGACCTCTCGAATCTCTTCGAGTGCAATCAGATGCCGCCGGCCGGGCAGAACGATCCGCGCTATTGCAACCACGCGACGGACGAGCTGCTGGAAGCGGTAAAGAAAACGTACGAGGAGCGTGCCCGCGCGGAACTGGTGGCTAAGGTCATCGACGCGCTGGACCGCGACGTTCCGACCGTCGTCCTCTACGTTCGCGATGAGATCCACGCATATAATACGGACCTGCACGGCTGGACGCCGAACCAGATTTCGCCCTTCGACGCCATGATGAACGCCGACATCTAGGGGGACGTTCCGAAGGCGACTTAGACCGTCGTCGTCGACGGTGCGGCGGGCCGCGGCATCGGGTACGGCCGGCGGAAGCCGGCGTTGCCGAACAAACGCCGCTCGCGTGCGCGCCGGCGCGCATCAAGAACGGTGGCCGCCGCGAGCAAAGCGCAGCCGCCGAGCGGTAACGCGCGCAGCAGCGCCCACACCGCGTCGCGCGCTTCGAGACCGGCGGCGCGTTGTTCGTCGCCCCACACGCCGCTCGCGTCCGCAGTGCCCGGTGCGCGGAAGTGCGCCGGTAACGCATCGGGCCAGGTCGGCGCGGCATGCGCGTGCGCGAGCGGCACGAGTACGGCCATCAGCACGACCAGCGTTGCTAAGCCGGCGATGCTCGCGCGGCTTTCGCCGCGCGCGGCCGGCGTCATCGCCACGAACGCGCACGCGAGGGCGACACCGAGGCAGACGATTTGCCCTTCGGCGGCAACGCGCTGGGCAAAGCCGAACCAGTCGACGAGAACGAGCACGGAGGCGATGGACGCGACGCGCCGTGCCGCGCCGCGCGCGACCGCAGCGAGCACGATCGCCGGCACGAGTTCGAGCACGAAATCGTGCTCGTGGAAAAACGGTACGGCGAACGGGAAAAGCGTAAACGTCAGCAGCGTCGCGCTCGTCGGATCCAGACGCGCGCGCGCGATCGTCGCGAGCGCGACGGCGACGGCGCACGCGGAGACCAGCGCACCGAACGCGAGCGCGGCCGGCGGGGCCGCGCCCAGGGCGTACGCGATCGCCGTGGGCGTGTGCTGGATCGCGATGAAACGTTCCGCGCCGTAGTGCGCGGTGAGCCGGCCCGCGTAGGCAAGGATTCCGCCGATACCGCCGCCGGCGGCCACCGTCAAAATCGTGAATAGCAATGCGGCCGTCGCCGCCACCGCAACGTCCCAACGCGACCGCATGCGTGCCAGCAGCGTCAGCGCGAGGTTCGGCTGCAGCGCCGCGAGCAACGTTGCGGCCACGGCACCCGCGGCGCGGCGCGAGCGATAGCATGCGAGCGCGAGCGCGAGGGCCGCCGCCGATACGAGCGCCGCTTGACCGAGCGCGATCGAGCTGATCGACGGCCCGCTCGCGAACGCGAAACCGCACGCCGCCGCGAACAAACGGGGGTCGCGCGGCGCCCGCGCAATCGTCAGCGCTGCCACGACCAGCATCACGAAGGCGACACCGAGTACTGCGAGCCACACGAGCAACGCAGTCGCGTGCGGCAGCCGCGCGAGCAGCGACCAAAGCGGCAGCGATGCGGCGGGACCGACGAACGGCAACAACTCGTCGCGGCTCGCGTCGACGCCACGGATTGTCCGCTCGACGCGCCAGACGCGCCGCGAGTACGGATCGCCGCCCGCGTTGACCGTCGCGCCCGCGGCGTAGTACGCCTCGAAGTCGCGCGCCCATGGGCCCTCCGTCGGCGGCGGGCGAAACGCGGTGAAACCGAGCACGAGCGCGATCCACAACGCCGTGAAGGCGGCGTTACGCAGCAGCGTACAACACCAAGCGCTCCGCGATGCCGTCGTTGCCCATGACGTAGCCGAGACCGTGGGGAAAGCGGATCCCGTACGCTTGCGCGTAGACGAGCTGCGCGGGTCCGCCGGCGGCGGGCGTGTAGCGCGCATCGAGTGACGCGAATGCGGAGCCAAGCGCGACCTCGCCGGGAATCAGACGGAAATCGCCCCACTCGCGCGCCGCGAGGGCCGGCGCCGCGTTGCCTTTGGGAGTGTAGAATTCGACGCCGGTCAGTACGCCGTCGCGATAGATCGCGCTGAGCAAACGCCGGCCGGCGGATGCCCGCACGGCGTACGTGTCCCAGCCCTTTGCCGGATACGCAAAACCGGTGCCCAGCGTGCGTTCGACGTCGCGGCGCCGGGTTTGTCCGAGCTCGAACGACTGGCGTTCGTTGAAAAGAACCACGGGCCGTTCGATCCGCGGCGGCGGTACAATCGGCTCGGAGCGGCGGCGCGTCGCGATGCTCGCCAAAATCTCGACGGCGCGAACCATCGCAAAGTCCGGCGGGGGCCGGTCGTCGCTCATACGCGGATGTTCGTTGCGGCCGCCGCGACCGCCGCGACTGCAATCGCTCCGAAGTAGAACAGCGCGATTCCGCCCCGCACGGCCGTCGGCGTTTCGATTACGCGCTGGTCGACGACCCCGCGCCACGCCGCGATCGCGCGCGGGATCGACGAAACGCCGATGATGATCAGGAAGAACCACGCGATCGGATGATTCAGGCCAACCCACAGCATGTAGGCGACAAAGAGCACGATCCCGAGCATCCAGAGCCGCGGGTCGATCGATCCGGCGATGCGCCCGCCGTCCAGCGGCAACACCGGAATGAGATTGAACAGATTGAGGAGATAGCCGATGTGCGCGGCGACGATCCAAAACGGATTTCCGGTGGCGATTCCGTACGCGTGACAAAGGCCGGACGCCGCGATGCCCACTGCCGGCCCGGCGTATGCCGCCGCCGCGTCCTGCAAATTGTTTGCCGTCATCGCTTTTTGCGTGACGAACGCCCCAAGGCCCGGGATGAAGTACGGCAATGAAACCGGCACGCCGAAGCCGCGCAAGACCACCCAGTGGCCCATTTCGTGGACCAGAATGAGCAGCACGAAAACGACGCCGAGCTTCCAGCCGAACGCGAGGGCGTAGAACCAAATCGATACGAAAATGGAGCCGAAGCTGAGCAGAAACTTGCCGCCGAGGAAAATCCACTTGAACGACAACAGCACGAAGAGCAGCGATTTGAATTTTGCCGCAAGCAGGCCGAGGGCGACGGCGGCCCCGCCTGCGTTGCGCCATCCGCTGCCGCGCGGCTGGCGGGCCTGCTGGGGCGGCTGATATTCACCTTCGACTTCCGAAGGCGGCTCATCGTGCATCATTCGTTCCTTCCGGAAGCGGCGGGCCGACTCCCCGAGCCGGTCGCGCTGCGCGATTGGCAGCCGCAACTCCCGGAGGGTGATCTGCGTTCGATCTCGCTGCACTGGACAGCGGGCGATTACCGTACCGTCTTCCCGTCCTATCACTTTTGCATCAGCGGCCCGCCGGCATTTGTGGTTCACGCCACGCGCGACGTCCGCGCGAACATGCGTGACGTGCGCGCCGCACCGAGCGGGTCGTATGCCGCGCATACCGCCGGGCGCAACAGTTACGCGCTCGGCGTCGCCGCGTGCGCGATGCAGGGCGCCACGCCGCACGCGTTCGGCGACTTTCCGCTTGTCGAGGAACACGTGGGGGCGCTCTGCCGCGTCGCGGCGATACTTGCTCGGCGTTACGGAATTGCGCCGTCGGCGGTTCGCACGCACGCCGAGGCCGCCGCCGACGACGGCTATCTGGGCGCCGGCGGTGATGACGAACGTTGGGATCTTGCGCGCCTGCGTCCGGCGCGTCTCGCGTTATCCGCGACCGAAGCGTACGTCGTGGGCGAGCACTTGCGAAGGCAAATCGCGAGCGGCGAGTGACGGAACAAATGGTGACGGCGCTCGTCGCTGCATTCGGCGTCGACGCGCGCGGTGCGACGTGCCGGCGGCTGCCCGGCGGCTATACGAACGAAACATGGCGCGTCGACGCGGCAGCGGGGTCTTTCGTCGTGCGTCTCTACGGCCGCTTGCACGTGACCCGCGCTGCGCTCGCGTTCGAGCACGCCGTGCAAGCGCACGTCGCGCGCCGCATCGACGAAGTCGTGGCGCCCTTGCGCGACCCGAGCGGGCAAACGCTGCACGCCGTCGACGGCGGGTACGCTGCCGTCCTGCCGTTCATACCGGGAGTTACCGGCCGGCGCGACCTGCGCGCCGGCAGGGACGCCGCACGGATGCTCGCGCGTTTTCACCGCGCGGCCGCCGGCATGCACGTCGCCGGCGGGATGCGCTCCTCCCGGACGCTCGGCATCTTGCCGTGGTTGCGCGAGCGCTTCATGCGTTTCGCTGCGGATCCCGCGCTCGCGGGCGCGCATGTCGACGTGACCGGCCCGAACTGCCGCAACGGCGCGGGTGGCGCCGGCGCGCGACGGCTTGCCCATCGTGATCGTGCACGGCGACGCGAATCCGGGGAACGTGGTACGCTGCGATGATGAAGCACGCGGCTTGATCGATTTCGACTTCGCCCACGAAAGCGAGCGGCTGTACGATGTCGGCACGCTCCTCGACGAGTTCGGCCGCGCGCAGGACGACGGCGCGCTCGAGTTCGAGCGGTTGAAACCGCTCGTCGATGCCTACACGGCCGAAGCTCCGCTCGCTGAAGCAGAACGGCGCCTCGTGCCCGAGGCCATGATCCGGCGCGCAGCCACGCTGGTCTGGTATGTCGTAACGCGCCACGGCGAACGCGCGCCGGGCGATATCGGGGGCGCTCCGCGCTATGCGCGCCGGGTCACCGAGATCGCCGCGCGCGCCGAGGAGATTCGTGCAGCGTTCTGAGACGGCCGGTCCGCCGCACATCGTCATTCTGGGCGGCGGATTCGCGGGCATCGCGGTCGCGCGCCGGCTCGAGCGGCGTCTCGGCCCCGACGAAGCCCGCGTCTCGCTGGTGAGCCGCGAGAATTTCACGCTGTTCACGCCGATGCTGCCCGAAGTGAGTTCGGGCGGCATCGAGACGCGGCACGTTGTCACGCCGGTGCGCGCGCAGCTCAAACGCACGCAATTCGTGCTGGGCGAGATCACGACGATCGATCTGGACGCGCGGCGTGTCGACGTCACGCACGCGCTGACCAAGGCGGCGGTGCATCTCAATTACGAGCATCTCGTGATCGCGCTCGGCTCGGTGACGTCGACGTTCAACATTCCCGGGGTGGCCGAACACACGTTGCCGCTGAAAACGATCGAGGATGCCGAATCGCTGCGCAACCGGATCATCGCAAGTTTGGAACTGGCCGACGTCGTCACCGATGCGCACGAGCGGCGGCGGCTGCTGACGTACGCGATCGTCGGCGGCGGCTATACGGGCTGCGAAGCCGCGGGCGAACTCGCCGATTTCTTGCGCGGCATCAGCCGCTTCTACCACAGCGTGCGGCCCGCCGACATCACGATGGTGTTGATCGAGGCCGGCAGCAAGCTGCTGCCCGACTTGCCGGCTGCGATGGGGCGTTATACGGCGACGCATTTGCAGCGCAGCGGCATTCGCCTCGAGCTTGGCGACGGCGTCGCATCCGTGGATGCGGGCGGCTTGACGCTGAAGAGCGGGCGTCGCATCGACAGCCGAACCGTCGTGTGGAGCGCCGGCGTGCGCCCAGCGCCGATCGTCAAGGACTTGCCGGTCGATCGTGCGCGCAACGGCGGCATGTACGTCGAGCGTGACATGCGCGTACGCGGGCGCCCCGGCGTCTGGGCGTTGGGCGATTCCGCGTGGATTCCGACGGGCAAGCCGGACGACTGGTATCCCGCGACCGCGCAGCACGCGATCCGCGAGGGTCCCGTGCTGGCCGACAATCTGCTGGCGGTGCTGCGCGGGCAGCCCACCAAACCGTTCGTGTTCACCGCGCTCGGCACGATGGCGTCACTAGGTGCGCATCGCGGGGTCGTCGGTTTTCCGAACGGCTTCGTGCTGACGGGTTTCCTCGCGTGGTTTCTGTGGCGCGGCTACTACCTGCTGCGGCTGCCGGGTCTCGACCGGCGCTTCCGCGTCGCCTTCGACTGGACGCTCGGGCTGTTTTTCTCCCGCGACATCGCAGAGCTGCGCGTCTTCACGGATCGCGTCCGGCCGACGGACGCTTGACAGAACAGCCGGAAGGCGTTAGCTTATAACTATGAAATTAGTTGTAGTTGCAGCTGTGGCCGTCACGTTGCTGTGGTCCACGGCCGCGCGGGCAGCCGAGCCGTTCGTGTACACGGATTCCATTGCACGCGGGCAGACGCTGGACATCCACGATCTCAACGGCGACGTCAGCGTGGTGCAAGGCGACCGCCTCGAAGTGCGCGCAACGAAAACGGCGCGGCGCGGCAACGCGGACGACGTCAAGATCGTCACGCGTCGCGTCCCGAGCGGTATTCTGGTCTGCGTGCAGTACCCCGGGGACGACGCGAACTGCGATCGTTCCGGCTCGCACCACACGAGCGGCGACGACAACGACACACGCGTCGATTTCAGCGTGCGCGTGCCGAGCGGCGTGAACGTCACGGTCGCGAGCGTCAACGGAACGGTGGACGTTCACTCCGATGCGCTGGTATCGGCGCGCACGGTGAACGGGCGCCTCAACGTCGACGCGGCGGACGTCACGCGGGCGACGAGCGTGAATGGCTCGATCGACGTGCACATCCGCAACGTCGCATCGGCCGCGCCGTTGCGTATTTCAACCGTGAACGGTTCGGTCACGTGCACGGTCCCCCAATCGGTCGGGTTGAACGTTCATGCCAGCGTGCTGAACGGCTCGATCGAGGCGGGCGGCCTCAACGTGAACCGCCCGCAATACGGCCCCGGCGCCAGTGCCGACGGTACGCTCGGCGACGGCCGCCGCCACCTCGACCTGCGCGCACTCAACGGCTCCATCCGCCTCGTCCGGAGCTAGGCAGGGCTGATTCCGCCGATCTCTTCGCCGCGAAAGACCTCATTTACGGTAGTAAACTTCGGTCTTTGGCTCCTCGACCTCTACGAAATCAGCCCGCCCTGCATCATCGGATCAGATCCAGGGGTCGTCGGGGCCGGCGTATACGTTGCCGTAGAGTTCGTGTTCGGCCGGCCACGGTTCTTTTTCGACCTCGTCCGTCGTATCGTTCACGCTGCGCGCGATGTCGGCGCGCATCCGTTGCGCTTCATCCTCGTCCACGATGCCGTGCGCGACGAGCCATGCGGCGAATTTCGGAACCGGATCGTTGACACGTTCTTTCGCGACTTCATCGGGAGTGCGGTAGGTGCGGTCGTCGTCGTCGGTGGTATGCGATAGGAAGCGGTAGCACTTCGCCTCGACCAGCGCGGGTCCGGCGCCGCTCAGCGCGTACTCGCGCGCGTCCTTGACGGCGCGATACACGGCCACGGGATCGAATCCGTCGCAGACGGTGCCACGCATGCCGTAACCGGCGGCCTTCCGGTATACGTCCGGGACGACCATTTGTTTGGAAATGTGTGTCGAGATCGCCCATTGATTGTTTTCGCAGATGAACACCACCGGCAGCTTGTGCACCGCCGCGAAGTTGATCGCTTCGTGCCACTCGCCTTGGCTTGTCGAGCCTTCGCCGAACTGCGCGAACACCGCGCGGTCAGTTTCGCCGCGCGAGCGGACGGCCCACGCCGCCCCAACCGCGTGCGCGAGGTGGGCGGCGATGATCGAACTGATCGACGCGATGCCTTCCGCACGTCCGGTGACGTGGTTGATGATGGAGCGGCCGCCGGTGCGGTCGGTTTTCCGCGCGAATTGCGAACGGAACAGGTCGAGCAGCGGAAACCCGCACGCGAGGATCAGGCCCGTGTTGCGATAGTACGGATACAAGAGGTCCTTGCCGCGGACGAACGCGAGACCGGTGCCGGCCTGAACGGCTTCGTGGCCCTCGGAACCCATCGCGATTCCGATCTTGCCCTGGCGGTTGAGTTGAAAGCCGCGCGTGTCCACCGAGCGCTGCGTCAGCATGCTGCGAAAGAGCGTCAGTAATTGTTCGCGTGTGATGTCGGGCGGAAGGGCGGCCGAGGCCGACGTCTGTGCCATTCGTGCGAGGTCTACCCGCAAAGCCGGCGCGGCCCCTACCGCCTGGTCGGCGGGGAAGCGCGGGCGGCGGACGCAACGGGTTGCGACGATGCTGCAGCCGCGCAAGCCGTATGACATCGATTCCCTGACGGACGTCGCCCTCCGCGTTTTTGCGGAGAAAGGCTACGAGGGCGCCTCGATGGACGACGTATCGCGCGCCGCCGGCATCACGAAGGCGAGCATTTACCATCATGTGGCCGGCAAAGAGGCGCTGCTCGAACGCGGGCTGACGCGCGCGCTCGATGCGCTGTTCGGGATCCTCGACGAGCCCCAAGCGGCGACGGGAACCGAGCGCGCGCGCCTTCGCTTCATCGTGCGGCGCGTGGCCGAAACCACGCTCGATCGCTTACCGGAACTAAGCGTCCTTTTCCGGGTGCGCGGCTCCTCGAAGATTCAGCGGGACGCGCTCGAGCGGCGGCGGCGCTTCGACCGGCATGTCGGCGAGCTCATTGAAAGCGCGCAGCGCCGGGGCGACGTGCGTGCCGACCTCGATGCACGGCTGGCGGCTCGCCTCATCTTCGGCATGTCCAATTCCGTGGTCGAATGGTACCGTTCCGGATCGTCGATCTCGCGTGCCCGGCTGGTCGATGCGCTCGTCGAGCTGGCGTTCGGCGGAATCGAACGCGAAGCGGGTACAGCTTCGGGGTGAGCGAGCGTTACGAACTTTGCGTCATCGGCGCCGGCACCGCCGGCTTCATGGCGGCCGAGACCGCGCGCGCGGACGGTCGCCGCTTCGTCGTCATTTCCGGTCCGGGCGACCTCGGCGGCACCTGCATCTTGCGCGGCTGCATGCCGGCGAAAACGCTGCTCAGTTCAACCGAAGTGCTGCACGAGGTGGAAAAAGCACCGGAGTTCGGCATTCAGGCACGCGGCGTGCACGTCGACGTTCCCGCCATCATCGCACGCAAGCGCGAACTGGTTGATTATTTTGCGGAAGATCGGCTGCACGAACTCGAAAACTTTCCGCTGGTACGCGGCTGCGCGCGCTTCGTCGCGCACGATGCGCTCGAAGTGGCCGGCCGGCGGATCGAAGCCGACCGGTTCATCATCGCGACCGGATCGCAAATCGTGGCGCCGTCGATCCCGGGGCTCGCTGAAGCCGGCTACATCACGAGCGACAACGTGCTGGAGATGGCCGGCGTGCCGCCCTCCGTTGCGGTGCTCGGCGGCGGGCCGGTCGGCTGCGAATTCGCGCAATACTTCGCACGCCTGGGTGCCAAAGTAACGTTGCTGCAAAACGGTCCGGCGCTCTTGCGCAACGAGGACGCTGACGTCGGCGAGGCCGTGCGCGCGGCGCTGCAGCGCGACGGCATCGACGTCGTGCTCGACGCCGTGGTCGAGCGCTGCACGCGCGCCGGCGACACGACGGTCGTGACGTATACGGCCGGCGAAACGGCGGAAAGCGTGCGCGTCGCCGCCCTGATGCTGGCCTCGAATCGCCTGCCGAACGTCGGCGGCCTCGAGCTCGCCGCGGCGGGCGTGCTTGCCAACGACGCGGGAATTGCAGTCGATCCGTACCTGCGGACCACCAACCATGCGGTGCTCGCAGCGGGCGACGTCCTGGGGCGGCGGTGCCTCGTTCATGTGGCCGCTTATGCGGGGAAACTGGCGGCGCGCAATGCATTCGCGGAAACGCCGGTCGAAGCCGATTTCGACCGGTTCGAGGCGCACGCTGTCTACACGCAGCCGCAAGTCGCCGTCGCCGGTTTGACGGAAAGGACATGCCGCGAGCGCGGGTTGACCGTGCGGGTGCGCCGGCACCCGTTCAGGGACATCGGCAAGGCGCTGGTGGCCGGTCAACCGGACGGTTTTGTGAAGATGATCGCGGCGCGCGACGGCCGTATTCTCGGAATTGCCGTCGTCGGCGACGACGCGATCGACCTCATCGGCGAAGCGGTTGCGCTCATCGACCGCGGCGCGACCGCCGCCGATGTGGCGTCGATGCCGCACCTGCACCCGACGATGGGCGAAATCTTCGGACGCGTGGCGGAGGCTCTGGCGGCGTAAGCCGAAGGCGTCGCCGTACGGACGGCGGAACGGCGCGCCATGCGTAGCCGTCTTCCGTTGGTGCTTGCCGTGTTGTTGCTGCCGTGCACGCCGGGACATGCGAGCGCCGCCCCCGCGTTCAGTCCCATCGTCAAAGCGTTCGTCGCCATCGACGATCCGGTCGTCGCCGTCGAAAACGTGCGCGTCATCGACGGGACGGGCAGCGCGCCGCGCGAGCGGCAAACGGCGATTTTTGCGGGCGGGACCATTGCGGCGATCGGCGCTGCGGCGGCGACGGCGGTACCCGCGAACGCGAAACGGGTGGACGGCAACGGCATGACGCTGCTGCCGGGTTACGTCGGAACGCATAACCATCTGTACTACGTCAGCGGCCGCGCGCCCGACGGCTTTTTCATCGCCCGCGAGATGCCGACGAGTTTTCCGCGATTGTATCTCGCGGCAGGCGTCACGACGATGCGGACGACGGGCAGCCAGGAGCCGTTCACCGATCTGAATTTGAAGCGCGCGATCGATGCCGGCAAAGCAGCGGGCCCATCCATTGACGTCACCGCGCCGTACATCACCGGACCGACCGATACGTTTCTGCAGATGGACGTCCTCAAAGATGCGGATGATGCGCGCCGGACCGTGGCATTCTGGGCCGATCGCGGCGCGACGTCGTTCAAGGCGTACACGGACATCACGCACGCGGAGCTCGCCGCCGCGATCGACGAGGCGCATAAGCGCGGCCTGAAGGTCGCAGGGCATTTGTGTTCGATCGGTTTTCGGGAAGCGGCGGAACTCGGCATCGATTCGCTCGAACACGGTTTGTTCGTCGATACCGAACTGGATCCGCAAAAGCAGCCCGATCGCTGCCCGTCAACCGCATCGGCGCGCGCGGCGCTCGAACGCACGCCGGTGGACGGACCGGCGATTCGCGCGACGATCGCTGCGCTCGTACAGCATCACGTCGCGATCAGCTCGACGCTCGCGATCTTCGAGAGTTTCGGGCAGCGTCCGCTCTCCGCGCGAACGCTCGCTATGCTCGATGGCGAATCGCTCGCCGACGTCACGGCGTCGCACGCGCGTGCCATGGCGGCGCCGCGCGACGATTACGAACCGCTATTGAAGAAAGAGATGGCGTTCGAGCGCGCTTTCGCGCGCGCGGGCGGTTTGTTGACGACGGGGCCCGATCCGACCGGGTTCGGCGGCGTAATCGCCGGCTTCGGGGATCAGCGCGGCATCGAATTGCTTGTAGAAGCGGGCTTCACGCCCGTCGAAGCGATCCGCATCGCGACGCGTAACGGCGCACAGCTGCTCGGCCGGCTCGACTCCATCGGCACCCTGGAACGCGGCAAACACGCCGATGCGATTTTGATTAAAGGGAATCCGGCCGCAAACATCGCCGACATCGAAAACGTCGTGTACACCTTCAAAGACGGCGTGGCGTACGACAGCGGCAAACTCATCGAAAGCGTCCGCGGTCTCGCCGGCCGGCGCTAACCGGCGCGAAGCCTTCGCGGCGTCCGAGGCCCATTCGGGAGATCTCAGGGCGCGCGGAGTACGAAGCGACAACCCGCTTTCACCGGCCGGGCAGTTTGCGCGACATCGCAGCGCGCATCGCCGCGCGGCACTACCGCAATGCCCCCCCCATCTGCAAAGGGTGCATGGGTCAGTGGGCAGCCGCGCCTATTGCGTGCCCGGCACTGCTGCGGGCAGCGGTTCCCCGCGGAGGCCGGCGACGGCATTTGCGATCATGAGCTGCGCCATCGCCAGGCGCGTTTCGTCGGTGGCCGTGCCGATATGCGGGGTGATGAAGAAGTTCGACAATTTCAAGAGCGGGTGATCCGCGCCGATCGGTTCGGGCTCGAGCACGTCCACGGCCGCGCCGCCGAGATGCCCGCTCGCGAGCGCGTCGTGCAGCGCCGTCGTATCGACGAGCGCGCCGCGCGCCGCATTCACGAAGAAAGCGCCGGATTTCATCGCCGCAAACGCCGCGGCGTCCATCATGCCGCGCGTTTCCGCGTTGAGCGGCGCGAGCAGAACGACGCAGTCGGCTTCGGCCAGCAGTTCGCGCATCGGCAAGAAGCGCGCCGCCATCGGTGCGTCGCTTTTCGGGCGACGGTTGGTATACGCGATCTTCATGCCGCTCGCGGCGGCGCGCCGCGCGACCGCCGTGCCGATCGCGCCCATCCCGATGATCCCGAGCGTTTTGCCGAATAGGTCGCGGCCGTGCGGCGCTATGCCGTTCAGCCACGCGCCGCTGCGCACGTGGCGGTCGCCGGAAATGATGCCGCGCATGACCGCGAGCACCAGCGCGTACGTGACGTCGGCGGTTGATTCGACGACGACGCCGGGCGTGTGGCCCACCGGAATTCCCCGCCGCACGCACGCGTGAACGTCGATGTTGTCGTAGCCGACGGCGTACGTCGAGATGACGCGCAAGGCGTCGCCCGCGGCCGCGATTACCTCTTCGTTTACCGGAACCCACGGATGACAAAGGAGTGCATGCTTGCCGGCGATGGCCTGCTTCATGCCTCCGGCATTGTCCGCGCCGGCTGGGAGCCGTTCGATCTCAGCGCCGGCGGCCTCGAGCGGTGCGAGGATCGCGGCGGGACACGGCCAGGTCAACAGGGTGCGAAGGTGCCGGTCGGCCATCGGGTACGTTGATGCGGCGTCGCCTTGACGGCACCTCGCCGGGCGCGCTAGACTCAACCTACCATTTGGTAGGGAGAAAGCGGAGCAGCATGGCCATCAGCGTACCCTCGTACGAACTCGTGATTCCAGAGGATGGCTTCGCGCCGGCGCCCGAGGTGCCGCAACCCAATATCTATCCGATGGAGTGGCGCGTCGAGACGCCGAAGCTCGTCGAGATCTACGAACGCTCGAAGCGCAGCGTGTGGAATCCGTCGGACTTCGCGTGGGAACGGCTCGATCCGAACGACTTCACCCCCGAGCAGCGCGTCGGCATCATGTACTGGTACGCCGTCCTCGCCAACTTCGACGGCTCTGGACCGGCCGTGTTTGCGAAGGCGACGATTCACGCGTTCGAACAGCACTCCGAAGATCCGGTTCGCAAATGCTTCTTCGCGATCACGCGCGACGAGATGAACCACGAAGAGGTGTGTCAGCGCGCGATTCAGCGGCTGGTGCCCGGCGGACCGCTCGACTTTGAGGCGACGACCGATTTGGAGCGCGCCGCCAAGAACAACATCCAATGGCTGTATCACAACGGCGGACGTTATTGGAACGGCTACTCGGATTCGCTCGCGAAGTATCCGCTCAGCGTGCTCTTCACGTCGTTCATGATGGGCGAGGTCGCCAGTTCGACGCTGTTCTTCGGGATGTCGAAGAAAGCCACGCACCCGCTGTTCAAGGAAATCTTCAAGAAGGTCGGCCAGGACGAAGCGCGCCATCTCGCGATTTGCTTGACGATCCTTGAGAAAGATTGGCCCGGGCTTTCGGACGAGTACAAGAAGCTCATCACGAAGCAGCTGCGCGCGGGCTTCGTGTTCCTCTCGATGATTTTGTGGGAGCCGCCGAACCAGTTCTGGGAAATTCCGGACTATTTCTTACCGAATCACCGCGTGCTCGTGCAGCATTCGCGGGACGGCGGCCTTGGAGTTCTGACCTACGACGAACAAGCCGAAAATTGGCGCACGGCGCTGGCCCGGGTTCGCGCCATCGTCGAGGAGTGGGGTATCGAGTTCCCCGCCATTCCCGAACTGGATCTCGACGGCGTCGACGTCGGACACATCGGCCCGGAAGACATTATCCCGGTTTTCTGATTCGCTACGGCGACGCCGCGAGGGCGACCGTCGCGGCCAGAATCAGCGCGATTGGTCCGGCGATCCGCGCGGTGTCGAGGGTGGGGCGCCGGCCGCCGGCAACGTCGAGCAGCGCGCGCTGCATCACGTACATGCTCCAGATCAGCAGCGCGATGAATGCTTCCACCGTGATGGGGCCGGCTTGCGGCAGCCGCGCGTCGGGCCGCGTCAGCGTAAACTCGGTGAGCAGATACGCAAAAACCATCGTTGCAGCGGGTACCGCGAGGAAGAACTTCGGGCCATAGGTCAGCGGACGCCCGCGAAGGTTATAATGCAACGGCGCGACCGCGGGAATCGAGCGCCACCGCGCGCGGAGATCGAGAAAAAGCGCGATAAGCCCGGCGAGCTCGATGAGGTTGACGGCGTAGCGCGAGAGCATGTGCGAATTTGTGTATCCGGGACGCGTCGAAAGGTGCCGCGCCGGACGCCGCGTCCGCCGCGCGGGGACCTCGCTTGCGCCTCGTCTAACCGGAAGGCATGATGAACGCAGTGCGCCCGCGCGCCGCCGAGTGGCTGGACACGCATCGCCCGACGCTCGAGAATGCGCGGGCGACGATTCGCTCGCGCGCGTATTGGAGCGCGTATCCGGAAGTGCCGAGCGGCAAAGTGTACGGCGAGACCGCCGCAGCCGACGGCAAGGCCGCGTTCGAGGGGCGTCTGCACGCGACGTTCGACCTCGGCCAGCCGGGCACGAGCGGCACCGTTGCGACGGAACGTTCGCCGTACGGCATGGCGCTCGATGTCGCGTATCCGCGCGCCGGCATGGACGCGCTGATCGCCGCCGCGAAAGCAGCGATGCCCGCGTGGTCCGGCGCCGGCGCTGATGCGCGCACGGGCGTCACGCTGGAAATGCTCGCGCGGCTGAACGCGCACAGCTTCGAGATCGCGCACGCGGTGATGCACACCACCGGCCAATCGTTCATCATGGCGTTCCAGGCCGGCGGACCGCACGCGCAGGATCGCGCCCTCGAAGCGGTCACGTACGCGTACGAGGAGATGTCGCGCGTGCCGGAGCGGGTGGTATGGGAGAAGCCGCAAGGCAAAGCCGAGCCGCTGCGCATCGAAAAGACGTTCGCGCTCGTGCCGCGCGGCATCGATCTCACGATCGGCTGTTCGACGTTTCCGAACTGGAACGGTTATCCCGGGATGTTCGCGAGCCTTGTCACGGGGAACGCGGTTATCGTCAAACCGCATCCGCAGGCGGTGCTGCCGCTCGCAATCACCGTCGAGATCCTGCGCGGCACGCTGGCGGATGCCGGATTCGATCCGAATCTCGTGCAATTGGCCGTCGACTCGCCCGAGGCGCCGATTGCAAAGGATTTCGCGCGCCGGCCCGAGATCGCGCTCGTCGACTATACCGGGTCGACCGAGTTCGGCACCTGGCTTGAAGAAAACGCGAGCGGCCTCGTGTACACCGAAAAGTCCGGCGTCAACGCGGTCGTGATCGATTCGACGGCCGACTTCAAAGGAATGACGCGCAACCTCGCGATGTCGTTCAGCCTGTACGCGGGACAAATGTGCACGACGCCGCAGAACGTGTTCGTGCCGCGCGGCGGCATCGCGACCAGCGACGGACACAAGAGCTTCGATGAGGTCGTCGCCGGCATCGTGAACGCCATCGACGGACTGCTCGGTGCGCCGGAGCGTGCGGTGGAAGTGCTCGGCGCAATCGCCGGGGACGCGACGGTGGCACGCCTCGATGCGGAAAACGACCGGCCCGGCGTCGTGCGGCGCAGTGCGCCGCTCCAGCATCCGAGCTTTCCGGAGGCGCGCATTCGCACGCCGCTGATTGCGAAACTCGATGCTGCGGACATCGAACGCTACGACCGCGAGATGTTCGGCCCCATCGCGTACGTGATTGCAACCGATTCGACCGAACATTCGCTGGACTTGGCGACGAGCGAGGCGCAGCGCAAAGGCGCCATCACGGCGATCTTGCATTCGACGGATCCCGCCGTCGTTGCGGCCGGCGAACGCAAGGCCGCCGAAGGCCGCGTGTCGCTCGCCGTGAATCTGACGGGCGCGCTCGTCGTCAATCAATCGGCCGCATTCAGCGACTTTCACGTGACGGGCGGCAACCCGTCGGGCAACGCATCGCTGACCGACGCCGCCTTCGTCGCAAACCGCTTCCGGATCGTCGAAACGCGCCGGCCGGCGGCCGGGTAACCATGCCGGAGGTCGCCGCCGCCGATGAGCTGGCGCGCGCCTGCGCTGCGGCGATGTTCGCGCGCGACCGCGCCGCGCAGCAGCTCGGGGTCGCCATCGACGAGATCCGCGCGGGGTACGCGCAGCTGTCGCTCACCATCGGCGAGAGCATGATCAACGGCCACGCGATCGCGCACGGCGGCATCGTGTTCATGCTGGCGGACACCGCCTTCGCGTACGCGTGTAACTCGCGCAACGTGCCGCACGTGGCGCTGGGCGCGACCATCTCGTTCGCGGCGCCGGCCCGGGCCGGCGACCGGCTTTGCGCCGAGGCGGAAGAGCGCAGTCTGGCCGGTCGCACCGGCATCTACGACATCACGGTAACGAAGGCGGATTCGGGCGATCTCATCGGTGTCTTCCGCGGAACGTGCTACCGCATCCACGGCACCGTCATCGAGGGTTAGGGCTCCCATGAAGCGCCGGTTCCACTACGCCTACATCATCGCGGCGGTGGCATTTTTGCTGCTGATTGCGGCCGCGGCCGTGCGTTCGTCGCCGACGATGCTCATTCAGGCGCTGGAACGCGAATTCGGATGGACCCCGGCGGCGATTTCGGCGGCAATCGCGGTCAATATCGCGCTCTTTGGGTTGATGGGCCCCTTTGCCGCCGGCGTCTTCGAGCGCTTTGGACTGCGGCGAACCGTCGCGTTCGCGCTCGGCCTGCTTGCGACGGCGGCCGCGCTTTCCGCCTACATGTCCAAGCCGTGGCAATTTTTCGTGCTGTGGGGCATCATGGTCGGCCTCGGCACCGGCAGCATCGGGCTCGTGGTCGGCGCGACGATCGTCAACCGGTGGTTCGAAACAAATCGCGGCACGGTAATGGGCGTGCTGACCGCGAGCAACGCGACGGGCCAACTCGTGTTCTTGCCGCTGTTCGGCTATCTCGTCAGCGGCCCGGGGTGGCGCACCGAAGTGCTCGTCGTTGCGGCGGTCTGCGCCGCGCTCATTCCGATCACGCTCTTCGCTTTGCGCGAATATCCGGCCGACATGAACCTGCCGATGTTCGGCGCGAAAGTCGTCGTTGCCCCGGAACCGTCGCGCATCAATCCGATCGTGAATGCGGTCGGTGCGTTGCGCGAAGGCGTGCGCCGCAAAGATTTTTGGCTGCTCGCGGGCACGTTCTTTATCTGCGGCGCGAGCACGAACGGCTTGATCGGTACGCATCTCGTGCCGGCGTGCGGCGATCACGGAATCCCGGAAGTGCGCGCGGCCGGCTTGCTGGCGGCCATGGGCATCTTCGATCTCGTCGGGACGACGGCGTCCGGCTGGCTTTCGGATCGCTACAGCAGCCGTTGGCTCTTGTTTTGGTACTACGGCTTGCGCGGACTCTCGTTGATTTTTCTGCCCGCCGCGTTCGGGATCGCGACGATCGGATTACCGATTTTCGCCGTCTTTTACGGCTTGGATTGGATCGCGACTGTTCCGCCCACCTTGAAACTTGCGACGGACGCGTTCGGCCGCGGCCGAGCTGCCATCATGTTCGGCTGGATACTCGCGGGACATCAGCTGGGCGCCGGCGCTACCGCGTATCTCGCGGGCTTGATTCGGACGGTGACCCTCAGCTACGACGCCGCGTTCTTGGTGGCGGGTTTCTTGTGTCTGCTGGCGGCGGCGCTGGTGCTGTTCATCGGGCGGAGCCCCGTGCATACGCCGGCGGTCGCGCCGGCGTAACGCAAAAAGTTCTGATGTACCCGCTCTCGTCGTCGCCGGAGGCCTCATTTACCAGAGTAAACGTGGGCCTCCGGCTCTTCGATATCGGCTACATCAGAACGTCCCTACGTCATGCTAAGGTGTTAGCCCGGGTAGTGCCCGTGTGCGCGGTAATACGCCGCACGATAGCGGGCGTTTGCACGTGCTTGACGGCGCTGCGCCTGCTGATCTTCTTGGCGTTTGATGCGCTTCTTGTGGTTGTAGTTGGTCACGAGCACGGCGGCTGCCGCACCGCCGAGTATGATGTTACGCGTACTCGCCGCGCCGTCAGCGAGCGCGGGTGCGACCGATCCTGCGGAGATGGCGAGCGCGAGGGCGCCGGTGGTGATGAACTTCGCATTCATGTGATGCCGTATTCCCCAGCGTGTTAGCGGCAAACCGAATTACGAGCGGCCGCTAGCCTGCAAAAAGCAACCTAGTATACGCCGAAAATGCGTGTGCTGCCCGCCACATTCGCCAGCGCGCGCTCGAGCCGGTTCGCTTCGACGTCGCGCAGCTCGAAAAAGAACCGGTAGTGAAAGGGATCCACGTGGTTAGGGCGCGCCACGATGTTGCGTAAGTCGATGGACTGATCGGCGAACGCGCTCAGCGCGTCGCGCAGCGTGCCGGGCCGGTGATCGATTTCGATGCCGATCACCGCGCGGCCGGTGACGGCACGCGGCCGCGCTTCCGTGCTCAGTAGGTAAAACCGCGTGAAATTGCGCGCATCGTCCTGGATGCCGCGGCGTAGGACCGTCGCGCCGTACCGTTCGGCCGCGAACGCCGGTCCGATCGCTGCAACGGCGGCATCACCGAGCGTCATGATTTCGGTCACCGCACCGGCCGTGTCGGCGACGGCGATCTGCCGCCAATTCGGGTGCGTTTGTCCGAATCGCCGGACTTGTTCGAGCGCTACCGGATGCGAACGCACTTCGCGAATGCGTGCTTCGTCGGTGCCGGGGATGCCGATGAGACACATCTCGACCGCGATTTCCGTCTCGTCGATGATGTGCAGGCCGGTGTATTGCCACAACAGATCGTAGGCGCGTGCGATCGCGCCGAAGATCGAATTTTCGACCGGTAACAAACCCGCCTCGACGTCGCGCCGGTCGACCGCCTCGATCAAGTCGTCGAAGGTGGTGTAGCCGTGCGTTTGCGCACCCGCGATCAGGCGCTGCGCCGCCTCGTCGCTAAATGCGCCGGCCTCACCCTGAAATCCGACCAGCATCGGCTACACCGGCGCGTTCGCCGCCGCGCCGAGGCGGAAGGCGGCGTGATAGGCACGGAACACGACGCGGAAATCGTCGTGCTCGAAGCGCACGGTGCGGCCGCCGGTGCGCTCGAACCCGGGAATGAGCTCGGCGAAGTCCGCGTTCTGCGTCGACACGAAGTCGAGCTCCAGCACGACGGGCGGTGCAAACACGAACGGCTGCGCTTCGGCGATGCGCTCGATCGCGGTTTTGGCGCACGCGCGAATCAGCTCGCGCGCCGCTCCCGGCGAAAGCGAGTTGACCGCGTACCGGCCGATGCCGTCCTTCACCACGACGCCGGTGATCCACGGCATCGCGCGGCGTGCTCCCTCGACCGTGACGCGGTCGCCGGTGATCAACACGACCGGTACACCCGCCGCGCCGAGCACGGCCGCATTCACCAGCGCTTCGCTGCACGCCGTGCCGTTGATGCGCGTGTTGTACAGTGTTTCGCTCGTGTACGTGTGATCGAGCACGCCGTCGCGCTCGCCGACCGCCGCGTGATACCCGGTGAAGAAGGCGGCGTCAAAGGAACCGTCGATGCCTTCGCTCATTGAAAACGGTTTGCGGTTGCCGTAAATCATACGGACGTCGGGCGGCAGCTCGTCCCACAGCACGTTGCGCATGCTCGCGTGCGAGTCGTTGACGAGCACGTCGGCGGCCCCGGCGTCGCGCGCACCGTCGATAGCGGCGCGCACCTCGAGCGACATCAGCCGGCGATAGTACGGATACTCGCTCGCATTTGAGGGATCCACTTGCGTCCAGGAAGCAACCGCCGCCGTGCCCTCCATGTCCGCCGAGATGTACAGCTTCATCCGCCCAACGTGCGGAGGGCGTCGCGCGCGCTCCCGGCGTTCGGGTCGTCGGGGGCCTTCCGTAGGAAACGGCGGTAGTGCGCGACGGCATCGTCGCGGCGTCCCAGCGCCTGCGCGGCCGCCGCATC
This sequence comes from Candidatus Velthaea sp., assembly GCA_046262475.1. Lineage (GTDB taxonomy): Bacteria > Vulcanimicrobiota > Vulcanimicrobiia > Vulcanimicrobiales > Vulcanimicrobiaceae > JBHEMQ01. The sequence continues at coordinate 31,053 of JBHEMQ010000016.1, forward strand.
GCCGTATAATGCCGGCGCAAGATCCGGCTGCACCGCCAGCGCACGCTGATAGTACGTGAGCGCCCGATCGTACTTGCCCGCGTCGGTGTAGAGGTTACCGAGTTGCACGAGCGCATCGGTATCGCGCGGATTCTTCCGAATGCGCGCGTCCAGATCGCCGAGCAGCGCCGCGACGGCCGCCGGCGGTCCGCCGCCGACCTGCGTTCCCGGCAATGCGCCGCCGTTTTTAGACGCGGGAAGCGGCGCCGCAGCCTGTCCGCTCGGGCCGAGTGCGGAGCCGGTCGTTCCAAGGCCGGTGCGCAGCAAGTACGTCATGATCCCGAGAAACACGACAGCGAATACCGCAACGATGGGGACGACGACGCGGGTGGGAAGGCCCATGCGTGCGTCTTTGCTTCCGGGTGCGGTCACTCCCGGGAGTGACGGACAACGCGCGCGAAATGATGCCGCCGATGCTGCCCGCCGAAGCCGATCTGCAATTGCTGTTCGCACAGTTGAACTACGCGCATTTCAACGGCGAAATTCCCACTTTCCGGATTGCCTACAACGCACGCTTTTCGAACCTCGCCGGCCGCATCACCTACAAGCCGCCGAGGATCGAGTTGTCACCGAAGCATCTGGTCGGCAGACCCGGGGAGTTACGCGAAACGCTGCTGCACGAAATGATCCACGCATGGCTGCACGCGAAGGGCCTCAACCCCGGCCACACTGCGGCCTTCAAGAAGAAGATGCGGGAACTCGGTCTGCGCTCGATCTATCACGACCTCGGTACGGCGAAGCCGTTCAACGAGAGCGCGAAGCGCTACATCCTGCGCTGCGAGAAGTGCACGATGGAACTCCTCCGCAAGCGCAAGCCCGCGCTGCACGCGGCCTGCGCGCGCTGCCGCAAGCCGCTCTCGGTGTTCGAGGTGGTCGAAATGCGCGAGGTGGTTCCGGCGATGGCGGCGTCGCGGCGCTCGAAGGACTGAGCACCCGGGCTCGCCTCTCATCCTTCCGGGACGAGATCTGCATTCTCAAATGTGCCGCAGTACGAGGCCGCATACCGCTGCGAGCACGGCGACGCCCAGTAACGTCACCAACGTTCGCGCGGAGAGACGGCGTGCGATGCCCGGAGCGATCCAACCACCGGTGAGGCCGCCGGCGACCAGCGGCACCGCCGCGATCCAGTCGATGTCGTGGGAAACGGCGTGGGCGACGATGCCGACCGGCGCCGTCAACAGGATCACGAAGCCCGACGTCGCGCTGACGACGTGCGGACGCATGCGCGCCGCGACCAGCAACAGTGGAACCGTGACGATGCCGCCGCCGATTCCAAACAGACTCGATACCAGCCCGAGCAATACGCCCGCGGCGATGGCGACCGGCCAGTTGTGCGCGATCGTCTTGGTGCCGTCGGCCACCGATTCTTGCGTGCGCCGCCGCATGATCAGCAGGAACAGGAACAGCAGCACGCCGCCGTACGCGTAATCAAACCACGCTGCGGACAGACGATGCACCAGAACGACGCCCAGCACGCTCCCCGGGACGCCGCCGATCGAAAGCGGTAGTGCAATGGAAAGATCGACGCGCTTCTGGCGCAGGTAACCGATGGAGCCCGCCGCGACGTTGGCGAGCACGAAGACGAGCGACGTGCCGGAAACCACGCTGGGCTCGATATTGAACGCGAGGCGCAGCAGCGGGATGACGACAAAACCGCCGCCGAGGCCGACGATCGAACCGATGACGCTCCCGCAGACGCCGAGCAAAAAAATCTCGACGTATTGCGGTGCCGTCAGCACCGCGCGCTCTTAGCTTTGGACGCGGCCGATGTAACGGCGATCGCGGGTATCGATGCGGATGACGTCGCCGGGGTTCACGAAGAGCGGTACTTGGACCGTCGCGCCGGTTTCCAATTTTGCCGGTTTCGTCGTCCCGGTTGCGGTGTCGCCTTTGAAGCCGGGATCCGTTTCTTCCACTTTCAGTTCGACGTGCGCTGGCAGATCGGTGCCGATCGGCACGCCGTCGTGGAATTGCACGGCGATCTTCATGCCGTCTTTGAGAAAGTCGGCGGGATCGCCGATGAGATCGCGTTGCAGCGTGAAATTTTCGTAGCTTTCAGCATCCATGAAGTGGTAGCCGTCCGCGTCATTATAGAGCATTTGCATGTCGCGATTGTCGACCGTCGCGCGTTCGAGCTTTTCGCCGGCGCGAAACGTGCGCTCGACGGTTGCGCCACTCTTGACGTTTTTGAGTCGCGTGCGGACGAATGCCGAGCCCTTTCCCGGTTTGACGTGCAGAAACTCGATCACGGTCCACAGCTGTCCGTCGATGACGATCGTGACGCCGTTCCGGAAATCATTGGACGAAATCATGTCCGCGCGCTTTACGGCGCGCCGAGCACCGTTCCATGCCGTCCTGCGTTAGCGCGTCGGCGACCGTTTTGCAAGAAGCGGCAGCGGGTTTTCGGTTCCCGCGCGCAGGCGGCCGAGATTTTCGCGATGCGTATACATGATCAGCAGTGCGGACGCAATACCGTACGCGAGGCCGGGCGCGCCGATCACGAACCACAGCGCGAGCGGCATGACGGCGCTCGCGAGCATCGATGCCACCGAGGCATAGCTGATGCCGATGATTGCCGCGATCCAGACGATAGTGAAGGTTGCTCCTGCCGGCCAGGCGAGCGCCCAAATCGCGCCGTAGCTCGTGGCGACGCCCTTGCCGCCGCGCCCGCCGAGGAACGGCGAAAAGCAGTGCCCCGCAACCGCGGCAACCGCGGCGACCGCGGCAAGTTCGGCCGGTCCGCCCAAGCGATTCGTCGCCAGCACCGGGATCGCGCCTTTGAGCGCATCAAGTAGCAGCACCGCAGCGGCGCCGCGTTTGCCGAGCGTCCGTAATGCGTTCGCCGCGCCGATGTTGCCGCTGCCCTGTTCGCGGATGTCACGCCGGAAGAACAGGCGGCTCACGATCACGCCGAACGGAATCGCGCCGGCAAAAAACGCCGCCGCCGCGATAATCGCGCCGCGCGTAAGTTCGTTCACGCTCCCACCTCGACGCGCGAGCGTTCGCGGAACTCGAGGCCGAGGGGCACGCCCTCGAAGTCGAAATTCGTCCGGAGCACGTTCTCGATGAAACGCCGGTACGACGACTGCACGAGTTCGGGATCGTTGCAGTGAAACAAGAACAGCGGCGGATGCGTCGCGGCCTGCGTGCAGTAAAAGATCTTGAGCGGCCGGCCGCCGCTGATCGGCGGCGGATGCGCGAGAACCGCATCGCGCACCACGGTGTTCAGCTTGGCGGTTGGAATGCGCCGGTCGAGATTCGCGGCGACGTGCATGACGACGGGCATCAATCCGGCAAGCTTGCGCTTCGTGAGCGCGCTAAGGAAAACCACCGGCGCGAAACTGGTGAACGGCATTTGCGCGTGGATTTCGTTCACCAGTTCGCCCTGACTGTACTCGCCCTGCTCGCGCACGAGATCCCACTTGTTGCCGACGATAACGAGGCCTTTGCGTTCTTCGAGCACGATGCCGGCGAGGCGCCGGTCCGCGTTGAGCGGTCCCTGCATCGAGTCGATCACGAGCAGCGCGATGTCGCAGCGCGCGATCGCGCGCAGTGAGCGCAGCGAACTATAGTATTCCAGCGCGCCGTGCTTCGTAGCGCGCTTGCGGACACCGGCGGTGTCGATGAGGCGAAAGCGATGTTCGTGGAATTGAAAGATGGTGTCGATGGCGTCGCGCGTCGTTCCCGGAACGTCCGAGACGATCGTGCGCTCTTCATCGATCAGCGCGTTGAGGAGCGAGCTTTTGCCGACGTTGGGCTGACCGATAATCGCGATCGCCAATTCCTCATCGCGGGCCGCCTCGGTCGAAGCCTCGGGCACCGCCGTGAAGACCAGGTCGAGCAGATCGCCCGTGCCTTCGCCGTGAATCGCCGACACGGCGATCGGCTCGCCGAAGCCGAGCGACGAAAATTCGCCGTAAATCGATAACTGTGCGCGCGGCGATTCGGCCTTGTTCGCGACCAGGATCACCGGATGTTTGGTGCGGCGCAAGATCGCTGCGATCTCGGCATCCAGCGGGGTGTAGCCGTCGGTCGCATCCACGACGAAAAGGATCGCGTCGGCGTCGCGCGCGGCGATTTCCGCCTGCCCGCGCGTGCCCGCCGCGATGGCGTCCGTGGGATCGCTGTCGGTGTCGATGCCGCCGGTGTCGACGAAGGTGAAGGTGCGCCCGCGCCAGTCGCCGAGCGCGTACAGCCGGTCGCGCGTTACGCCGGGCGTATCCTCAACGATAGCGAGCCGTTGCCCGATGAGGCGGTTGAAAAGCGCGCTTTTTCCGACGTTCGGCCGCCCGACGATGGCGACGGTTGCGGGCCGGATGCGCTGGGGTGCGCTCTCGCCGTTGGTCTCGGACATGGTGAGTGCGCTCGTTCGGCGAAAGGTCGGGGTCGACATGTTCCGTCGTCTCGCGGCGGTCGCCGCGTGCGCCGCTTTCTTTCTGCTCGGAGCCGTGCCGACGGGCGCGCTGTACGTTACGACGCTGCCGTCCGGCGCTGACGTGTGGATTGACGGCACCTACATCGGACACAGCCCGCTCGTGCTGGATGCCTTGACCGCCGGCAAACATTCGGTGAGCCTTACCAAGACCGGTTGGCGCGCACAAGACCTCGAGGTGACGGTGGTTGCCGGAACGACGGCGCTCTCGTCGGTGCAGATGGCGCGTGCCGCCTCGCGCGGAATGCGCATGGCGAACGGTTTCATCGCGATCAAGGGAGCACCGTCGAAAGAGGTGACGGTGGATGGCGAGGCGCTGAAGGCCGACACGACCGGCGCGTTCGCCGTTTCACCGGGCATGCATGTCGTGGTCGTCCGCGTCGCAAAGGGCAAGGTAAGCCGCAACGTGACCGTGTATCCGGAAATGCGTACCGACGTCGTGGTTCGCGACGGCGAGAATCCGCGCTCGGCCGTCGTCGCCCCGGCGTCCGACTACCTGCCGGCGGACGCGGTGAAGTTGGACGGCACGCGCGTCGTCGTGCGTCACGGCGGCCACGCGGTCGTCGCGAAAGTCGGCTCGACCACATACGTCATCGACGGACAGCGCGCCGAATACGACTCCGCGCCCACGCTGATCGGCGGCAAACTCTACCTGCCGCTCGAACTGCTCGGGCAACTCACCGCGAACGACAAGGGGCGCTGACGTGGCGAGCATCTACATCGAAACGCACGGCTGCCAGATGAACGAGGCCGACTCGCAGTATCTGGCGCAGCGCGCGGCCGGCGCCGGCTACACGGTCGCGGAAAAGCCCGAAGACGCCTGCGTCCTCGTGCTCAATACGTGCACGGTGCGCGACAACGCGGAAACGCGCGCGTACGGACGCATCAGTCAATGGAAGGCGCTCAAGCTCGTCGATCCGGCGGTCAAAGTCGTCGTCGCCGGATGTCTGGCGGAACAGGATCGCGACCGCATGCGCGCGGCGCTGCCGCACGTCGATGCGATCTTTGGCACGAAAGAGCTCAAGCGACTCGGCGACCAGCTCGCCGCGTGGCGCGATGCATTCGGCGATGACGAGCGTTCGCTCCGGCACGAGTTGGAAGTGCCGCTCGGGGGTGCGGGCGCCGGCGTCGCGGGGCCGTACGACTTCTTGCGCGCGTTCGTGAACGTGCAGCGCGGCTGCTCCTATTACTGCACGTTCTGCATCGTCCCGCACGTGCGCGGCCGGTTCGACCATCGGCCCCTGAACGAGATTCGCGCGGAGGTCGAACGCAAAGTGGCCGGCGGCGCCCGCGAGATCACGCTTGTCGGACAAACCGTCAACGCTTATCGTGAGCCGGCCACCGGCGCGGACTTTGCCGATCTGTGCGAAGCGGTAGGGAAGATTGCGGGGGTCGAGCGGCTCGGCTTCGTGACGTCGCACCCGAAAGACCTCAACGAAAAACTGGCTCGGACGCTTGCGGCGATTGCACAGATGAACCCGCGCTTCCACCTCGCCGTGCAGTCGGCGTCGAACCCCGTGTTGCGCCGCATGAACCGCAAGTACACGATCGAGCAGTATTTGGAACGCGTGCAGACCTTTCTGCGCTACAACCCGCAGTGGGCAATCACCACCGACGTTATCGTCGGTTTCCCCGGCGAAACCGAGGCGGACTTCGCGCAAACGCTCGCGCTCGTCGAAACCGGCATGTTCGCGCAAGCGTACATGTTTGTGTACTCGCAACGCCGCGGCACGCCGGCCGCGCACTGGCCGCAAGTTCCGGCCGACGTGGGGCACGAGCGGTTGCGCCGGCTCGCGGACGCGCAGAATGCCGCCTGCCGCGCCTATCACGACCGCAAAGTCGGCACGACCGTGCGCGCACTGGTGCAC
>JBHEMQ010000016.1:37401-37726 GCA_046262475.1 Candidatus Velthaea sp.
CTTGTGCACGGGATTTCGCGCAAAGACAAGACGCGCATGGCGGCCAAGACGATCGACAACGTCACCGTCGTCTTTCCGGCCGTCGAAAACGTGCCGAACACGCGTGAGCCGTGGGTCGACGTGCGCGTCGAAGCGGCGCACGTGTGGGGCGTCACCGGCACCGCGCTCGGCCGCGCCGAGAGCTACCTCGGCACATCGTTCCGGGCGGTTGCGTCGCCGGTGATCGATCTGGTTGCATTGCGCTAAACGTCGTCTTGCGGGCCGGGACCTGTGGATAACGTGAACTCTGTGGATGAGAAATGCCTCTCATCGCGCGGTCCAGAAG
>JBHEMQ010000017.1:0-5977 GCA_046262475.1 Candidatus Velthaea sp.
GAGGCGGGGCACGAGGTCCGCATTTTCGAGAATCACACGGACCGCCGGTTCTACGATCAAATCCTCCAAGGCCACGCGGCGGATCCGCGCATCGCGCACGTCACCGGCGACATCGTCGAACCGATGGACGTAGAACGCGCCGTCGACGGCTGCGCGGCCGTCGTCCACCTCGCCGGCGTGCTGGTGCCGTACTGCCGCGCAGATCCGATTCGCGGCGCGAAGATCAACGTGCTCGGCACGCTCAACGTCTTCGAGAGCGCGAAAAAATTCGGCGTTCGCGGTTTGGCATATGCCTCGAGCGTGGCGGTGTTCGGTCCGACGAGCGGCATCACGCCGGAGCCCACGACCCAGTACGGCGCGTTCAAACTTTGCAACGAAGGCAACGCCCGCGCGTACTGGCTCGATGCGAAGCTGCGCAGCGTCGGACTGCGGCCGTTTACGGTGTACGGTCCGGGGCGCGAGACCGGCATCACGGCGGGACCGACGATCGCCATGCGGCAGGCGGTGAAGGGCGAGCCGTATACGATCCCGTTTACCGGCCAAACCGGGATGGATTTCGTCGGCGATACCGCGACGATCTTCGCTCGCGCTGCGACGGAGCCGCCCGAGGGCGCCTTCGCCTTCAGCCTGCAAGGCGTCATCGCGTCGACGGACGACATCATCGTTGCCGTTCGGGACATCGTCCCGGACGCCCAGATCGACGCCGCGGGACCGCCGCTGCCGTTCGCTCCCGAACTTGACGAAGGCGACCTCCGCCGCGTGTTCCCCGGGCTGCCGCAAACCTCGCTCGCAGACGGAACGCGCGCAACGATCGACTTCTACCGGCGTCACGCCGCACTGGGGCGATCGTGAGCTAGAAGCGTTCGAGCGCGGCTGCTTTCACGTGACCCGCACGACGCACAACTGGTCGGCGCGCGGGTCGCGGGCCGTGTTGCCCGCGTTGTCGAATGGCGCAGCGTGATCGAATCGCAGCCTCGCGGTTTCAGCGGCAAGGACGTTCCGCCGGAGTCAGTCTTCAACCAGTGCGTTCGCTGCGGTCTGTGCCTGCCGACGTGTCCCACCTATCTCGAGACGCTCGTCGAGACGTCCGGCCCGCGGGGCCGCATCGCGCTCATCAAGGCGGTTGCGGAAGAGCGCCTGGATCTCACTAGCCCCGGCTTCGTCCACCAAATGTCGGAGTGTCTGGATTGCCGTGCATGCGAGGCCGTGTGTCCGTCCGGGGTTGCATACGGGCGCCTCTTGGAACCGGCGCGCACGCAGATCGTACGCGCGACGGAACCGGCGCGCGGTTGGAACGCGCGCCTCGGTCGCGCCGTCGCAATCGGCTGGCTCTTCTCGAACATGAGGTTCATGCGTGCCGTCGCCGCATTCGTTCGTTTCTATCAACGTTCCGGATTGCGCGCGCTCGCGCGCGGCAGCGGCGTTCTGCGTGCGCTCGGGTTGGAAGAACTCGAGGCACAGGCGCCGCCGATTTCACACCGCTTCTTCGTGCCGCGCGGCCAGCGCTGGCCGGCTCACGGATCGAAAAAGGCGACGGTGTTCATGCATGCGGGCTGCATCATGCACGTCGCCTTCGCGGACGTCGATGAGGCGACGGTCCGCGTGCTGCAGCGCGCCGGCTGTGACGTCGTCGCACCCGCGGATCAGGGCTGCTGCGGCGCGATCACGATTCATGCGGGCGAAATGGATCTCGGGCGCGTCCTCGGCAAACGCACGATCGCCGCATTCGAGCGCAGCGGAGCCGACTACTACGTCGTCAACGCCGCCGGGTGCGGTTCATCGCTGAAGGAGTACGGCCATCTGTTCGCCGGCGATCCGGAGTGGCAGGACCGCGCCGTGCGCTTCAGCGCGCGCGTCCGCGACGTGACCGAATTTTTGGACGACATCGGCATCGGCGCGGGGCTCGGTCCGCTGGACGCCGTCGTCACGTATCAAGAGCCGTGCCATCTCGCGCACGCGCAACGCATCACGGCAGCGCCGCGCCGCCTCCTCGCGCAGATTCCCGGACTGCGGCTGCGCGAAATGGCCGAAAGCTCCTTGTGCTGCGGAAGCGCGGGAATTTATAACGTCACGCAACCGGAGATGGCGCAGAAGCTGCAGCGCCGCAAGGTCGACCGCATCCTCGAAGTTGCGCCGCACATCGTCGCCACGGCGAACCCCGGATGCGCGCTGCAAATCGCCAACGGATTGCGCAAAGACGGCCGCGACATCGCCGTGCGGCACATCGTGGAATTACTCGATATGTCCTATGCGAGCGGTGCGGGCACTACGGCCGCCGCGTCATAGGTCGCCGACGCGCGGCCCGTCGCTCAGTGCATCCTCGCGCGTCGCGTACACGGCGAACACTCTGAGCAGCCCCGTAATGCGTAGGAGGCGGAGAATTTGTCCTTCCTTGGCGACGAGACGCACGTCGCCTTCGAATTCCTTCGCGCGCCGCTGCGCGCCGATCAGCGCGCCGAGTCCGGTCGAATCCAAAAAATCGACTTTCGTCAGGTCGACCACCAAGCCGTGATCGCCGCGTTCCGACGCTTCGAGCAGCGCCGCGCGAACGGTCGGCGACGTGGCGATGTCGAGGCTGCCGACCAGCTCGAAAACCGTGGTGCCGCCCTGCACGTGGACGTGGATCGAAAGGTCTTCGTGGTGGAGATTCATGCTGCGTCCTATCCTTCGTGTTCGCGCCACGCGCCGATGCTGCCCCCGCGGTCGAAAGAGACGACGGCGCATCCGGCGCGTTCGCGCCGAACGCGGTCCGCGCCTTCGCTGGTGATTTTCAAACGCGGGTCATCGCGAAAGAAGCGCGTGAAATGAGCGAGCAGCGCAGCGCGCTCCGCGACGGCCGACCGGCGCAGATTCCGCCTCCGCGTACGTACGGTGCCGGTGAAAAGAGTGCCGGTGCCCGGTGAAAAGAGTGCGGCGACTCGTAAAGCGTCGGCGCTGGGCCAGACCTCGATCAGGCGTACGAGCGTTCGCGCGCGGTTCACGGCTATGCCACGGTGGCCGGCGCGCGCCGGCTTTCACGGATAAAGCGCACGAGAAGATACGTGAACACGGCGACGTTCGTGAGCGCACACAAGTGGACCAGCACGGGCGCGAAGTCGTTCATGTGGAGAATCCGCGACTTACGTGTTCTAGGTACATGTACGTCATCCCGTACTCGAGGTTCAGCACGAGCGTGACAGTGAGAAGACACCCTGCAACGACGTATTGCCGCCGCGGCACAAGCGTGCCGAGAAAAATTACGGCGTACATGAGGTAGCGCTCGTGCATTTCCGTCATGAGACAAAAAAACGACAAGAACGCAAGAGCGGCGGCTTCAAGAAACGCTACAAACGAGGGTCGCCGCAGGTACGTTCGGCAAATGAGTGCGAACGCCGCCAGGAAAAAGACCTCGCCCCATTGCTTCAACGACAGAAATCCGCCGGTGATCGAACAAACGCCAAACGGATCGCGAGCCCCACGACGGCCTCCCGAGGTCGGGCCCGGTAGTCGGCGCAGCGTCCACATGTGCGGCGCCTTCTGCGAGCGAAGGCGCGCGTCCGTCCGCGGCGAGGGCCGGAACGCGGGAAACGCCTGGTCGAGAGCGGAGGTATGAAACGCATGGCGCGCTTTGCATGGCCGCTTCTCGTTGCTGTCGCCGCCTGCCTTTGGCTGCATTTCGACGTGCTCGCGCACCCGGTTTGGGCCGACGACGGATTCTACATGCTCCATGTGGCGGCAATGGAGAGTGGAATGTCGCCGGCGGACGCGACCTCGTTCGCGGAAAACTTCTATTTGCACCACACGCAAGCGGCTCCGCAGTATCAACGCTTCTACGAAGCGCCGACGGGTGCGTTGCTGGAGTTCGAGCATATCCTCGGCGTGCGCGTCGGTTATACGGTACCGGTTGCGGCGCTCTTGCGCGCGCGGGGTCCGCAGGCGCTCCTCGACGTTACAGCGGCCGCCTACGTCACTGCAACGCTTGCCATGTACGCCCTAGCGCTTGCGTTCATGCGGCGGCCGCTTGCGGCGGGCGCAGCCGTCGTGTTTGCGAGCTTACCGCTTGTTCGGGCGGCTGCGGCTGAACCACTCGCCGATATGCCCGCACTATTCTGGTGGATTCTCGCGCTGGCGGTTCTTGTGCGTTACGTCCAGACGGCAACGCGCCGCTCCATTTTCATATTCGCCCTCGCGTCGGCGGCATTGGTGTTGACGCGTCCGGCGATCTATCTGCCGCTGGGCGCTGCGGCCGGCGCCGCGGTTGCAGTGCGCGGCATGCGACGCGCTATCGGCGATCTTCTGACGGCGGCGTCTGCCGTCGCGGGCGTCTTCTTGATCGCGCAGTTGCTGGCGCACGCAGCGTCGGTGGGGGAGCACACGGCGTGGAACGCCCGCCGCGCCGCAGAACTGGGTGGACCGTCGTTATCCGTCGCACAATGGTACGCCGCGGCGCTGCGTTCGGACGCGCGGTTCGAAATTCTTCGCACGCTAACGTCGCCGCTCGTTGCCACGGCGACGATCGGGGCGGCGTTCGGCTACGCGCGGTCGCCATCGCGCGGAACTGTCGTCATGGCGGCCGGCTTGGTCGGATCAGCCGCAGCGATCGCCTTGAATCCGGTCGCTTGGGACTTGGGACGAACCTTCGACCTTCCCAACGTACCGATCGTGCTCGTCGGCGCGAGCCTCGCGATCGCGGCAGCGGCGCGCCGCTGGGGCGTCGCACCGAGGTGAGGCGCGAGTGGAAAAGCTGGGGTGGCTGGACTCGAACCAACGCATGCCAGAGTCAAAGTCTGGTGCCTTACCAACTTGGCTACACCCCAGCGCGCGCCACGCGACCCGGTACGATTCGCCCGGGCGGGGAGGCTTCCTCGACGGTTCAGTCGCGCGGCAGACGAAAGAAACGGTCGACGATCGGCGTTACGAGCGGAAGCTCGAAAAGTTCACCGCGTGCGGCGCGGCCGTACGCGCGAACGCCGACCGCGAACAGAAACACCGCACCCGCGAGGTCGAGCAGCAAGCCGGCGACGTACACGCCGACCGTCGCCCCGGTGCTGACGCCCGGGACGGCGATGACGACCGCCAGCGGTAGGGCCAACAGTACGAGGTAGCCGACCGTCGCGAGGATGCCGAACACCAGCGCCTGCCGGGCGTGCAAACGCGACCAGATGGTCGCGTTGTCGGACTCACGCAGCACGTCGGCCGCCGCCAGCGGCCACACGAGGTAGCCGGCCGCGGCGCGGCGCGTTTCGTCGTCGTCGTTAGTTGACGGCGCCGACGCGTTTCGCTCCGAGGTAGCGCGCGGACCAATACGAGTCGTGCATGCTCGACACCATCACCCCGTGGCTGGACGAGCTATGAATGAATTTGTTATCGCCGAGGTAGATGCCGACGTGCGAAACGCCCGACGCGTACGTGTGGAAGAATACCAGGTCGCCTTTGCGCATGCCCGCATCGGCGATGCGTTTGCCGGCGTCGTACTGCGCATCGGCCGTGCGCGGCAAACGCACGCCGAGCATCGCGAAGACGTGCTGCACGTAGCCGGAGCAATCGAAGCCGCCCGCGCTCGTGCCACCGAACGCGTACGGCGTTCCGACGAAGCGCATCGCGCTGCGGGTGAGGTTGCTCGCGATCGCGGAACTGCGCGCGATGATGCCGCTCGCGAACCGGCGTACCGGCGAGAGGTGCTTGTCAAGCTTGAGCCGCGACGGCGGCAGTGCCGCATTCCACATGACGAGATCCGCACCGGCCGTCGGTTCGGCAGGCTCCGTGCCGGGCGCCGGCGCGGGCGCCCGCGGCGCCCCGTCTTGAGCGGCGGGATGGCGTCGAGCATCGGCGCGAGCACCTCGTCGGGGTCGGTGTGGTGCATCGGTTCCCACGCGCTGCGCGGTGAGCCGTGCACGACGCGGACGGGCGGCGCGTCGGGATAGCGCAGTTGCAGCGTGTCCGCCCAACTGGCGATCAGGTGATGAGGTTGCCCGTGCAGCTGCGCGTGCAGCCACGG
>JBHEMQ010000017.1:5987-36808 GCA_046262475.1 Candidatus Velthaea sp.
GCCCGCCGCCAATGCAAAAGACAACAACCCGGTGAGGATGAAACGACGCAAGTCCTGCTCCTTCTTTCCAACACCTACGGGGTTAGTTGACGGGTTAGGACGGAAAGAATCGCCCTCGGGCCGACCGGCCCGTTCACCCCACGGCGCACATCCTTGCGGCGTGCGCCCTACCAGGAATCCCCCGCTCCGGTTCTGCGACCGGACTCGGTGACAATCAGCAGACGTACCTGCCGGCGGCAGATCCGAGCGATCTGACCGTGGCGGTGGACCGTAGCCCACGGCCCCCTAGGTATATCGGCATATGGTTCATCTCCTTTACGTCGCTGAAACGCTTTGCACGGCTTCCAAGCGTACGGTCTCCGCCAAGCTGTGTGCGAGCGCACGGATCGCGTCGTCCGCCGGGCCCTCGAGCATGATGCGAATCAGCGGCTCCGTACCGGACGGCCGCACCAGAAGGCGGCCGTCGGTGCCGAGCGCGCGTTCGGTGTCTGCGATCGCGGCAAGCACGCGAGCGCGCTCCAGCACGTCCTTGTTCGCGACGCGCACGTTCACGAGCACCTGCGGGTAGACGGTCAGTGCGGCGGCCGCGTCCTGCAGCCGGATTTCGCTCCGCACGATGCTTGCGAACAGCGTCACCGCGGTCATCGGGCCGTCGCCTGTCGTGTTGCGGCCCAAATCGATGATGTGTCCCGACTGTTCCCCGCCGAATCGAAATCCGCCGATGCGCATTGCTTCGAGGACATAGCGATCGCCGACGGCGGCGCGAACGAGCCGGATGCCGTCGCGCGCCAGGGCGCGCTCTAAACCGACGTTGCTCATCACGGTGCCGACCACCGTGTCGCCCGCGAGTTCGCCGCGCGCCTTGAGGTCGCGGGCGAGGACCAGCATCACATGGTCTCCGCTGAGAATCGTTCCCGTTTCGTCGACGAACAGCGCGCGGTCCGCATCGCCGTCGAACGCGACGCCGACGACGCGCGCGTTACCGCGCGCGGCCTCCGCACGTACCGCTTCGGCCAACATCATCATATGCGTCGCACCGCACTCCACGTTGATGCGGCTGCCGTCGTCTTCGGCATTGATTGCGACGACGCGCGCGCCGAGGCGTTGAAAGATCATCGGACCGACCGCGTAGGCCGCGCCGAACGCCGCGTCGACGACGACGGTCAAGCCGCGCAGGTCCTCGCCGGCTTCGACCAACGTCGCGAAGTAGCGATCCACAAGACCGCGTTGGAACGCCACGGTGCCCACGCCGTCATGCGTGGGCCGCGGGATCGCCTCGTCCTCGAGGCGCGCCTCGATTTCGTCTTCGATGGCATCCGACAATTTGAAGCCGTCGCTTCCAAAGAACTTGATGCCGTTATCTTCGACGGGATTGTGCGAGGCGGAAATCATCACGCCGGCCGCCGCCTCGATTCGCTGGGTCACCGCTGCGACGCCCGGCGTCGGGATCACGCCGAGTTGCAGAACGTTGCGGCCCGTCGACGTAATTCCCGCGACGATCGCGGATTCCAGCATTGGTCCCGACATGCGCGTGTCGCGCCCGACGACGATGGGATGCTCGACCGCCGCACCGCGTGCCACCACCGCTGCGCCGGCTCGCCCGATTTTGAACGCCAGTTCCGGCGTGAGATCGAGATTGGCGACGCCGCGCACACCATCGGTTCCGAATAGTCGACCCATCGTTTACTGTGCCCCCGAGCCCGTTGACGGGATGAAACGCGCACGCACGCGCGCGAGATTCGGCGAAATTTGCACCGCGGGAACTTCGCTGCCGCGCACGTCGACGGCGACCGGCCGGATCATCGCGTCGAGCGTCGTCGTCTTATTGGGCAAGCCGACATCGACGCGGACTGCCTGCACGCGCGCGAGATCCGTCGCGATACCCCGCACCGTGACCGCGGCGGGGTCGACGTGCGCGGACTCGACGACGATACCTTTGCGGTCGCCGCCGTACGAAATACCGATCGGCAGCACCCGCTCCTCCAGCTTGTCGATGGCGAGCGTCACCGATGCGGGCGTCAGCGACCGGATTTGCAAGTTCGGCGCGATGATCTCGACCGGAACGTTATACACGCCCTCGTTCTGCTTGGAGAGGTTCAGCACGGCCTGCACCTGCTGGGGCTTGATCGGGCCGCCATTGCGGGGCGCGTCGATGGTGACGACGGCAAATTTGTCGTTGTAGCGAGCGACGTATCCCGGCCGCAGGCCGGTGACCACGATGGGAACGCTGAGCTGCTGATCGAAACGGGCGGCGATGCCGGGCGCTGCCGAGAATCGAAAATACGCCCAAGCGCCGACCGCGAGCGCAAGGGCAAAGACTTTCAGTCCAAAGTTATGTAGGAGAGCGTTGCGAACGGTCGACAGCACGGGTGATTCGCGTGAGCACGTTGGCCGCCGCACCGCCGCCGGCCTGGCGAGCCCGGCGAGCGCGGCGCACGATCGCCGAAAGTACCTTCGCGAGACGCTCTTCGTCATCGATCGCGACCGAGAGACGTCCCGCGCGCGCAACGGACACGGCGCCGCTCTCTTCGGACACGACGACCACGACGGCGTCGGTTTGTTCGGAGAGGCCGATGGCTGCGCGATGGCGCGTGCCGATGTGGCGCTCGGCCGATACGGCGTTCTCGGACAGCGGCAAGAAGCACGCGGCACCCTCGATCACGAGATCGCGCAGGATGACCGCCCCGTCGTGCAGCGGCGAACGCACCATGAAGATCGACGCGAGCAATTCCACCGACAACCGGGCGTCCAGTGCGCAGCCGCTCTCGACATATTCGCGCAATCCCGTTTGCTGCTCGAGAACGATGAGCGCGCCCGTCCGCGCGCGCGCCAGAATGAAGGCCGCGCGCGTGATCGCGGCGACTTGCCGCGCGGCGACATCGTCCTCGTGTTCGCGGGCGGCTCGCGAAAAGAAGCGGCCGCGGCCGATCTGTTCGAGGCCGCGCCGCAGCTCCGGCTGAAAGACGATCGGCAACGTCACCGCGGTGCCGAGCAGGAGATACTGCATCACGGTGGCGAGCACGAGCAAGTGCAACAGATTGGAGAGCGCAAGAACGACGACGAGCACGAAGAGCCCCAGCACGATCTGCACCGCGCGCGTGCCGCGAATGAGCAGCAGCAGATAGTACGCGAGGATCGACGTCGCGAGGATATCGACAAGATCGCTGGCGCCGAGTTGAACGGCGTCCAGGCCGGTCGACGTCACGGCAGATACGTCTCGATGACGCGAGCGGCGTCGAGTTCCGGATCCCCCAGACCGCGGGCGGCGGCCGCGGCCGCGGCGCGCAAATCGCCGAATGGCGGGGCGCGCTCCGGCACGTACGCCGACGCGACCGCTATGAGGTCCTCGACGAGTTGTGGCTGCGTGACCGCGTCGTCGAACGCGATGGCGATCTGCTCGCCGTCGCAAAAACACGTATGCACGCCCGCCGGCCGGCCGCGTCCGGCGAACGCATCGAGGACGTTGGCACGCGCGAGCGGATCGTCAAGGTTCACGGTGCGCACGATGATCACGGTTTCATCGAGTTTCGCAGAGCGGTGAACGAAGTCCGCCGCGCGCGCGTCGTCGCCGTCGGCCGCAACGCGGCATGGGTCGTGTTCGCCGGCGAGCGCGAGCCGCGGCTCGTCAATTTTCGGAAGAAGGCGAAGCATCCGATGCCGGTCCCGGGCGATCTCGTCACGGTGAGCGAACGCGACGAACACACCGTCGTCGACGGGGTCGTGCCGCGAAGCTTCGCGCTGGAACGCCGGACGGCCGGCGGACGAACGAAGACGATGGCGGCGAACGTCGATACGCTGGCGGTCGTCGCCGCGCTCGTCGATCCGCCCATCCATCTGGCGATGATCGACCGGCTGATCGCCTTCGCGGTCCAGCACGATGTGGCGACCACGCTGCTGCTCACGAAGGCGGACCTCGCCGGTTCCGATGCGGCGGACGGCATCGCCGCCATCTATCGCCCGCTCGAGATTCCCGTGCTCGTCCTGCAGCCGAAAACCGGCGGCGGCATGGCCGCGCTCGAGGCACACGTCGCGGCGCGCCACGCCCTGCTCATCGGTCAGTCCGGCGTCGGGAAGAGCTCGATCTTCCGGGCCCTCGGCGGCATCAGCGTCGTCGGCGAGGTTTCGCGGCACGGTCAAGGCCGCCAGACGACCACGTCGGCGCGGCTCGTCGAGTTCGCCGACGGCTTTCTCATCGATAGCCCGGGCATCGGCGAGTTCGCGCTCGATCCGATGCCGCCGGCGGAGGTCGCCGAGCTGTTCGTTGAAATGCGGCCCTTCGCGGGGCGCTGCCGGTTTCGCAATTGCCGGCACGTGGCGGAGCCGGACTGTGCGGTGCGCGATGCGGCCGCGGACGGCCGCATCGCGCTCAGCCGCTATGCTAGCTACCGCGAGATCGCGACCACGGGGTGACGGAGAACGCCGTTTGTGCTATTCTGGCGCTTGTGCCCGCCCTCCGGGGCCGGCCGCCAGCATGATTTACGGAGCCGAGCTTGCCGAACATCAAAGCCGCTATCAAGTGGACGCGTCAGAGCGAGAAGCGCACGAAGCGCAATCTCGACACCAAGACCCGTCTCAAGACACTCTTCAAGAAGGCCAAGAGCGGCGCCGACGAACCCGGCGCGGTCGAGGCGCAGTTCGACAAGGCGGCGCGCAAGGGCATCATCCACCCGAACAAAGCGGCGCGCAAGAAATCGCGCTTGACCAAAGCCATCAAAGTCACGGCGGCCGCTAACGCCGCGGCGGCGTCGGCGCCAGCGAAACCCGCGCGCAAGACGGGTGCGAAAAAAGGCGCGAAGTAACGCGCACTCAAGGATCGACGTTCACGGCGAGGCGCGTCGCACCGTCGTCGTCCGCCGCCGGCAGCACCGTCGCGCGGAGTGCCGCGCGTAAGGCGGCGGCGTCACGCGTTTTGACGGCGACGCGATAGCGCCACTCGTCGTTCACGCGCGCGACCGGATAGGGCGCCGGTCCCAAAACTTCCCAACGCGGGTCCTCGCGCAACAGCGCTGCATAGCGCTCCGCGGCGGCCGCGACGCCGTCGCGTTCGCGCCCGATTACGCCGAGGTACGCGAGCCGCACGTACGGCGGCCAGCGGAGCGCGCGGCGGTCGAGCAGTTCCTGTTCCGCAAACCCGTCGTAGTCGTGTGCGGCGGCGAAACGGATCGCCGGATGCTCCGGCGCGTAGGTTTGCACGATCGCTTCGCCGGCGCCGGCGCGCCCGCTGCGGCCGCATACCTGCGTGATGAGCGCAAACGTCCGTTCCGCCGCACGGAAGTCCGCCGCATGCAAGTCGAGATCGGCCGCCACCGCGCCGACCAGCGTGACCTCCGGAAAATCCAGACCCTTGGCGACCATCTGCGTTCCGACCAGAATGTCGCCGGCGTCGCCGAACCGGTCGAGGAGGCGCGCGTGATCGCCGATGCGCGTCGTCGTATCCGAATCCATGCGCACGATGCGCGCGTGCGGGAACAAGTTGGCCGCATCGCTTGCCACACGCTCGGTTCCCGCGCCGTACTCGCGCACGTCGGCGCCGCACTTCATGCAGACGGCCGGTACCGGTTCCTGCGCGTCGCAATAATGACAGCGCATGATGCTTTCCGCGCGATGGACCGTAAGGGCGACGGAACAGCGCCGGCATTGCGGAACGAATCCGCATGCACGGCAGAGAACGAAGCGTGCGGTGCCGCGGCGATTGACGAAGAGCACCGTCTTTTCGCCGCGTCGTAGCCGTTCGCCGATCGCTTCGAGCAGCGGCGTGCTGAAGAGCCGCCGCGCACCGGCGTCAAATTCCGAACTCATGTCGACGATGCGGGTTTGCGGAAGCGCTTGTGCCGTGGCCCGTTCGCGGAGGCGCAGCAGCGGAAAGCGGCCGGCACGCGCGCGTGCATAGTCCTCGAGCGCCGGAGTCGCACTGCCGAGCACGACCACGCCGCCGGCACGCCGCATCCGTTCCCGCGCCACCTCGACGGCGTGGTAGCGCGGGACCGAATCCTGTTTGTACGACGGGTCGTGCGCTTCATCGACGACGACGAGCCGCACGTCCGGAAGCGGCGCGAAAATGGCGCTGCGCGCACCGACGACGATGTCGATGTCGCCGCGCGCCGCCGACTGCCACGCGTCGTACCGTTCCCGCTCCGAGAGCGCGGAATGGACGACGGCGACCCGCTCGCCGAAGGCGTCCTCGAAGCGGCGCGCCGTCTGCGGCGTCAGCGAAATTTCCGGAACGAGGACGATCGCGCGTCCACCTCGAGCGATCAGCGCGGCGATCGCGGCCAAGTACACGTAGGTCTTCCCGCTGCCCGTAATGCCCTGCAGCAGCGCTTCGCCGAACCGGCCGGCGCCGAGGAGCGCGGCGATTTGCGCGATCGCAGCGCTTTGCTCGGCGTTCGGATCGAACGGCGGCAGCCGCGACCGTCCGTCGCGCGCGGCGATGACGGTGCGTTGCGTTTCTCGCAACGCACCGGCCGCGAGCGCACGCCGGATCACCGCTTCCGAATACCCTGCAAGGACTGCTTCGCTGCGCCGGACGTCGCCGCGGTCGCGGACGAACCGGACTAGCGCCTCGGCCTTCTTGCCGGCGATCGGCACGGAACCCGCGTGCAAGAACCGCACGTGCTGCGCGTGCGTGCGCGCATCGCTGAACGTTCGCCGCCGCTCGAGGGCCCGCGCACGCGTCAGCGCACCGAGGTGCGCAAGCAGCGCGCGGCGGTCGCCGATGCGGCGCGCCTCCGGATGCCGCAGGAACGCCGCGAGCACGAAGCCTTGCGGAAAATCTTCCCAGATGAAGCGGATGAGCCGTTCGGGCACGGTGCGAACCGCCTGCGGTTCGGGCCGCGCCGGCGCCGGAACAAAACGGTCCACGGCGCGCGGCAGCGCGCCGCTTAGGAGCACGGCGCCGAGCGCTTCGCGCAGCGAGGAAACGTACGCATCGGCCATCCACTGCGCGAGCGCGAGCCCGTTTGCGTCAAACGCGCGCGCGACCGGCATGCGGTCGACGACATCGCGCAATTTTGCCGTTTCGGCGACGACGTGCGTCCCCGATACGGCGAACGCAAGGACGTCGCGCACGCCGAGCGGGACGCGCAGCACGTCGCCGATCTCGATGTCTTCGACGCCCGCGGGAATGC
This sequence comes from Candidatus Velthaea sp., assembly GCA_046262475.1. Taxonomy (GTDB): domain Bacteria; phylum Vulcanimicrobiota; class Vulcanimicrobiia; order Vulcanimicrobiales; family Vulcanimicrobiaceae; genus JBHEMQ01. The sequence continues at coordinate 13,115 of JBHEMQ010000017.1, forward strand.
GGTACGTGAGCGAACGGTCGAAACGCGCCGTAGGCAGTTGGGGAACGACCTCGACGACACGGGTCAGCGGAATTCGGCGGCTCCGGGCGTGCTGGTAAGGCGCTGCACCGCGCGGCGCAAGACCTGCCGTGGAATGACGATGCCGGCCTCGACGTCGCCGATCGCGTGCGGCAGCGCGAAGCGCGTGCCGTTCGGGATGGCGGCGACGACCGCGTCCGGGTCGAGCCGCGCGTGATGCAGCGCGAAACCCAAGAGTGCGAGCACCGCGAGCACGCGCAGATGATCGCGTTCGCTGAATGCGGCGATGCGCCGGCCGGCCAAACATGCCGCGCGCAATCCGAGTGCGAGTGCATGCTGCGTTTCCATCGGGTGCGTTGCGGCGATGGCGGCGGCAAACGGCATCCCGAGTTCCAAGATGCGGCGATCGTCGCCGGCGTGCATGCGGTCGACGCGCAGCGCATCGTCGATCACCGACTGCCACGGCCACTTGCCTAACGGATGCGGCGCGAGCGTTTCCATGCCGTCGAAGAACTCGTCGCCTTCGATAAAGGCATCGCGGACGAGCGTACCGAGCCCGTCGCGCGCCGACGCCGGGATCGCTGCATAGTCCACCAACAGCGCCGTGGGCGGCGCCGTCACGTGCACGCAACCGCGGCGTGCTACGGGGTCGACGCCGCGGTCGATCGCGGCGCCGAGCGTCGTCGCGACGAGGATCGCCGGTGCGCCGCCCTCGAAGAGCGCCGCCGCGATGCGCACGGCGTCGAGCAGCGCGCCGCCGCCGTAAGCGACCACCGCGGTGCGGCGCGTTGCGCCGCGGCGCCGCAGGGCGGCGTGAATCTGGTCGATGGCGGCAAGCGATGTTCCGTGCACGTCGGCGACCGTCGTTCCGAGCGCAGCGGCCGCGCGTGCGAGGCGCCGCGCCGCCGTTTGCGTCGCCCCGTCCGCGAAGACGACGCAGCGTCCGTCGGCGCAGTCGCGCGCGAGCCGGCGAACCTCGTCGGCTGGGACGCTCATCGTGCCGCCGATGCGGTCTCCTCGGCACGAACGAGCGCACCGTCCACTCGGAAATACGAAACGGCGTTGCGTCCGTTGCGCTTGCTGTGATACATGGCCTCGTCGGCCTTCTCCAGCAGTGCATTCGATGTTGCCGCGTCGACGGGAAAGCACGCAACTCCGATCGATGCGCTGATGTTCACATCGCGGTCGGCGCCCGCCGGGCGCAGCGCCCGCACGTCGAGTGCGGCGATCCTGCGCCGAACCTCGCCGGCGCGTTCGATCGCCCGCGACTTCTCGGTCGCCGCGAACACGAGACAGAATTCGTCGCCGCCGTTACGCGCCACGAGGTCGCCCTCACCAAGGGCGCCGGCGCGGAGAAGCGCCGCGATTTCGCGCAGGAGCGTATCGCCGCTCGCGTGACCGAACGTGTCGTTCCAAGTCTTGAAGCGGTCGGTATCGATGAACAACAGCGCCACACGGCCCAGCGGTGCGAACCGCGCGCGCTCGACGAGATCGGTCAGCCGCGTGCGGAAAGCACGCGGGGACAGCAAACCGGTGAGGCCGTCGTACTCCGCGCGAGCGCGGTCGTCCGCGCGTTCGAGCGCGATCCGGTACGCCGGCGTCGCTTGATCGACGAGCGCGACGATCCGGTCGACGTCCTCAGCGGTGACGCCGCCGGGTGCTGCGGCGTAGAGCACGCACGTGCGTCCCGCCGCCAGCACGAGCGGTATGGCCGCGGCGCAGCCGTCGCCGGGATGCAGCGGGCGCGCGCCGCGCTCGTCGGCGAGCAGCACGCGGTGCGCGCGCGCGATCGCACGCGTGACCAGCGCGTCCGCGTCGTCCAGCGCGAGCCGCATCCCGGCGAAGTAGCCGACGCGCTCGCCGAACGCGGCGACGCACGCGAGCTGCGCGTCGCGTTCCTCGAAAATCAGCACCGCGTCCACGGCGGGTGCCACCCCGCGAACCGCACGATCGATTTCGACCCGCACGTCATCGATCGAAGCGCGCGCGGCGTCCGCGAGACGGCGCGCCGCGTCGACGAATGCGACTTCGCGCTCGCGCGCGAGACGCAGCGCGAGGCGGTCGGCGCGTGCCGCGGCGCGCGCACGCAGCGCTGCGAGGGACGCGCCCGCGCCGAACGCAAGCGCAACGGCTGTCGCAGCCGGTTGCAATGCGGCCGTCAGCGTCACGGGATCAGCGAGCGCAGCTTGTCAGGCTCGACGACGACGACGTGCGAGGTCCGCATGTCGACGAGCTGATCGTCCCAAAAACGATTGAGCGTACGGTTCACGGTTTCGCGCGTGGTTCCGATCATGTTCGCCATCTCCTGATTGGTGAGGCGCAACGTGATACGGGTGCCGTTCGGTACTTCCTCGCCGAATTGATCGGCGAGATTGAGCAGCAGCGACGCGAGGCGGGCGCGGATATCCTGGGAGGTTGTCGCGGCGATGAGCGCGTTGGCCGCCCGCAAGCGTTCAGAAAGTTCGATAACGAGGAGTCGCCCGATCTTCGGATTGCGATCCATCAGTTCGATGAAATGATCGCGGTGCAGCGCGCCGACTTCGACGTCGGTGAGCGTTTTTATCGACGCTGAGCGGAGCGAGGAATCAAACATCGACATCTCGCCGAAAAAATCGCCTTCCTTCAGAATCGACAGAATCGTTTCACGGCCGTCGGGAGCGATGCGGCAGACCGAGACCGAACCACTCACGATGATGAAGAACGTATCTCCGGGTTCCGTCTCGCGTACGACGAACTGATGCTTGCCGAAGCGCCGATTCGTGATTGCCGCCGCGATCTGTGAGAGTTCGGCGTCCTCGAAATCCCGGAACAGCGGGACCCGCCGCAGGGTGGTCGCGTCTACCATGCCCTGCGTTTTGGTTACGAAGCGGCGGCCGCCCTTGTCATCATCGGCGTCCGCGCCGGGCACTCCCCATATCATGGCCGTCGAATCGAGCGCGCGCGAACTGCGTGCAACCCATTTTGCACTGACCGCTGAACCGCCGGATGCCGCACCGGGCGGTACGATCCGCTTGCGCTACCGGCTGCGCAATGCCGCGGCGGTCGAAAGCCCCGCGGCGCGCGTACACTTCCTGTTGCCGTCGGCCGCGACGGCCCACGGCAGCGTTGAGTGCGCGTTGGCGCCCGTTCCACCGGGTGAATTCGTCGACGTCGACGTGTCGGTAACCGTTGCCGCAGACTGCGACGACGAGACGGAACTGGTGTTTCAAGCAGCGCTGCTGCTCGACGATGCAGCGCCGCTCGGCTCGAACCGCGCGCGTGTAGTGGTACGCGGGACGCCGCGGCTCCATGGCGAGCGGACGTGCCTCACAATTACGCGCGGCGAGCACGACGATGAGATCGTCGTCGGAGCGACGGTCGTGAACGACGGCAACGCGAGCGCGCAGGATCTCACGCTGGTCGTGCCCGCGCCCTTCGGAACGCAAGCGCTCGACGCGCCGGAGATCCCGACGTTCGCGATCGATCGGATCGCCGCGGGCGCGCGCACCGACGTTGCGTTTCGCGCACGTATCGTCTCGCCGCCCGGCGCGGTCCTCCGCGCGGCCGGGGCATACGTTCGCGACGCGGCCGGCCAGCGTGTCGCGCTCCCGACGAGCGCCGAATTGCGGCTCGACGGTTTCCTCGCGGCGCCCGTGCTGGGGTGTGAAGTTGCCGGCCGGCGCGCGACCGTCACGCTGCACGCGCACAATACGGCGTGGGGCGCGCTCGAGCAAACGCCGGTCTTAGTGCGCTGGCCGGCCGGGTTTCGCCTCGTGCGCGAATCACTGGACATAAACGGCGCGCCGGCGCGCGAGGCTTCCGCATCGGCACACGAATTGCGGCTCATACTCGAACGTATCGCCGGGCGAAGCACCGTTGCGGTCGCCTTCGTGCTGTATGCGACCTCAACCGCGCGAGGCGGTGAGCTTAGCGCCCGCGTCGGTCAGGTTGCGCATGAGGTGCGGGCGCCGCTCGCATGGTCACCGCGGCGATCGATCGCAATCGATGTCGTCGCGCAGCCCGAGGCGCCGGTTGAAGCGGGTTCCGTCGCGCGTCTCAGTTTCGAGATTCGCAACGCCGGCGATTGCACCCGGCGGCTGACTCTCGCCGCCGCGCGCGAGTGCGACGACGTTATCCTCGGCGGTAAGCGCCTGCGCGCGCATCAGCGGGTCGCGCTGCCGCCCGGTGCCGTGAAAGCGGTCGACGTTGAGGCGCCGATTGCCGCCGATGCGACGGACGGCGAACGCATCGCCGTCGAACTGCGCGCCGTCGAGGACGGCGAGATCATCGCCGCGCGTTCCGCATCGGTCGTCGCGTGCGATCGCGTGTGGTTCGATACGAGCCGCTGGCTGCACGTCGACGGCAGCCGGCCGCGCATCGAACTTCACAACTGCGGCGCATCGACGGCGCGCAGTGCCGTCGTTACGTTTGTCGACGGCGCGCGGGTTGTGCTCGGAGATATCGCGCCGGGCGCAACCGGCGCGGCTGAACTCGACGCGGTGCAAGCAGCGGGAGCCGTCGCCGGTGCGGACATCACCTGGAGCAACGGCCGGACGCTGCGTCTACAGGCGCCTCCTACGCGCACCGGCGATCGCGGCGCAACGCTTTCGATAACGGCTCCGGCCGCGGCGACCGCGGGAACTGCAATTCCGCTCGGCTTGCGCGTGACGTGCACGCGGCCCGTCGAAACGTTGCGCCTGCGCATGCCCGATCGGCCGCACGTCGGCATCGCCGCGGGCTCGACGGCGGTCAACGGTCACGCCCTCGCGGACACGTGCGGCGGACCGGCGCTCGCGAACGGAGGTCTCGCGCTACACGCGGTGCCGCGCGACACGCCCGTCGACGTTACGCTGCGAATCGTGGTCGATCCGCTGTGCCCCGACGATGCGGCAATCGCCGTTTGCTTCGACGTTGAGGCGGACGGCGTGGCGACTGCGTGTACGTCCGAGCCGATCGCCATAACGGCGCTGCACGCGTTCGCCACACATTCGCACGCGCTGCCGTTCCTGGTCGAGGGTGGAGTCGTGCAGGCCGCGACGCCGGCGTCGGCGCGCGAACATGCGATCGCCGAACTGCCGGCAGCACCGGCCGCGCCGCAACCACTGCGCCTGGCCGTTCGTCTCGACGCAGACGGCATCGAAACGATGCTGCGCCTCTTGCGCGGGGCTCCCGCAACCGGCTTAATTTCGCATGTGCTCGCGTTGCGCGCACTGTTTCCCGACGCGGCGGCACCCTGTCATCCGCACGTTGCACAAACGATTGCCAGCGTCCGAGAAGCGCTGCGTGCGGTGCTCGATCGTCTGTACGTCAAACTGCGCATTCCATATTTCGACGTGTGCGCGGCCGACTGCGAGGACCTCAGCTCGCGCCGGTCGCTCGTTGCATTCCTCGCAGCAGTCGCACGGGAAACACACGAAACCACAGCCGACGGCGGTGCGCGTGTCCTTTGGACCGCCATCGACGCGAGTACGGCACGCGAATGTGCGGCGGCCTTGGAGCACGAGCCGCTGGGGGCGGCGCGCGCCCTTGCTGCTTTGGCCGCTCTGTTGCCGGTGCACTGCGACGCCGCGCCCGTGCTCGGACGCGCCCTTGCGACGTACGTCGCCGGCCTGCGCGCGGCGCTCGAGCAGTGCGCGGACCTTTCGACCGCGGAATACGAACAACGGTTGGCGCACGGGCCGGAGCGCGCTTTGGACGACGCGCGCGCCGGACTCGTGGCCGCGCTCGCTGCCGAAGCGGGCGCCCATCGGGCGGCGGTGGCGTGACGGCGCAGCTTCCGGCGCTGCTCGCGCTGGTCGGCGCCGCGCTGATGGCGCTGGCAGTGCTGGCACCCGCGAAAGCCGTATCGGTCGCGGATCCGGCGCCCGCCGCGTCGCTGCCGTTGCTCGAAGCGCAGCGCGAACCACAGTGGCCCCTGCTAATCGATCCATCCGCAGCCGGCTGCGGTGCCGCCGCGCGGGCCGACATCGTGGCGGCGCTGGCCGCCCTGCGCGAGCCGTGGGCGCGCGTCATTCTCGAGCGGGCGCACGCCGAGGAACCGGACCCAGCGGTCCGCAGCGCGCTCGGGCACGCTCTGAGCGCGTAAGCGCGCTTGCAGTGCCGCCGCCGGCACCAGGGTATACTACCGCCATGATCGTTTCTCGAGCCGCTGCCCTCGCTATGATCGCGGCCGCCGTCTGCACGCCCGCGGCCGCGTCCGCTTACACCGACGCGCAATGGCGCAAGCGGCTCTCGCCGCAATCCTACGCCGTTCTGCGTCAGCGAGGGACTGAGCCGCCCCGTTCGAGTCCGCTTGACGAGGAGAAACGGCGCGGCATCTATCGCTGCGCCGGATGCGACCTGGCGCTGTTCTCGTCCGCGACCAAGTTTGAGAGCGGTACGGGCTGGCCGAGTTTCTGGGCGCCGCTGCCCAACGCGGTGCTTACCGCCGCCGACGACGACATTGGGGAAGCACGGACGGAAGTGCACTGCCGCCGTTGCAGCGGCCACCTCGGGCACGTCTTTGACGACGGACCGAAACCGACGGGCAAACGCTACTGCATGAACGGCGTCGCGCTGCGCTTCATGCCGGCCTAGGTGTTCAGCGCCCGTACGTTCCTTCGAGCGTTCCTTTCGCCAAAACGTGGCCGCGCATCATGAACATCAGTTTCGCGCCGGTCGTCGTGTCGTCGGCGCCGAGCTTGTCGACATCGAGCGCGTACACGTTGATTTGATACCGGTGCGGCGGATCGCCGGGCGGCGGACAGGGCCCCCCATATTCGCGCGAACCGAAATCGGTGAACCCCAACGTGCTGCCGTGCGGCTGATGATGCTTTTTGCCGGCGCCCGCGGCAATCGACGTCTCGCTCGCGCGGACGTCGAACAGAATCCAATGCCAGAAGCCGACGGTCGTCGGCGCGTCGGGATCGTACATGGTGATCGCGTAGCTTTTCGTGCCGTCCGGCGCGCCGCTCCATGCGAGGTCCGGCGACCTGTTGTCGCCCGTGCAGCCCATGCCGTCGAAGACCATCGATTGCGGGATGCGGTCGCCCGCACGAAAGACGCTGCTCCTCACGGAGAGCGCCTGAGTTTGCGTTTCCATGGGCGCGGATTACCCCGCGCGCACACCGCTCTAACCCGCTCGAAGGCCGGCTATTGAGGACTGACGAGAACGACCATTGCCTGAAGCATCGCGACGCGCGACCCGTTCTGCGCGTAGGCGCGGACGGTCATGACGCGGCCGTCACGATCGCTGTTCGGCGGGCGAATGGCGACGACGCCGTTCGACGAATTCACGAGGGTCTTTGCAACAACTGTCGGCCCGATGCTCGCGACGATACGCACTTTTCGCGCATCGGCGTGGAAGGCGACGGGCACCACATCGCCGGACTTGGCAAGCGACGGCACGCGCAGATCGGTAATGTGCGGCTGCGGGACGGCACGTTCGGCGGCGACCTTCTTGGCGGGCGGCGGGACGACGCGCGAGGCAGCGGCCCGGAACGCGGGCGGCGAGAGGCGTGCGATGGTCGCGGCGGGGTGCAGTACCGCGCGCCGCGTGCGCAGGGTGCGCGCAGGCGCGGCAATCTCGGCGCGAGCGACGATGTGCGGGAAGCGGTCCGGCGCGCGCAGTACGGCGCGATGTGCGACCAGGCCGGCGTCAAGCGCGGCCGGTACAGGTTCGGCGACCGCGACGATCGATGACGGTGATAGATGGCCGCCGGCGACGATGAGCAGCGTCGCCGCGGCTGCCACGGCCATGCCGCCGCGGAGGGCCGGCATGTGGACGACAGGTCGCCGTGCGGGCGGCGCGAGTAAGATTTCTTCGGAGCCGCCTACGATACGAACGGTCATGTCGTCCGGACCTTCGTCCTCCAGCAACGGAAACACGAGTTGCATGCTCGTGCCGGCGTCGATGCAGTAGGCGGCGCGGCGCCTGCGGACGTGAGGCGCCGCTACGATCGTTTCGATCGTGAGTTCCTCGGCGCGCGAGCCGCCGTTGAGCACGAGCAATTCGGCGCCGTGCGCGGCGAAGTCGAGGGCCGCACTCAAACGCCGCTCGCTCGAAAGGTCGACTACGTCACCGGTACGCATGTGATTCGGAATACATTTCACGTTGGCCGGACGTACCCTCTGCTCGCCTCCCCATCTTTACGCCGTCTCGACGTACGTCTTGGGAGGCAGGTCAGCGTGGCTCCGGCAGCTTTTAGTAGTTTTGCAGGGCATGGCTGCTACTACGGTTATCGGCACGCCCCTAGCAGAGATGCACCGCACTGTGATAGTAATCCGGAAACTGAAGGACTGAAAGGAGGCCAAGCAAGCCTCCGTTCGCTATGCGCTCTGGTCTTTCGGCCGCTCGGCGTAGATGAGTGTCGGTTGCTCTTTCTTCTCGATCACTTCCTTGTTGATCACGCACTTCTTGACGCTCTGCAGCGACGGCAAATCGTACATGATGTCGAGCATGACTTCTTCCAGGATCGAGCGCAGGCCGCGCGCGCCGGTCTTACGGGACTGCGCGCGAATGGCGATCGCGATCAGCGCCTCTTTCGTGAACGTCAACTCGACGCCGTCCATGCCGAGAATCTTCTGGAACTGACGCACGAGGGCGTTGCGCGGCTCCACGAGTATCCGGCGCAAGGCCAGTTCGTCGAGGGCGTCGAGTGTGACGACGATCGGCAGGCGCCCGATGAACTCCGGTATCAATCCGAATTTCAGCAAATCTTCAGGCATGAGCTGCTGGAGCAGCTTGCCGACACGTGCTTCTTTCTTGCCCTCCGGGCTTGACCGGAACCCGAGCGAGTTGGAGCTGACGCGCGATTCGATGATCTTCTCGAGTCCGTCGAAGGCCCCGCCGCAGATGAACAGCACGTTGGTGGTGTCGATCTGAATGAATTCCTGGTGCGGGTGCTTGCGCCCACCCTGCGGGGGAACATTCGCGGTCGTGCCCTCGAGAATCTTGAGCAGCGCCTGCTGCACGCCCTCGCCGGACACGTCACGCGTGATCGACGGGTTCTCGCTTTTCCGGGCAATTTTGTCGATTTCGTCGATGTAGACGATGCCTTTTTCAGCGCGCTTGACGTCATAATCCGCGGCCTGAATCAGCTTGAGCAGAATGTTCTCGACGTCCTCGCCGACGTAACCGGCTTCCGTTAGCGACGTCGCATCGGCCATGGCGAGCGGCACGTCGAGAATCTTCGCAAGCGTTTGCGCGAGGTACGTCTTGCCGCTGCCGGTCGGTCCGACCAGCAAAATGTTCGATTTCTGCAGCTCGACATCGTCGGCAGTACCGCCGGCGTTGACGCGCTTGTAATGATTGTACACGGCAACGGCGAGGGATTTCTTCGCGCGTTCTTGACCGATCACGTATTGATTGAGGATGTGGTTGATCTCTTTCGGCTTCGGAATGTTGCGCAGCCGGAGATTTTCATCGACGTTCTTGTAGAGCTCTTCTTCGATGATCTCGTTACAGAGTTCGATGCACTCGTCGCAAATGTAAACGCCGGGACCGGCGATTAATTTACGAACTTGCTCCTGCGACTTGCCGCAGAAACTGCACTTCAACTGACCTTTTTCATCCCCGAAACGAAACATTGCAGCCCCTGCGGCGTTGAGTTAGAGCGACGTGCTGTTGGGAGTGACGACCCGATTGTCTTTCTTGATGATCGTGTCCACGATTCCGTAATCGAGCGCCTCTTGCGCCGTCATGTAGAAGTCACGCTCGATGTCCTTGAGGATCTGCTCGATCGGCTTCTTGGTCGTCTCCTCGTAAATGCCCGCTAAAGCACGTCGCGTCGCGATGAGATCGCGTGCGTGGATTTCAATGTCGGTGGCCTGGCCACCCACCTGCTGCACCCAGGGCTGATGAATGAGAATCTTTGCGTAGGGCAGGGCGAACCGCTTGCCCGAGGCCCCGCCGGTCAGGAGGATCGATGCCATGGAGGCGGCCATGCCGGCGCAGAGCGTCGCGACGTCAGGCTTGATCGTATTCATCGTGTCGTAAATCGCGAGGCCGGCCGTCACGGAACCGCCTGGGCTGTTGATGTACATGTCGATGTCTTTGTCGGGGTCCTCTTTTTCTAAAAAGAGGAGCTGGGCCATGATGACACTGGCCATCCCGTCGTCGATCGGTCCGTGGACGAAAACGATCCGCTCTTTGAGCAGGCGCGAGTAGATGTCGTACGCTCGTTCCCCGCGCGCGCTCTGCTCGACGACCATCGGAACCAGGTGACCCAAGACGCTCTCCTATCCACGACCGCGGCCCGCCGGCCGCTGCACTCTACGATGACTACGGAGCAGCCGGTTTGGTTGCCCCGGGAACCAGTTTCGCGCGGCCGATCAAGAAGTCGATCGTTTTCGTCCGCACGATCCCGTCGACCAGCGCTCCCGCGTTCGAGCCGAGCAGTTCCACGATTTTCTCACGCGGCTGGCTGTACTGCCGCGCCAGGGATTCCAGTTCCACTTCGACATCCGCCGGCGTGGCTACGATGTTCTCGGCCTTCGCGATCGCCTCGATGAGGAGCGTGGTCTTCACGCGCTTTTCCGCTTCTTCTTTATATTCGGCACGAAGCTGGTCTTCCGTTTTGCCGATCGCCGCCAGATATTCGTCCCACGTCGTCCGCATGCGGGTCACGTACTGGTGGGAATCGTTCAGCAGCGAGTCGATCTCGCGCTCGACCAGCACCTGCGGCAGCGGGATCTCATGCGAGGCGAGCAGCTTGTCGATCAGCTCCTGACTCATCGCGCGCCGCCCGCGCTGGACGGCCGCCGCGTCGAGCCGGGCCCGCAATTCCGCGCGGAGCTCTTCCAGGGTCTTCGATTTCGAGACGCGCTGCGCGAACGAGTCGTCAAGCGCGGGCAACTCGGCCTCTTTCACCTCGTGCACGGTGATCGTGAAGACGGCCGCCTTGCCCGCCAGCTCCGCCGCGCCATACTCGGCGGGGAAGGTTGCCTCCACGGCCTTGGTCTCGCCGGCCTGCATGCCCACGATGCCGGCTGCAAAGCCCGGTATGAAGCGCGATTCCTCGATCTGGGTCTGTTCGCCGGCGGCGGTGCCGCCCTCGAACGGCACGCCGTCGATCGTGCCCGCATAGTCCAAGGTTGCGGTGTCGCCGAGCTGTACGGCGCGGTCCGCCGGAACGAGGACGGCCGCTTCCTTGCGCATCGACTCGAGAGCGCGATCGATGTCCTGGTCGTCCGCCGCCTGCGGTCGCGCTTCGATCTCGACGCCGCTGTAGTCGCCGAGCACGAAGTCCGGGCGAACCGCGACGACCGCCTTGAAGCGCAGCGGCGCGCCGTCTTCCTCCGGCAGCATCTCCATGGTCGGACGGGCGACCGGATCGATCTTGTGCTCGGCGACCGCTTCAGAATACTTCTTGGGAACCAGATCCTCGAACGCGCGATCGACGATCGCCGCCGTGCCGTACTGCTGTTCGAACACTTTGCGCGGTACTTTACCGGGCCGGAAGCCGGGCACGCGCGCGGTGCGGACGAGCTTCTTGAACGCCGCGTCCGTCGCCGCGCCGAATTCGTCCGGCGAAATGGGGATCTCGAGCTCGACTTGCGTCGGGTCGAGGTGCTTCAGAGTTGCAGACACGCGGGCGGGCCTCCAAATGGCACAACGGCGGGCTTACCGCTGCCCGCCGTCGTTGATGCTGGAGCGGAAGACGAGATTCGAACTCGCGACCCTCGCCTTGGCAAGGCGATGCTCTACCACTGAGCTACTTCCGCAGACAACCGTGCCAGTATATGACTGCTGGAAATTCCTCGTCAAGGGGAATTTCCCGCGCTCATATACCGGCGGCCACCGGCAAGCCGTCTCGCCGAGCATCGCGCCGGCTGTGGAGGCGCCGCGCGTGGCGTCAAGTCCCTCTCAAAACGTCGGAACCGAGCCGTCCGGGCGCCGCTCCCGTTTTGACGTGCATGCAACCGAAGGAGATCCCCGGCACGGCAACTCCACAACCATCGCATGCGCCGCGCCGAACACGCAGCGCGACGGCGGCCTCTGGGCACGCAGAGACTCGAACTCTGATGGGTCGCCCCACTGGAACCTAAATCCAGCGCGTCTACCAATTCCGCCACGCGCCCGCGGGCCGCATCGAGTATAGCACGGCGTCTTCACGCCGCCCGTCTCCCGCACGGCCCCCCTCGACGAGCTCGGTCGCGCGCGAGTCCTTCCACTTCCGTCATCGTTCGTCCGAGCGCGCGCAGCGTCTCGATCTCCGGTTCGGGCAGTTGCTCGCGCAACCGCGCGAGCAACATTAATGTTGTCGCGTAGAGCCCGCGCAACCAGCGCCGCACTTCCTGTTTGCGGCCAACGAACGACGTTCGTTGCAACGGCAGATTGTTCGGAAACGCCGCGAGCGAACGCAGGCGCGGAAAAGCGAGCGGCACATCCGCCGCGAGCAGTTGATACACTTGCTCGACGCGCGCGAGATGCTTCAACCGATGCGGGCCGAGATCGTGCAGCGCTGTGTCGAATCTTCGATATCGGTACAGAGACACGTCACCGTTCCGCGCGGAAGCGCCGGCCGCTCGCACGCGGGCGTCCGCTCCGAAGCGCGCATCGCGGCGCCGTGGTCGGATGCGACGCGCGAACCACTCCGCGCACCGCCTCTTTGTCGCGCGCTCGTCGCCGGCATCGGTCATGCCCGGCGTCGGCGTGGCGCACGCAATCCTCCCCTTGCGCTTCTGCGAAAAACCCCGGAAATGACGAACGGGCGGCCCTGCGCGGACCGCCCGTAGAATCAGCTGGTGCACCGGGAAGGACTCGAACCTTCAACCAATTGATTAAGAGTCAACTGCTCTACCATTGAGCTACCGGTGCGCGGCGCTCGAGCGCTCCGCCAAAAAGTACGTAGCGGAGCCGAAATCGCCTGCCGGTCGAGGCGCGAGCGGTACCGGCGGGCAGGCGAGCGCGCCGGCGAAAAAAAACCCCGCGCGAAACGGGGTTGAAGACCGTGCGCCCTCCGGGACTCGAACCCGGGACAAACGGATTAAAAGTCCGCTGCTCTACCAACTGAGCTAAAGGCGCGAGAAGCAAGATTTGGGGTGACTGACGGGTTTCGAACCCGCGACCTCCGGAACCACAACCCGGCGCTCTAACCAACTGAGCTACAGTCACCGCAGCGACCCACGACGATTCGTTGAGTCGGAGAACAAACCTTGGCGCGCCCGGAGGGAATCGAACCCCCATCGTTCCGCTTAGAAGGCGGATGCCTTATCCATTAGACCACGGGCGCATCGCCGAGACCGCTTTGAACCACCGGCGCTCGCGTACCGTTTTCCGGCGGTGACAATTTGCACAGCGTACGGCACATTTCGCAATCTCCGCAAAAAGGTCTTGTTCAGAAACGCCGTCTTGAACGAGTTGAGCAACGTGATCACGCTTCTCGCCGGTTACGTGATCAAACTCGAGAACTATCGGATCCGACTCTCCACAATCGATGCAAGGGTGCAGTGCGAGATATTCTTTGATGATCCGCTTATTGCGCGTTCGATAGCGCAACATATTAGTTTGCCTCCGCTCGCGGTAGTAATCTCGACGCCGTAAGTAATAGGCTTGAAAATACGGAGCAATACACTGTTTGCAACGAGAACGCCGCGTGTTCGTGCACTTCACTTTGTAAAAAAATTCATCGTCCGGTTTCGCGACGTTACATAAACTGCAATTCTTCATTTACTCATTACAACAAACGAGCGTGCCAGCATCATGGCACGCTCGTTCTAACATCGGGACGACACGACTTGAACGTGCGACCTTCGCATCCCAAATGCGACGCTCTACCAAGCTGAGCTACGTCCCGTCGAAGCAGATTTCGTGGCTAAGCTAGTTTTTGCCTCGCGTTCTATGATTGCGGACTCGATACGACGCGCGAACCTCCGCAATAAGCCCTGCCGCCGCGACTGCGCGGTGACTCACACGGTTCTTTTCATCGTCGATCAATTCCGCGAAGGTTCGTGCGAGCGGCGGGTACACGAAGATCGGATCGAACGAAAACCCGGCGGCGCCGCGGTCCTCGTACGCTATTTCGCCGGTAACGGTTGCCATCGACGCAAACTCGCGGCCGTCGCCGCCGACGAAGTGCATCGCGCACACGAAACGCGCGGCGCGATCCGGCGAACCCGTCGCAGCAAGCTCGTCGATGAGGCGGCGCCGGCGCTCCGGCCACGTCGCGGCGGCGCCGCCGTAATACGCGGTCAGCACGCCGGGGCGGCGCGCGAGCGCCGCAACTTCGATGCCGGAATCGTCCGCCAGCACGTTCGCCGCGATGCCCTCGCGCACGAGTCGCGCGTGCAGTGCCAAGGCCTTCAGCGCGGCGTTATCACCGTAACTCGTATCACCTTCGGCCGGGCTTTCATAACGATCGGCCGTGACGAGCTCGAATTCGTCCGGCGCGAAAAGCGCCTGCAGTTCGCGCAATTTGCCCGCGTTTGCCGTCGCGACGTAGACGCGCACGCTCAGGCTTCGTCAAGCCGCAGCACCGCCATGAAGGCTTCTTGCGGCAAATCGACGCGCCCGACGCGTTTCATCCGCTCCTTGCCGACCTTCTGCTTCTCGAGCAGCTTCCGTTTGCGCGTAATATCGCCGCCGTAGCATTTCGCCAAGACGTTCTTGCGCATCGCGCCAACCGTCTCGCGCGCGACGATCTTCCCGCCGATCGCGGCCTGAATCGGGACGTCGAACATTTGGCGCGGGATCAGTTCCTTCAGCTTTTCGGTGAGCGCCCGCCCACGCGAGGGCGCCTTGTCGCGCGCGACGATGAACGACAGCGCGTCGACCGGTTCGCCGTTGAGCAGGATCTCGAGTTTTACCAGATCGCCTTCGCGGTACCCGATCAGCTCATAGTCCAGCGAGGCGTAGCCTTTCGTGCGCGACTTGAGCTGATCGAAATAGTCGATGATAACCTCGATGAGCGGCATCTCGTACGTAAGGATCACGCGCCCGTCGATGAGGTATTCCATGTTCTGCAGGGTGCCGCGCCGGTTCTGCGTGAGTTCCATGATCGCGCCGACGTACTCCGGCGGCGTGATCACCGTTGCCTTGACGTACGGCTCTTCCATCAGCGTGATCTTGTCGCGCGGCGGGAGCTTCGCAGGATTATCGATCGTCTCGACGGTTCCGTCCGTGAGCGTCACGCGGAAAACCACCGACGGGGACGTCGCGATCAAGTCGAGGTTGTAATTTCGCTCGAGCCGTTCTTGCACGATCTCCATATGCAAGAGACCGAGAAAGCCGCAGCGGAAACCAAATCCCAGCGCGATCGAGGACTCCGGCTCGAAGTGCAGCGCCGAATCGTTCAGCGATAGTTTCTCGAGCGCGTCCCGCAAGTCGGAAACCTCGACACCCTCGTTCGGATACAGGCCGCAATACACCATCGGCACGATCGGTTTGTAGCCGGGCAGCGGCTCGGGCGCCGGGTTCACGCTGTCGGTGATGGTATCGCCGACGTCGATTTCGCCCAGCGACTTGATGTTGGCGATAACGTAGCCGACGTTGCCGACCTCGAGTTGCGACGTCTTGCGCATCTCCGGTTTGAAGACGCCGACTTCGGTGCACTCGTACACGCGGCGATGCGCCATCGACATGAAGCGCGAGCCGGCCTTTAGGATGCCGTCGACCACGCGCACGTAGCACACGACGCCGCGGTACGGATCGAATTGGGCGTCGAACACGAGCGCGCGAAGATGCTCGGCCGTCCCCTTCGGCGGCGGGATGCGTGTGACGATCGCCTCGAGGATCTCCGAAATGCCGATGCCTTCTTTGGCGCTGGCCAGCACTGCCTCGCTCCCTTCCATGATCAGCAGCTCTTCGATCTCGCCCTTCACGCGCTGCGGGTCCGCGGCCGGCAGATCGATCTTGTTGATGACCGGTATGATGGTGAGGTTGTGTTCCAGCGCGAGGTGATAGTTCGCCAGCGTCTGCGCCTCGATGCCCTGCGCCGCGTCGATGACCAGCAGCGCGCCTTCGCAAGCGGCAAGCGAACGCGACACTTCGGAACTGAAGTCGACATGCCCCGGGGTGTCGATGAAGTTCAGCTCGTACGTCTCGCCGTCGTGCGCCGCATAGGCCAGCGTCACCGGGTGCATCTTGATCGTGATGCCGCGTTCGCGCTCGAGATCCATTGCGTCGAGCATCTGCTCTTCGATCTGGCGCAGCGCGATGGTGCGCGTGACCTCGAGGAGGCGGTCGGACAGCGTGGTTTTGCCGTGATCGATGTGGGCGATGATACAGAAATTCCGTATGTGAGCGGAGTCCTGAACCGCCGCGGGCGCGGGCTGGGGCTCGATCACCGAAACGCCGTCAGTACGCGCAGGTATAGGGTCGAACGAAATTCGCGACCACCAGCTGAATGACGATAATCAGCACGAGGAACGAAAGATCGAGGCCGCCGATCGGCGGAATGATGCGGCGAATGGGCTGCAGCACGGGCTCGACGACCATCGCCAGATAGTCGCTCCAGCGCCCGCGGATGCTCGGCACCCACGACACGAGCGCGTAGGCTAGCATGGCGAGAATGTAGAGCTGAAAAAACCAGCCGACGAGCGTGTAAAGACTGCATGGTATCATGCGTTACGGTACTTCGCCGGATTCGGGAAGTGTCGCGAGCACATTCGGCGGTACGCCGTTCAGATACGGTGCGGGATCGACGGGTTGACCGTCGCGCATCACCTGATAGTGCAGATGCGGACCCGTGGATTCGCCGGTCGAGCCGGAAAGCGCGATGGGCTGGCCTTTGGTAATGCGTTCGCCGGGCGCCACGTTCGCGCGCGAGAGGTGGCAATACCACGTGTGATAGCCGTTGCCGTGATCGACGTCGACTTTGATGCCGAACCCGCCATCCCACCCGGCCGATGCGACCGTTCCGGATGCGCTCGCGCGCACGGTTGTGCCGTAATCTGCGGCAAGATCGAGCCCTTTGTGAAACTCATGGTACGGCGAGGTGCGATACCCGAAGAGCGACGCGATGCTGCCGCTCACGGGATTGAGCGACGGAATGGCCGCGAGCAGACGTTCGCGCTCGATCGAGGCAAGGTGCCGCATGTTCAGCACGCGCATCGCCAAACGCTGCAGGCGTTGTGCTTCCGCGTGCGTTTCGGCGGTGGCGTGCGCGAGCCGGCGCAGCTTGTCCTGCAGCGCGGTTGCGTTCTCCCGCCGGATGTTCGCCGCGTGTAGTTTCGCGCGGCTCGCCCGCGTCCCCCGCGCCGCGTCCGTGCCGAGCGCGCGTTGAATCGCCTCGATGGCACGCCGGCTCTCGCCGTTCTGTTTCTGCAGCGCTTGCGTTTCTTGCGCCATCGCGTCGAGTCTGCGCTGCTGCTCGGCGCGCTGCGCGTGCAGTTGTGCGATGTCCGCCGAGGCTGCGCGCAACTCGGACGTGTGAACGGCGATCGCGCCGAGCAGCACCGCCGCGACAAGGGCCGCAAGTGCGAGCAGGTGCCGACGCGTGAATCGCAAGCGATATACGGTATACCCCTGCGGCGGAATGATCTTGATTAAAAAGTCGCGCTTCATGGAACGACGCCTCGCGCTTTCGCGATGGCGGCCAGTTCTTCGTTGGAAGCGTCCTGCGCCGAGTTGAACGCGCTCACCGCTTTGCCATAGGTGCGCGTTTCCTCGCGCGACCAGATGCTCGAGATCACGACGCCGTCGCCGCGCTTCGTAAGGAGCGCCAGGGCATACGACAGGTCCGAACCGGTGTCCGCGAAGGCGTTGTACCGCACAAAGCCGATGCGCGGAATCTCGGTATTCGCGACGAGCTCCAGCGCCGCGACACGGTTCGCCACCTCGCCGGATGCACGCAGGCCTTGCGCGTTCGAGGCTTCGAGCGCTGCAATCCGGTCGGTCGCTTTCGCGCTGCCGCCACCTAGCAGCGCGTCGTGCGCGTCAAGGGCCGCGCCGAGGCGGCGCAGCTGCGGCCCGACGAAGAGCAAATGATATCCGCCCAACGCGACGAGCGCGCCGCACAGAGCGACCAGCGCCGTCGAGGTAAGTTGCTGCACGAAACTCCGGCAAAAAAAGAAGGTGCCAGGACGAGAACCAGGTGGTTCGCGGCACACGAAAGGGCCCGCTTACCGTTGCTTCCTTCCGGATCTGGCGGGGTTCACAGGTTTCCGTTGCGCGAAGCCCAGCCCTCGTCGAGGCCCAGGTATCATAGCACACGGTCAGGCCGCGCTCTTGCGACTACGGTACCCGCGTAAAGTCCTTTGGGATCTCGAAAAGCGCCGCGTCCGCGCCAGAGAGCGAATGGACGTTTCCTCGCTCGGTAAGGAACGTGAAGCCGCCCGGCGTCGCCGACGGAGCCGGTGTGGCAGCCGAACCGGAATCACTGGCGAGAAACTGCATCGCCGCATACATGGCGAGACTTCCGGCCGGCGGAACGGGCCCCGATTTGTGCGCCGTGAACGTTGGCCGGCATCCGCCGGAAGCCACCATCGTGACGGGCTGGTCCGGATACCGCTGACGCGCGGCCGTCACCGGACACGACACATTCGGCTGCGCGATTTTGCTGTAGTACGCACGCGTGTCGAAGCCGAACGTGCCGTTCCGGCAGCTGCCGGTAGCTTGCGTCACGCCGAGCGTCGTGCGGTCGTCGTAGCCCGTTGTGTCGATGCCTTCCAGACGTGCCGCACCGAGCGGCTTGACGTTTTGGCTGAAGTCGATGACCGCCGTACCGGGAGCTTCCGGCGCCGGCGTCGCCGACTGCCGGTTGCGCGGCTGCGGCGCGGGCGCGGGACCCGGCTTGTCGACCGGTTCCGACGTCGGATCGAAGACCTGGTACGTCTTCTTCGCGATGTCGAGCTTCACGACTTGATGGATGTCGCATTTGCGGATCGTCGCCGTCTGCGCGGCGACGTCGTCGATGCGTTCCCAGCCGTTATAGTAGGCGTGCCGTTCGAGCCGGCCTTGCGTGAGCCCGCGCAACGCATTTGCGAACGTGCCGGCGGTTGCCGTGAGCATGCGGTCCATTTGTGCGTCGATCGCGTTGCTGACGACGGCCCCGGCAACGGCGTTCCCGACGTTTTGTCCGGTCAGCACGGCGCCGGCGATATTGCCTAGGCCTCCGAGGCCCTTCTTCTTCGGCGCCGGCGTCGCCGCGGCCACGGGCGCGTTCAGCGCAGCAACGTCCGCCGCGAAGTTCCCCGGCGGGGGCGGCGTCGCGCCGATCACGACACGCACGAGCTCATCGTACTGCAGACCGGGCGGCGCCGCCGCGCTGAGCGCTCCGGGCACGAGGAGCAGCGAAACCGCCGCCAGACGTAACAGCGAGCGAATCATGAAACTGACCTTACTTCGATGACGGTGACCGTCCTTCGTAGATGGAACAAATACCGTTGCTTCGCGAACCGGCTACCCGCCGCATCCGAAACACCGTCCCGCGTAACGCCGTAGGTACTTCGAGATGTGGTTGACGCGCTTCGCGGTCGGACAGCCGGCTATCGTGACGCTGGTTTCTCTGGCGATTCCGGTCGTGTACGTAGGGATCATGTCGGGCGTCGATCGCACTGCGCGGCGAGCAGACGAACGCCGCCTGAACCCGGCACGGGACGATAGCCCTCTGGCGCGCGCGTGATCGTCGGCGTCCTTCGTAATTTGAGAAATCGCGCCGTACGGACGATGCTGACCGTCAGCGGCATCGCCATCGGCATCCTGGCGCTGGTCGTCGTAGGCGCGCTTGCCGAACGTCTGCAAACGATCGTCGCCCGTTCCACCGCCTTGAACGCAAACGCGATCTTCGCCGTCGCCTCGGGCGTCAACCGCTACGGCACCGCAGCGGCCGCGCAATTGCGCAGCGCGGCCGCGACGATCCGCGGTTTTCCCGGCGTGCGCGACGTCGTTCCGGAAGTGATCGTACCGTACGCGCGCTCGCCCGCGGCCGGGCGTTTCGGTCCGCCCGCGCTCGTCGTCGGCTTTTCGCCGGAAGCCGCCGCGTACCGGGCGCAGTCGCCTGCGATCGCGAGCGGCCGCGACCTGCGCGGCGGCGACGTCCGCGCGGCGGTCGTCGGCGCCGACTTCGCAGCTGCGCAAGCGGTGCGGCCCGGCTCTACCATCGCGGTGTACGGCAATTCGTTCCACGTCGTCGGCATCGTCGAAAAGTCGTTCACCATTTTCGATGCAGCGATCGTCGTCCCGTTCGCCCAAGCGCAAGCACTGATGCTGCAGGACGTGCCGCCGTCCGTCACCAGCCTGCCGCGCGCACCCGCGACGGCGTTGATGGTCGTCGCACAACCAAACGCCGATACGGCGCTTCTCGCCCGGCGCATCGGGCTGCTCACCGGTCTGCAAGCGCGCGACCCCAAGGAAACCGCCGCCAATTTTGCGTCCGCGACCTCCATCTTCGACGCCATCATCTTCGGCGCGGCACTCATCGCGCTGATCGTCGGCGCGTTTTCGATCGTCAACACGATGACGATCGCCGTCACTGAACGGACGCGCGAAATCGGCATCCGCAAAGCCATCGGAGCCGGCGCGAGTGACATCGTGCGCGAATTTCTGGTTGAGGCGGCGTTGATCGGCGCGCTCGGCGGAATAGCGGGGATCCTCGCCGGCGTCGCGGTGGTCGATTACGTCAACGCCCGTAATGCGGCGGTCGGAAATCTCGAATTGTTCGCGGTCACGCCGCGGCTCATCGGCGGCGCGCTCGCCTTCTCGCTCGTGCTCAGCATTGTCGCGGGGCTCGTCCCGGCGCTCGCCGCGGCGCGGCTCGCGCCGACGGATGCCTTACGCCGGAACTCGTGAGCCGGCGCGCGATCGCGCATCGTTCGGTACGACGCGCACGGCGATCGCCGCCGCCGTCAAAAACGGCGGCCCGTGCAGTTCTCTGCGCTAGATGTCCGGTCGCCGCGTAAGCGAGCGCGAGCAGGGCGCCCGCTTCGACTGCGACCGCCACGGAACCGGCAACGGAGGCACCGGGATTGAACCCATGCGCCGCGCCGAAGAAAAAGGACGGACACAACCACGCCGCTCCACGTAGGGCGCTCGTCGGGAAAGGTCAGCGTGCACGGCGCGCTCAAGCGTATCTCTCCGCAATCTTTAGGAGCCATTCCGTGTCATCTCGTTCCTTTTTTTCGGTTCGGATTGCCGCCGCGGCGGCGGCCGCGGCATTCTTCGGCCCGAGCGCCGTCGCCGCAGTTCCGCAGCCGGCTGCCGCCCGCAGCGCCGTACCGCTCAGCATTGACTGGACGCTTTCCCCGGCGCAGATAGCGGCCACGTGCAAAGCGCAAATCGCGGACGCGAAACGGCGCATCACCGCACTGACCGCCGGGGGTATCCGGCCGACGTTTGCCACGGTCGTGCTTCCGCTGGAGACCATCAATGCGGACCTGAACGACCGGACCGCGGCGCAGCAGTTCCTTAGCAACGTATCGACGGACAAAGCGGTGCGCGATGCCTCCCAGCAGTGCAACAACGATGAGTCCGCACTGACGAGCGACGTGACCGCGCGGCCGGCGCTGTACCGCGCACTCGCGGCGGCCAAAGCGAGCAATACGGCGGTGGGCGACGCGCAGAAAAAGCTGACGGACCTCTGGCTGACGCAGAGCCGGCGCGCCGGCGCTGCGCTGACGCCCGGCAAGCGCGCCGAGTTCGTGAAGCTCAACACGCAACTAACCGCGATCGAAACGGCGTTCATGGCGAACCTCGGCAACGACGC
Organism: Candidatus Velthaea sp.; assembly: GCA_046262475.1. GTDB lineage: Bacteria > Vulcanimicrobiota > Vulcanimicrobiia > Vulcanimicrobiales > Vulcanimicrobiaceae > JBHEMQ01. The sequence continues at coordinate 34,735 of JBHEMQ010000017.1, forward strand.
GACGACCGTAACCCTGACAACGGACCAAATGGCGGGCGTGCCGGACGACGTGGCGGCGGCGTTCAAGAAACAGGGCGACACCGTCATCGTACCGGTCAACGAAAGCACGGTCGGCCGGTTCATGGAGAACGCCTCCGACGAAGGCGCGCGTAAAGCGTTCAGCATCGCGTATGGCAAGCGCGGCGGCGACAAGAACGTCGCGCTATTGCAGCAAGCGATCGCGATCCGCGACCGGCTCGCGCACCTGTTCGGGTACTCCAATTGGGCCGCATACGTCCTGGCGGACAAAATGGCGGGCAACCCGCAGCGGGTCGAATCTTTCTTGCGCACGATCGATGCGGCCATACTGCCGAAAGCGCGTGGCGAGCGTGCCGAACTGGTAGCGCTCAAGGGCGGCGAACCATTTAACGGCTGGGACACGGCGTACTACGAGAACAAGTTGCGCAAAGAAAAGTACGCCGTCGATCAAACGACGATCAAACAATATTTTCCGGTTCAGCACACGATCGACGCGGTGCTCGGCATTTACGCGAAACTCCTCAACGTTTCGTTTGCGAAGATCGAGCATCCGAACGACTGGAACGCCGAAGTGCTGGCGTATGAAGTGCACGACGCCCGGTCGGGCGTGCTCCTCGGGACCGCATATTTCGATCTCTTTCCGCGGCCCGGCAAGTACAATCACTTCGCCAACTTTCCGCTGATCGCGCGCCGGGTACTGGCCGACGGGACGGTGCGAGCTCCGATGTCGGTCATCGTCGGCAATTGGTCGCGGCCCGCTACCGGGAAGCCGGCGCTGCTTACGCACGACGACGTGGAGACGTTCTTCCACGAGTTCGGGCACAACATGGCGGCGATGCTCGCGAACGCGCCGTACGAAACGCTGACGGCCGGGTTTCGCGCCGACTTCGTCGAGGCGCCGTCGCAGATGCTCGAGAACTGGGTCTGGGATCCCGGCATTCTCAAAGAGATCTCCGCCAACGTGACGACGGGCGCCCCCCTGCCGGATGACCTGATCGCCAAGATGATCGCGGCTCGCTACGTCCACTACGCGCTGCAGACGACCGGCCAGATCGTGTACGCCGAAGTCGACATGGCATATCATTCGTCCGGGCCGAAAATCGACACCACCGATGTGTGGCGCCGCACCGTCGCGGCGATGTCACCGAACCGCTTTACGGAAGGAACCCATCCCCAGTCGGGTTTCGGACATCTCATGAGCGGCTACGACGCGGGCTACTACGGTTATCTGTGGTCGAAGGTCTACGCGCAAGATATGTTTACCGCGTTCGCATCGGCCGGCCTCGAAAATCCGACGGTCGGAATGCGCTATCGCACCGAGATCTTGGCGCCCGCGCGCACCTACGAGCCGGACGCGGAAGTACAGGCGTTTCTGGGCCGTCCGATGAGTCCGGACGCCTTCTACCGTGAGCTCGGCATCGCGCCCCAATCGGCGGCGCGCTGATCGTCGATTCGGTTGTCGTCGTCACGGATCTCGTAAAGGTTCACGCGCGCGCGACCGCAACCGAAGTACGGGCGCTCGCCGGTATTTCGCTCGCGGTCGAGCGCGGCGCCCACGTCGCGATCGTCGGTGAGAGCGGCAGCGGCAAGACGACGCTCATGCACGTGATCGGCGGACTGGAGCGCCCGACCAGCGGGCGCGTGGTCGTCGACGGCGTCGACATCGCTACGGCGTCCGGCCGCGCGTTGAAGGAGTTGCGCGCGCGGCGGATCGGCTTCGTTTTTCAAGGGTTCAACTTGATTCCCTCGCTCGATGCGCTCGAGAACGTGATGCTGCCTGCGCGCTACGCGGGCGCCGCGCCGGCGCGCGCGCGCGAACGGGCCCGCAGCCTGCTCGCCGATGTGGGCCTAGCCGAACGCATGCAGCACCTTCCCGCGCAGCTGTCGGGCGGGCAACAGCAGCGTGTCGCGATCGCGCGCGCCCTCGTCAACGAACCGGCAATCGTGCTCGCGGACGAACCGACGGGCGAGCTCGACCGGCGCACCAGCGAGACGGTTCTCGACTTGTTCGCGCGCATTCACCGCGACCGCGGGCAAACGCTCATCGTGGTAACCC
>JBHEMQ010000017.1:36818-37210 GCA_046262475.1 Candidatus Velthaea sp.
AAACGCGCCGACCGCGTAATCCGTATAGCCGACGGCATGCTGGTTGCGTAGAACCGCTTTTTTGGCCGGCGCGCCGCTCCTCGCCGGTGCGTGTGCGCGCGCGCGGGAAGCACCGCGCCGGATGAGCGAACGCAAAACGCCGGTGTGGCTCGCCGTGCTGGGCGACAGTCTTTCGTTCGGTACGGGTGCCGGCGACACCGCGAACGGGTTCGCGTTTCGCGTGTACCGCGCGGTCGAGCTGGAACGGCCGGGCAGCGAGATCAGCAACTTCTCGATCGGCGGCAGCACGGCCGCGGACGTGTTGCGGCTGCAAACGGCACGCCTGGGCGAACGCCGCTTCGACCTCGTGATCGTGTGTGCCGGCGGGAACGACGTCGTCCACGGTACCGCAC
>JBHEMQ010000018.1:0-5389 GCA_046262475.1 Candidatus Velthaea sp.
GTTGATCGTCTCCGGCTTTTTGACTTCGCCGAACGACCAGGCGCGAATTTGTTCCGGACTCGCGAGCCCGATACGCATCGCGTCGAAATTGTTCACATCGAGCAGATTCAAGAATTTCTTCCTCTAAGAGCGGGCCGCCCCGAACGCGGCGGTCCCCGCTACACACCAATAGGCCGACAAAAGCCAAACAGGGCTCCGACACTCGCCGGATCCCTATGACTTCTCTTTATCGACCGAGGGGCATAGGCGAGTATTGTACTCCCTCCGTTGAGAGGGGTCAAGGAACAAGCGCGACGGCCGCGGCCCCCTTATCGGGGCGGTCGCGGCGGCGGACAACTCAACTTTCACGGTGTGAGGTCGATCACTCTACAGGATAGCTAGCGGCTGTCGTGCTATTTTGTGGAGGGTTCGCGTGCGGAATTTCTCGCGATTGCTTGTTTCCATCGCTCTAACGGCGCTGGTCGCGGGTTGTTCCGCAGCCCCGATGGTCGTGCCGCCGGCGCAGAGCCGCCCGGCGAGCAGCGAGGGTCGCCAGGCGGCGGCCGGCACGTTCTCGGCAAACCCGGCGCAGCTCGCGTTCGCGGGCGTGGACTCGCCGGCGCAGTCGGTCACCCTGGCGGGCCCCGACATGGGCGACGTCGACTTCAACGTGGCCCCGGCGGGCGTCGTCACCGTCGGGAAAGCGGCTTCGGCGCACGACGGTGAAGCCGGCGACGACGGCAAGAAGCGCGTCTTGTCCGTTTCGCCCGCCGGCCTCGGCTCGGCGACCATCACCGTGCGGCACGCGAATTCCGTCGTCGTCACGATTCCCGTGATCGTCGGGCCCGCGTTGACCGTCGCCGTGTCGCCGCAAGGGACGATCGACTGCACCGTCTCGCCGTGCAGCTCCAGCGGTATCCAGCTCATCAACGCGACGTCGTTCACGCAGATGCTGCCGTTCACGCTGACGATCAGCGAGCCCAACTACGCCGGTGCGTTCACGGTCACGAACACCGACGGCAACTGCGGCGTGCCGAACGGCGCGCCGAATCCGTTTGCGGCGACGAGCACCGCAACGCAGGTAACGGTGGGGATGGCGCAAGCGGCCTTCGCCGGCAAAGGGACGTATGCGGTACATTGCTCGCTGACGGTCACCGACGATCACGGCGGGTCGCAAGCCGTCGCGTTGAGCTGGATCGTTTAGCGGGAAGAGGCCCCGCGGGCGCGCAAGCGCCCGAGCGTGAAACGCCGGAGTGAAATCTTGGCAACGGTCGCGCGAGAGTTGACCGCCCTGCGGGCCGAACGCGGCATCGACTTCGCCGACGCCGCGCGCGGTGCGGCGGTCGGCGAAGAACGGCTGGCCGCCGCGGAACACGCGGAAGGCGGGCTGACGCCCGACGAACTCGAGCGGTTGGCGGCGTGGTACGGCGTGGACGTGACGCGCTTCTTCGGCGGCCGTATGACGCCGCTGTCGTATATCGCCGGCGCCTAAGATGGCGGAGCGTCGTCGACGAGCACGCTGAGGCCGCGGCGTAGCACTCCGTACGCGCGAGTCCCCAAGAGTGCCTCGCTCGAGCGTTCGATGCCCTCGACGATGTCGACGCTGTCGCGAACCAGACGCCGCCCATCGCCCGTAAAGCAGAGGAGCCATGCGCGCCGGTCGTTTGGATCCGGCCGGCGCTGGATGTACCCGAGCGCCTCAAGATCGATCGCGAGCTTGCCCATCGCCTGTTTGCTGATTTGCGCGCGGTCGGCAACCTCGGTAACGTTGCTGCCGTCGAGATCGAGGCTCGCCAAGAGCGCGGAGTGCGCGAGGCGGACGCGGGCATGACCGCGCTTCTGGAGCTCCGCCGTGACGCGCTTGTTGAGCGCGCGCGAGGCGGACGCGAGCAGCCGGCGCAGATTTCTCGCGCGATAGCGCTCGAGCTCATGGTCCGATAAAGCCGCCGCCGACACTCGCCGTTTCTTCAATCGTTCGTCCGCCGGGTGAATGTTCAACCAAGTTTACTATCATCGCACCTTCGGCGCAAGGCTGGGTTTGCGGCGCGCATCGAAGTGGTAAAGTTCAATTACTATTTTGCTGCACGAACGAAGCGTCATCGAACGGGTCCGCGTCTCGGCCTTCCGGATCCCCACGGATTTCCCCGAAAGCGACGGCACGGCCGAATGGCACGCGACCACGCTCGTGCTCGTGGAGTTGGCCGGCGGCGGCGCCCGCGGCCTCGGCTACACCTATGCCGACGCCGCAACGGCGGCCTACATCCGCGACATCCTCGCGCCGGTCGTCGAGGGCGTGGACCCACTCGCGAACGGTGCGTTGTGGGCGCGGCTCGCCGGTGAAGTGCGCAACTCCGGGCGCCCGGGCATCGCATCCATGGCCATATCGGCGGTCGACAACGCCGTCTGGGACCTCAAAGCGCGCATTTTCGGCGTTCCGCTGTGTACGCTATTGGGAATCGTGCGGACGCGCGTTCCCGTGTACGGCAGCGGCGGTTTCACGTCGTATCCGCTGCGCCGCTTGCAAGACCAAACCGCCGGCTGGGTTACAGCCGGGATTCCGCGCGTCAAGATCAAGATCGGCCGCGACGCATCGGCCGACGTCGCACGCGTTCGCGCGGTGCGCGCGGCGATCGGGCCGGACGCCGAATTGTTCGTCGATGCGAACGGCGCCTATACGATAAAGCAAGCCCTCGACTTCGCGGAGCGCTTCGTCGACGACCGCGTCAGCTGGTTCGAGGAGCCGGTCTACCACCGTGATTTCGCCGGCATGCGCTTCGTGCGCGAGCGCGCGCCCGCGGTGATGGAGGTCGCATCCGGCGAGTACGGCTACGATCCGGGGCACTTCGCAGCAATGATCGCAGCCGGGACCATCGACGTGCTGCAAGCCGACGCCACGCGCTGCGAAGGCATCACGGGCTTGATGATGGCCGACGCGTTGTGCGAAGCGCACAACCTTCCGCTCTCGACGCACTGCGCGCCCGCGCAGCACGCGCACGCAGCGGCCGCGGCAAAGCGCCTGCGGCACATCGAGTACTTTCACGACCACGTCCGCATCGAGAACATGCTGTTCGACGGCGTTCTGCAGCCGGTCGACGGCGCGCTCGAACCGGACCTGAGCCGCCCGGGGAACGGCCTCGAATTCAAAGCGGCCGACGCGCAACGCTATGCCCTCTAACGCCGCGCACCCGATACCGACGCAGCGCACCGATGCCGCGCGCGAACCCGCCGTCGACCGCGCCGGTCTGGAAGCCGCGTTGCGCGCGGCGGTGCGCGGCGAGGTGCGCTTCTCCGACGGCGACCGCGCGCTGTATTCGACGGACGCCTCCAATTATCGGCAGATCCCGCTCGGCGTCGTGCTGCCGCTGGACGCGGACGACGTCGCCGCCGCCGTCGGTGCCGCGCGCGCATCCGGCGCGCCGATCGTTTCGCGCGGCGGCGGCACGAGTCTCGCGGGCGAGACGTGCAACGCCGCGGTCGTTCTCGACATGTCGAAGTACATGAACCGCGTCGTCGGCATCGACTGGGAGCGCAAGGTCGCGCGCGTGCAGCCGGGCTGCGTGCTCGACGACTTGCGCGACGCCGCGGAGGAACGTCACCTCACCTTCGGCCCCGATCCGGCAACGCACAACCGCAACACGCTCGGCGGGATGATCGGCAACAACTCGTGCGGCATGCACGCGCAAATGGCCGGCAAGGTCGAGGAAAACACCGAGTCGCTCGACATCCTGCTGTACGAAGGTCTGCGGCTGCGCGTCGGCCCGACGAGCGACGCGGAGCTCGCGTCAATCATCGCGCAGGGCGGCCGGCGCGGCGAAATCTACGGCAAGCTCAAGGCGCTGCGCGACACGTACGGCGACCTCATTCGGGAGCGCTTTCCCGATATTCCGCGCCGCGTGTCGGGCTATCCGCTGCAGGAACTGCTGCCGGAAAACGGCTTTAACGTCGCACGCGCGCTCGTCGGCACCGAAAGCACGTGCGTCACGGTGCTGGAGGCCGACCTGCGGCTCGTGCACAGCCCGCCGTGCCGCACGCTCGCGGTCTTCGGCTTCGGCGACATCTACACCGCCGGCGACAACGTCGCGTTCTGCAACACGCACGACCCGATCGCGCTCGAAGGCCTCGACCACAGCATGTTCGAGTACATGCACGACAAGGCCATGTCGACGAACGGCCGCGCGATGTTTCCGGACGGCGATGCTTGGCTGATCGTGGAGTTCGGCGGCGAATCGCGCGACGAGTCCGACGCCAAGGCGCGCCGGCTGATGGATGCCTTCCGCGGCCGCGAACACGCGCCGAGCATGAAGCTCTTCGACGATCCGCACGAAGAGCAGTTGTTGTGGAAGATTCGTGAGTCGGGGCTCGGCGCGACGTCGAAGATCCCGCACGAGCCGGATTTTTATCCGGGCTGGGAAGATTCAGCCGTCGCGCCGGAGGACGTCGGCCACTACCTGCGCGACTTGCAGAAGCTGTTCGACCGGCACGGCTACACGGCGTCGCTGTACGGCCACTTCGGCCAAGGCTGCATCCATTGCAGCATCGACTTCGATTTGTACACGGCCGACGGCATCGCGAACTGGAAGAGTTTCCTGAACGAAGCCGCGCATCTCGTTGCGTCGTACGGCGGGTCGCTTTCGGGCGAACACGGTGACGGGCAGGCACGCGGCGCGCTGTTGCCCATCATGTACGGCGATGAGCTGGTGCGAGCGTTCCGCGAATTCAAAGCGATCTGGGATCCGCAGGGCAAGATGAACCCCGGCAAAGTGGTCGAGTCGTACGCAGTCGACGAAAACTTGCGCTGGGGGGTGAATTACGCGCCGTGGGAACCGGCGACGGAGTTTGCGTTCCACGAAGACAACGGCAGCTTCGCGTTCGCCGCGAACCGCTGCGTCGGCACGGGAAAGTGCCGCAAGCACGACGGCGGCACGATGTGCCCCAGCTACATGGTCACGCGCGAGGAAAAAGACTCGACGCGCGGCCGCGCGCGGCTGCTCTTCGAGATGTTGCAAGGCAACCCGCTGCGCGGCGGCTGGCGCGACGAAGCGGTCAAAGACTCGCTCGACCTGTGCCTGTCGTGCAAGGGCTGTAAGGGCGAGTGTCCGGTGAACGTCGACATAGCGACGTACAAGGCCGAGTTTCTCTCCCACTACTACCAGGGCCGCCTGCGGCCGGTCGCAGCGTACGCGTTCGGTCTCATGTACTGGTGGGCGCGCGCCGCCGCGCGCATGCCGCACGTCGTCAACTTCGTCACGCAAACGCCGGTGCTGCGCGACGTCGCGAAGGCGCTCGCAACGGTCGCGCCGGAGCGGCGCATTCCGCTCTTCGCGCCTGAAACGTTCAAGGCGTGGTTCGGGAAGCGCGAGCGGCGCAACGCCGGCAAACCGCAGGTCATCCTGTGGGCCGACACCTGGAA
>JBHEMQ010000018.1:5498-36253 GCA_046262475.1 Candidatus Velthaea sp.
TTTGATGCACGGCGACGCCGACGCGCGCCGGCTCGCGCAGCAGACGTTTCTGATCGGCGACTTCCTCGCGCAGCACGCGCCGGACTTCCGCGTTCCGCCGCTGCACGCCAAAGCGGTCGTGCACGGGCATTGTCATCAGAAAGCGGTGCTCGGCACGAGCGGCGACGAGGCGCTGCTGAAACAAATGAAACTCGACTACACGCTGCCGGACACGGGCTGCTGCGGGATGGCCGGCGGCTTTGGTTTCGAACGCGGCGCGCACTACGACGTTTCGATCAAGTGCGGCGAGCGGGTGCTGCTGCCCGCCGTGCGCGCCGCGAGTGCGGACACGCTCGTCGTCGCGAACGGCTTCAGCTGCCGCGAGCAAATCGCCCAGACGACGGAGCGCCAAGCGCTGCACCTCGCGCAGGTCGTGAAGATGGCGCTCGACGGCACGACGCCGGGGCCGCGCCCCGAGCTGCACGCGATGCGGGACATCGCGCGTGAAGCGCGGGACGCGACGCTGCGCGGCTTCATCGCGCTCGCGGTCGCCGCCGGCGCAGCGTCGGCGCTCGTGCTGGTACGGCGGCGATGAACGCGGGCGCGCCTCGCGTCCTCGTTCTCGGTGCGGGATTTGCGGGCTTCGCGGTTGCGCGGGGCCTCGAGCACGGGCGCGGGCCGGCGGTCGCCACGACCATCGTCGACCGCCGCAACTACACGCTGTTCACGCCCATGCTGCCGGAAGTGGCCAGCGGTTCGGTCGAGCCGCGCCATATCGCGCAGCCCGTGCGCGCGTCGCTGCGCCGCGCGGCGTTCGTGCAAGGCGATGTCACGGCGGTCGATGTCGCTGCGCGAACCGTGACGGTGCAGCCGCCCGCCGGCGAACCCGCACGCACGCTGCCCTTCGATCACCTCGTCGTCGCGCTCGGCGCGGTGACAACGACGCACCATGTCCCGGGCGCCGGCGAGCACACGTTTCCGTTGAAGTCGCTGGACGACGCCGCCGCCTTGCGCGACCGCGTGCTCGACGTTCTCGAAGCGGCGGCTACGACGGCCGACGCCGCCCAACGCGCGCGCCTGCTGCACTTCGTCGTGGTCGGCGGCGGGTTCACCGGCGTCGAAGCGGCCGGCGAACTGCGCGCGTTCGTGCGCGCGGCGCTGCGCTACTACCGCGCCGTTCCGCCGGACGCCGTCGCCTGGACGGTCGTGAGCGGCACGCAGCGGCTCCTCGAACAGCTCCCGCCGCGCTTCGGCCGGTGCGCCGAACGCAATTTCGAGCGCCGCCGGATCGCCGTTGTCGCCGGTGACGACGTCGCCTCGGTTGATGCCGGCGGGTTGACGCTCAAGTCCGGCAAGCGCATCGAATCGCATACCGTCGTGTGGGCGGCCGGCGTTCGTCCCTCCCCGGCGGTCGCGACGCTCGACGTCCCGCGCACGGCGCACGGCGCGGTGCAGGTCGACGCGGACCTCTCCGTTCCGGGGCGAGCGGGTATTTGGGCGGCCGGCGATTGCGCGCACGTCCCGCGGCCGGGCGGCGGAACGTATCCGCAAACCGCGCAGGACGCGTTGCGCGAAGGCGCGCGCCTCGCGCGCAACATTCGCGCGCGCATGGCCGGCCGCAGCACGAAGCCGGCGCGTCACCGCGACGCCGGCATGATGGCGTCGCTCGGCGGCCGATATGGGCTCGCCGACATCGCGGGCCGCATGTTGGCGGGATTTCCGGCGTGGCTGTTGTGGCGCGCGTTCTACCTGCTGCACTTGCCGGGCGCCCAGCGCAAGGCACGCGTTTCGCTCGATTGGGCCGTCGGCTTGCCCTTCCCGGCCGACATTGCGAGAATCCGATGAACCTTCAGAACAAAGTGGCGATCGTCACCGGCGCGGCGACGGGCATCGGCCGCGCGATCGCGACGCAATTCGTTCGCGACGGCGCATCGGTCGTCGTCGACTACGTAGGCCCGAGCGACAAGGCCGACGATCTCGTACACGCGCTCGCAACCGTCGGCGGCAACGTCTTGGCCGTTGCGGCCGACGTCAGCGACGAGGCGCAGGTCGACATGCTGGTCGACGAGACGGTGAAGCGCTTCGGCGGCGTCGACATCTTCGTCAACAACGCCGGCATCGAGCACGAGTATCCGTTTCTACAAACGCCGACCGACTACTGGCACAAAGTCATCGCCATCAACCTCACGGCTCCGTTTTTGTGCTGTCGCCGCGCCGGCAAACACATGGCGGACCAGCAGCGCGGCGGGCGCATCATCAACATCTCGTCGGTGCACGAGGACGTGCCGATGCCCACCAACGCGCCGTACTGCGCGGCGAAAGGCGGCTTGCGCATGCTGATGCGCACGATCAGCGTCGAGCTGGCCGCCTTCGGCATCACCGTGAACAACGTCGCACCGGGCGCCATCGACACGCCGATGGACGCGCCGCTCAAACGCGATGCACAGAAGATGGACGAATTGCTCGCCGAGATTCCGCTGCGGCGCATGGGCCGGCCCGAGGAAGTCGCGCGCCTCTGCGCATTCCTGGCGTCCGACGACGCGGCGTACATCACGGGCGCCACGTACGTGATCGACGGCGGCATGATGCGGCAGTCCGGTTCGCTCTGAGAGTGAAGAGCGCGCACGTCGAAGCCCTCGGAACCGGCGAGCGCATCGCCATGTACTCGATTGCCGACGACGCGATGGCCGCCGGCAGCACGCTCGGCGGGCCAAAGGTGTGCGCCACGATCAAAGCCACCGGCGCGCTCGAGAAAATGTACGCGAGCGACGCCGGCGCGACGCTCACCGGTACGCTCGTCGTGCACCATTGGGACGAACGGACGGGCATCGAGCTCGCGCCGCTGCCGGGACGCTTTGAAATCAGGCCCGAGGCGCAAGAGCACTTCTTCACCTTGTCCAATGGCGTCGACGTGCACGAGACGATCTTCGTGCTGAGCGGCGCGCCCGACGGCGACGACGTCGACCCGCCCGCGGTGTATTACACCCTCGAGCTGCACAACGAGACCAGGGAAGCGCTGCGCCTCGGAACATACGCGTTCTGCGAGCTGCGCGGCCACACCGCGCATGACGTTCGCGTCGTCTACGACGCCGCCACCAACGTCTTCGTCGCCTGGAATGCGTCGCAGCGCAATCATGTCCGCACCTTCGCGCTTTCGAAAAAGCCGACGAGCTACGAGACGACGATCGACCGCGCGAAGGCCGTCTCCGACCACTGGCCCGGCAAGCTGTCCTGCGAAACGAACGCGGGCGGCAGCGACCCGCTCGCGATCTTCCACTCGAGTCACGCGCTCGCGCCCGGCGCGACCGCGCGCATCGCGTACACGATTTCGTTCGCGCTGGACGGCCGCAAACGTGCCGAAGCCGTGCACCGTTCCTGCCCGAAGCCGGCGGCGGCGCTCGCCCGCACGCGCGCGTATTACGAGGAGATCCTGGGACGATCGGTGGTCATCACGCCGGACGCCGAGGTCAACCGCGGCGTGCTCTGGGCGAAGGCGAACATGCTCCGCACGCAGCTGCTTTCGCCGACGGGCTGGTCGTTCGTCAACGATCCGACCCGCTCCAACAACAGCGTCGGGCGCGACACCGCATGGTTCTCGTTCGGCGCCGACTACATCACGCCGGACTTCGCGCGCGAGTCGCTGCTCGCATACGTCCAGCGCCAAGAACGCTCGGGCATGATCGTCGAGTACTATGACATCCGCAACGGCCGCACGGCGGACTATCGCCTCAACATCAACGACAACACGCCGCTGCTGGTGCTGGCGCTGTGGCACCACTACAACGTCAGCGGCGACCGGCGGTTCTTGCGCCGCGTGTACGCGGCCGCCGTAAAGGCGGCGCGCTACATCCTCTCGCAGCGCAACGCCGCGGGCCTTGTCTGGTGCACGGCGACGGGGACGGCCGACTGGGGCATCGTCGGCTGGCGCAACGTCATCGCCGGCTACCGGCTCTCCGGCGCCACCACCGAACTGAATTCCGAGTGTTACGCGGCGCTCGACACCGTCGCGCACATGGCGCGCGAGCTCGGCGACCACGCCGCCGCGGAAGATTTCGCGAACGAGGCGGCGGCGCTCAAGACCGCGATCAACACGCACCTCTTCAATCCCACGAACGGGCTCTATTACCTCAACATCGAGATCGACGGCACGCCGCGCAGCGACGTTACCTCTGATCTCGTGTTCCCGGTGATGTTCGGCGTCGCCGACGACGAGACGGCGGCGCGCATCATCAGCCGCCTCTCCAGCGCCGACTTCTGGACCGACGCCGGGATCCGCACGGTGCCCCGCGATGCGCCGAGTTACGGGCCGACGCACGGCTACGGGCTGCTCGGCGGCGTGTGGGTCGGCGTCACGTTTTGGTTCGCATTCGCCGCCGCGCGCTTCTCGTCGGATTTCATGGCGTACGCGCTGTCGACGAGCTTCGGCCACTACTCGACGGATCCGCGCAAGAACAACACGGTCCCCGGACAGTTTTCGGAATGGCTGCACGGCGAGACGCTCACGAACCAGGGCATGATGCTCTCGCCGTGGTTTCCGCCGCGCTATTTGTGGGCGGCGATCGAGGGCGCGGCGGGCTTCGACGTATCCGGCGGACGCCCGAGCGTCAGCCCGCGGCTCGCGCCGGACTGGAAATGGCTCGGCGTGCGCAATCTGCCGTATGCCGGCAGAGCACTCACGTGGTTCGTCGCGCGCGCGCCGGAAATGCAGCTGTACGCGAACTTCGCGCTGCACCAATCGGCGCAAGCGCGTACCTACGCGCGCGATATCAGCGCGCGCCTGGCGGTCAGCGGCAACGCGGTCTGCGCACTCGGCTTGCGCGACGGTCGGCATCTCGTGCTCTTCGCCGGCAATACCGTCGAGCGAACGGTGAGCACCGCAGTCGGCATCGACGACGACGTCGCCGGAACGTACCGCACACGCATCTTCAACAGCCTGCGCGGCGCCTGGATCGACGGCGATCCGGTCACCGCCGACGCACTGCGCACCGGCCTTCCGCTCCAGCTGGAACGCAAAGGCTTCGTCATCATCGAACTCGAGCAGGTGACCTGATATGACATCGGACGCGTTCTCCTTCGGCGTCAGCGAATTCACGACGTGGCCGTGGCCGTTCGAGCGCGACATCGAGCGCTATCCGCGCCACGCGATCGATACCGTCGAAATCACCGAATTCAAGCTCGACGCGTACGGGCGGGCGCGGCAGTTGTCGTCGATCGCGGAAGCCGGCCTCGGCGTCAGTTCGGTGCAGGCGACGGTTCACGCGCTCTTCCCCACGAAACTGCAGCCCGAACCGCTCGCGCCGCGCGACCGCGCGCGCCACATTCGCACGTCCATCGAGTCGATCGCGCCTCACGTGCCGGCCGGGACGCCGTTCGTCGTCATCACGGGTGCGGCGCCGAACGGGGACGTGCACGCCGTCGTGCACGAAGCGTGCGCCGCCTTTCAGGAATTGGCCGCGGTCGCGGAAGCGCACGGCGTACGCATCGCTTTCGAGCCGCTGCACCCGTCGCTGATGAACGTCGACTCGGCGATTTGCACGCTCGGCGACGCGCTGGATCTCGTTGCGGCCGTGGACCATCCGGCCTTCGGCGTGTGCGTGGACACGTGGAACGTCTGGCAAACTCCCGATCTCGACGCGGCGATCGCGCGCGCGGGTGACCGCATCTTTCTCGTCCAGATCAGTGACTGGCGAACGCCGCGCGGCTACTACGACCGCACGGTTCCCGGCGACGGGCGCATTCCGCTCGGCCGCATCGTGCAGGCGACGCGCGCCGCCGGCTACGCCGGAGCGTACGTGCTCGAAATCTTCTCCAGCGAATCGCTGCCCGACTCGTTGTGGCGCGCGGACCTCGACGACGTGCTCGACCGCTCGTGCGCCGGCTTCGCGCGCATCGTCGATTCGCTGCCGCGCGCCGCGAGTTAGTATGCCGGCGCTTTTCGGCCGTGAATGGAGCCGCGCAGAATTGGAGCGGCGTACCGGCCGCCTCGACCAGGTCGCCGGCATCGATCCGCACGAGCTGATCGACGGGCGCGGCCGCGGCGCGCGCGCGCTGCACGTGCGCGCGGGCGGCGGGCTCGCGTTCTGGAGCATCGCGGATCGCGCGCTCGACATCGCCGGCGCTGAGTATCGCGGCGCGCCTCTCTGCTGGCGCAGCCGCAACGGCGTAGCGGCGCCCGCATTCGCGGAACACGCCGGCGACGGGTTCCTGCGGACGTTTTTCGGCGGCCTCTTGACGACGTGCGGCTTGGGCAACTTTGGGCCCGCCGGCAGCGATGCGTGGGGCACCTTCGGCTTGCACGGGCGCATCAACACGACGCCGGCCGAAGACGTGCGCACCGCCGTGCGCTGGGACGGCGAGGAATGCGCGCTCGAAGTGCACGGCACGATGCGCGAAACCGCCGTCTTCGGCGAAGATCTGCGCCTCGAGCGCACGCTGCGCACGTTCGTCGGTTCGCGGCGCATCGACGTGCACGACCGCGTCACGAACGCCGGCAGCGAGCGCCGTCCGCACATGCTGCTGTATCACTGCAACGGCGGTTTCCCGATCTTGAACGAGCACGCGACACTGCACGTGTCGGAGTCGGGGGTCCGACCGCGCGACGCTGAGGCGGCGCGCGGCTTAACGGAATGGAATCGCGGCGGTGCGCCGCAGCCGGAATTCGCGGAACAGGTCTTCGTGCACGAGCCCGTCGCGTGCCGCGACGGCCGGGCGACGGCAGTGCTTGCGCCCGGCGACGACGCCGCCGGTCTGCCGGCGCTCGCGGTCCGCTTCGACCCGACGCAACTGCCCGCCATGTTCAGCTGGCGCATGTTGGGCGCCGGCACGTACGTCATGGGCATCGAGCCCGCGAATTGTCCGACGATCGAGGGCCGCGTCGCCGCGGCAAGCGCCGGAACGCTGCCGTTTCTCGAGCCCGGCGAGACGCGCCGTTACGATCTCAGCTTCGAGGTGTTGCCGGCGCCGGACGACGTCGCCGCCGCGCTCGCGGGTTTTCCGCGATGAGCGCCGTGCCGGTTCCCGCCAAAATTTATGACTTGAGCCAGCCGGTGTTCTCGAACTGCCCGCAATATCCGGATTCGAATCCGCGGCCGGTGCAGATTCGCCTCTTCTACATGCAGGCGGTCAACGGCGTCAACAAAGAGATCGTCGAGTTAAGCACGCACTCGGGCACGCACTGCGACGCGCCGTACCACTTCTTCGACGACGGCCGCACGATCGACGCGATCCCGCTCGAGACGTACGTCGGGCCTGCAGTGATCGCCGATCTGCGGGGCAAGGCGCCCGGTGCGCCGATCGACGCCGCGGATTTCGCGAATGTCGCGATCGAGCGCGGCGACGTGGTGCTGCTGAACACGGGCTGGGGGCACAAACGCGCGCTGACGCGCGAGTTCTTGACGCAGTGGCCGTATTTGAGCGGCGACGGCGCGCGGCACTTGGTTGAGTGCGGCGCGAAAGGCGCGGGCATCGACGCCGTCAGCATGGGCGGCTACGAGGATCCGGCCAAGGCCGGTCCGCCGCATCGCGCGCTGCTCGGCGCCGGCTGTTTCATTGTCGAAGAATTGTGCTTTCCCGACGAGGTCATGGACGGCAAGCGCCGGCTGTTCGTTGCGGCCCCCGTGAAGCTGCGCGGGTGCGGCGGCGCGTGGACGCGCGCGATGCTCTGGGAGATGCCCTAGCGCGGATCGCTGAACACGTACAGCACGTTTGACTGACGGCTGCGGCCGTTCACCGGCGCGCCGGCGGGGAAGTACAACGTGTCGCCGACGACCGCGGCACCGGTGCCGTGACGGCCTTCCGGCAGCGGCGCAAGCGCCGTCCACTGGTTCGTGCGCGGATCGTACGCTTCGTTGTTGGTGAACGTCCCGCCACCGTACTCGCCGCCGATTGCGAGGATGCGCTCGTGATACAGCGCGACGGCCATTCCGCTGCGCTGGGAAGGCATCGGTGCGCCGGTCGTCCAGCGGTCGGTCTGAGGATCGTAGATGTCGACGAACGACGTGTTGTGGTTGAAGTCGTCGATCCGTCCGGCGATCGCGTACAACTTTCCGCCGAATGCGACGAGGCCCATGTGATCGCGGCCGACCGGAATGGGCGCCGCGCTCGTGTACCGGTTGAGCACGGGATCGTAGACGTCGTGCGCCGTGACGCTGTGCGCGTCGCGTCCGCCGACGAGATGGATTTTGTCGCCGAGGACGGCCACCGAGATCGAGCCGCGCGCCGTGGGAACCGGCGCGAGCGGCGACCAGCGGTTCGTGGCTGGATCGTACACGTTCGCGCCGGCGACTGCGCCGCGGTTCTGCTGTGGAAATCCGCCGAACGCGTACAGCTTGCCGCCGAAATCCGTCAAGCCCACGTGGTTGAGGCCGCGCGGCAGCGGAGCGCGCTCGGACCACGTTCCGGCGCGCGTATCGTAGGTCTCGACGATCGCCTGGTCGACCCGGCCGTTCGCATAGCCGCCCACGACGTACACGCTCGCTGCGGCGGCAGCGACGGCCACCTCGCTTCGCGCAAGCGGAAGCGGCGGGCCCTCGGACCACGTGCCGTCACGGGCGGCAAACAGCGAAAAAGCAACGGCCAACGCCGCGGCCACGACCGTCATGGACTCCGTGTACCCGCGAAGGCGGCGCGCGCATCCTCGCGCAACATGCGCGCATGCAGAAGTTGATGCGGTCGCTGTGGGCATGCGCCGTCATCGCCGGAGTCGTTGCGTTCGGTACCACGCCGTCGAGCGCGCAGCCGCCGCGGACGGAGCGGTGGCTGCTGCTGAGCGACATTCACCTCAACCCGTTCGACGATCCGGCGATCGTCGACACGCTGGCGCAAGCGTCGGCCGCGCAATGGCACGACATCTTCGAGGCGAAGGAAGCGTCCGCGCCGCCGAGCGGGTACGCCAAAGACACGAATTACGCGCTGCTCGCGTCCACACTCGCTGAAATGAAAGCGGTGGTGCAGAATCCGCCCGTCGTCGTGATTGCCGGCGATTTGCTGGCGCACGAATTTCCGCAGCTGTTCGTGCGGGCGCAGCCCGGAAAGCCGCCGGCCGCGTACGAGAGTTTCGTCGATAAGACCGTTGCGTATCTGGCCTTGGAACTCAACGCGGCGTATCCAAACGCGCAATTCGTCGTCACGCTCGGCAACAACGACGGCTATTGCGGCGATTATCACAGCCAGCCGCGCAGCCCGTTTCTCGCGCACATGGCGCAGGCGTGGGGCCCGCTCGTCAACCGGTACGCCCACGCACCGGACTTCATCGCCGATTTTCCGGAAGCCGGATACTATACGGCGATGCTGCCGACGCAAACGCGCGCGCAGGCCGTCGTCGTCAATAGTGTCTTCTGGTCGGCGGCATACCAGAACACGTGCGGACTGCCTTCGGAGAACCCCGGACAAATCGAACTGGCGTGGCTGAAAGCGGCAATCGCCGGAACGCCCGGCACGTACCGCTGGTTCGTCACACACATCCCGCCGGGCATCGACGCGTACTCGTCGATGCGCGCAGCGAAACCGGTCCCGTTCATGGATGAGCCTTCGGCGGAAGCGCTGGTGGCGACGATGGCGGATCCGCAGGCGCGCGCGGTTGAAATCATTGCGGGCCACACGCACCACGCGTCGTTCGAGATTGCGAGTGCGGGCAACGTGCGCGTTCCCATGGCCGTCTTGCCGTCGATCAGTCCGGTCCAGGCGAACAATCCCGCCTTCGTCGTCGCCGACGTCGCGCCGGAAACGGGCATCATCGCCGACTTCACGACGTATGCCTTGCCGCTCGGACTCACCGGCCAGGCGACTGCATGGACGAAAGAATACCAGTTCTCAAGCGCCTACGGCAGCACCGCGTTCGACGCGCCGAATCTCGACAAATTGCAGACCGCCTTGGGGACGGATGCGGCGTTGCGCAGCACCTACGCGGCGTATTACACCTCGAAGAGTCCCGTCGGCGCCATCAGCGCCGCGAATTGGGCCTGGTACTGGTGCAGCGACGTGAATCTGTCGTCGGCTGCGTACGCGGCGTGCGTCGCGCGTACGGCACCGTCCCCCGCGCCGTCGGCGTCACCGCGCTAGGTGTCCGAGCAGCCGCGGATGCAGCGTGAAGTAGGCTTCTAGCGAGAGCGGATCGCGCCCGGTCAGCCGCCGCACGGCGTCGCCCGTGTTCTCGAGTTCGCCTGCGCCGATGGCCTCGTAGGAGCCGGTCCACACGTCGACTTCCCACGGCGCCGATGCCAACGGACGGCGCCACGCGCGCGCTTCATCCAACGACTCGTCCACATACTCGAGTGCGCGTCCGGTCAGCGCGGAAAAGCGCCGCGCGACATCCGCAAGCGTGAGCGCTTGCGGTCCCGCGATGTCATACGCGGCTTCGGCTCGCGCGTCCGTGAGAACCGCTGCGGCACAGCGCGCCACGTCGTCGCGCGCGACGAAGGCGGCGGCGCCGTTGCCCGCAGGTCCGCGCAGGCGACCCTCCGCGTCGAACATTTCGGGCAGGATGTCGAGGTAGAGGTTGTCGCGCAGCGCCGTGTATCGCAAGCCGCTCGCGCGCAGATGTTGCTCGGTCATGAAGTGATCGCGCCCCATCGGAAACTTCGAGGCGGGCGACGCATTCTGGAACGAGAGATACACGACGTGCGGCGTGCGCGCCCGCGCGGCGGCATCGATAGCATTCGCGTGCAGCCGCGCGCGTTTGCCGGGCTCCGCATTGCCCGAAACGATGAAGGCGGCGTCCATTCCGGCAAACGCGCGATCGAGCGACGCGGGATCGCCGTAATCTCCGGCCACGGTTTCGGTGCCCGGCGGCGGCTGCGCGCGTGCGAGATCGCGATACATCAAGCGCAGGGCTTCACCGCGCTCGCTCAAGATGAGGGCGATGCGGCGGCCGACTTCACCGCTCGCGCCGGTGATCAATATCTTCACGGCGTCGCGCGAGCGTTCTTCACGCCGGATCTTTTTGCTCGAGCGCCTCGCCGTCGACCACGAGTTCGCCGCGCTGGTTCACGACGGTCGTTTTACACCGCAAGCGGCGTCTGGCCGGAAGAACCTCAATGACTTCAGACGTCGCCGTCACGGTGTCGCCGATGAACACCGGCGCGAGAAACTTCAGCGTCTGGGCGAGCGATATGCCGCCCGGGCGCTGCAGCAGCATCCCGTTCGTCGTCGAGATCAGACTCGCCGTGCACATGCCGTGCACCACGCGGCGCCCGAAACGCGTAGTGCGCGCGTACTCTTCGTCGACGTGCAGCTCGTACGTGTCGCCGCTGACGGCGGCGAACAGGAGGATGTCCGCCTCCGTCATCGTCTTGCTGAAGACCGCCTTGTCGCCGACGCGAAACTCCTCAAATGGTTTGATTCCGCTCATGCGTCAGACGAGGACGGCGAGCGCGGCTTCGGCGACGACCGTGTCTTCTTCCGCGGTCCCCGAACTGACGCCGATCCCGCCGATCGTTTGTCCGTCGACGACGATCGGAAAACCGCCGCCGATGTTCGTTACCTGATTGTCCGAGGCGATCGCGAGGCGAAGGCCGAGCAGGACGTCGCCGCCGGCTTCTTCTTTCGTCGGTCGGCGGCGCGTCGCCGCCGAATGGGCCTTCGTCATCGCGATTTGAACGGACGCGATGCGCCCGCCGTCCATGCGCGAGAAGGCCAACAGGGCGCCGCCCGGATCCACGATCGCTATGCATTGGTCGACGCCGATCTCGCGCGCTTTGCTCTCGGCCGCGTCCAGCATCGCGCGCGCGCCGGCAGCGGTCAGCGCAACCAGGCCACGACGGACGTAGGGCCGCTCCATCACGCCGCGCCGTTGGTCTGCAATTGGCCGTTCGAGGGCGCACGCCGGACGGGCAGCGTCGCGCAAATTTCGGTGCCGTAGCCCGGCGACCGTTGCACCGTCAGGTTCTCGGCGAGCGAACGAATCAGGAAAATGCCGCGCCCGTTTTCGTCCAACGGGTCGGCCGGTAAACTCTCCGCCACATGGCCGAGATCGAAACCATGCCCAGTGTCGAGAACGCGCACGAGCGGCTTTTCCTCCTGCCAATCAATGTTGATTTCGACCAGTCCGGGAGCGTGTTCGACGGTATTCGCCAGAATTTCGCCCAGGATAAGCTCGGCGATGAAAAGATCTTCCGAGTCGTCGGCCAGCGATTTGATGTACTTTATCAACTCGTGCCGCGAGGTGCGCGCGCTGTGTGCGTCGCTCGAGTGGAATCGCCATGTTTTCGAGAGATCGTGCTTGGATGAAAGGTCCGTTGCCGGCACGGCTGCAGCGAATTGGATCAGCAGCAAAGCGGCATCATCAATGTTTGGATGTCCGTTCAAGACGTTTAGCGCCACTTCGCGCGCGGTCGGCCCGGACGTACTGTGCCCGGCGGCGCTCTCCGTAGCAGCCTTGAGGCGTTGTTCGGCAGCAGCAACGTCACGCGCGAACTCAGTAAAGCCATCCGTGTACAAGAGAAGCGCCGCATCTTGTTGCAGCGTAACGTCATGGCGCCGCGAGCGCAGATCATCGCTGACCCCGAGCGGCAGGCCATCGTGCGGCAGTATACGGGCGCGCTCACCGGGATTCGCCACGATTGGCGCAGGGTGCCCGGCGCTCGCATATGTCACCGTTCGCAGCGCCTCGTCGATAAAACCGACGATGGCGGTTGCCACAGCACCGCCTTCTTGATGGAGTACGACGCGGTTCACCGCTCGTAAGAGCATTGCCGGGTCCTGCGCTTCAAACGCGATGGCGTGAATCGTTTGCCGAATGCGACCTGCCACTGTGGAGGCTTCGAGCCCGTGCCCGACAACGTCGCCGATGGAGAACAGGATGCGATTGTCCGGAAGCACCGCCACGTCGTACCAATCGCCGCCGACCAGTGCGTCGCGCTCCGACGGCAGGTACACAGCGTCGAAACGCAGGCCGGGGTGCTGCGGCAGCGAGGTAGGCAGGAAGACGGTCTGCAGTATCTGCGCGATGCGCGTGCTGCGCTCGAGTGCCCGACGCTGTTCGTCGATTTCGACATTGCTGCCATACCATCTCACGACGTTGCCGGCCGCGTCGCGTAACGGATTGATGCGCGTAAGAAACCACCGGAAGACACCGTCGGCTCCCCGCAGGCGAAACTCCATCTCGAACGGTTGGCCGCTGGCGATCGACTCCGGCCAGCGCTGCATGACTTCCGGAAAATCCTCCGGGTGATGCGCCGTCTGCCATCCCCAGCCGGCGGATTCCGCCCGAGTTTGACCAGTGTACGCTTCCCATCGATGGTTGTACCAATCGATCCAGCCGTTCGCGTCGGCCGTCCAGACGATGACCGGAATCGCTTCGGCCAAGACGCGAAAGCGGCGCTCGGACTCGCTCAACTCCGCCTCAGCCCGCTGCAAAGCGTCTTGGGTCCGTTTGATGTCATCGATGTCGACCGTAACGCCGAACCAGCGAACGATCCGCTGGTTTTTGTCGCGCATCGGCGCACCTTGAGCGCGTGTCCAACGAACAGAGCCGTCCGGCGTACGCATTCGCGTTTCTAGCGAAATCGGCGTGCCGCTCGCGACCGACGCCTCGAACAGCGCTGCGGTGTGTGCTAGATCTTCCGGATGCACGAGAGCGCGCCAACCGTCGTTGACGACGGCCGCCTGCGGCACGCCGGTCATTTCGTACCAACGTTTGTTGACGAATTCGATGCGCCCGTCCGGGAGCGCCGTCCAGACGACGATGGGAAGCGTATCCATCGCCTCAATCCACAGCGGATCGAGGGTCGTGTTGGTAACCGACAAAAGATTCTGGCCCCTTCATCGCTTGGACGCAGGCTTTAACGTCCGCTCCGTGCCGCATCGACGCCGGACCTGCCGAGCCGCCCGGCGTTCAAGACAATTGTGGTAACGTAACTGCCTCGCTTGACTCGCTTAGCCCTCGAGACGGCGAACGTTCGTGACGTACTGTGTGCACGCGCACACTTTTTGGAAAAGGCTCGAGTTTCGTAAGATGTGCGCGGTCATTTGCCGACCGGTACAGATGATGCCTATGACACTCGACGGCGCGGTGCTCAGCGAGCAAGGCATGACCTTCGCTCTCGCTACGGTTCCTCTGGCCATGCTGAAGGATCAAATGGAGGCGCATGAGTTGCTCGCCAGCCTGCAGCAGCGCGTCTTTCCCGACCTTCCCGTAGTCCTAATGACGCGCGAGTGGTCCGGCATGCCGCGCTACTACGGCGACGCCGAATGCTCGCGCGTGATGCACGGTGTCCACGTGAGCCGCATCGCTTGGAGCCGCTACACCCTGGCGTAAGGGGACCGCGGCCGGAGAGGATTCCGCGCCGTTTTTCGTAGTTCGTGTTGTGCTCGCTCCCGACGCTGAATTTCGCCAAGTCGCCAACGCCGCTGCGGCCGCCTGGCAGCGGCAGCCGCCGTACGTTGCCTACCGCGTCGCGGTTGCGGTCGACGTTCCCGCGATGAAAAAGTATCGCGTGATCAATCGGTCGGTCGAGTCGCGCACCAAAGACGATTTGGCTGTCTTGCAAGATCTGCCGAAGGGCGAACGGCAGTACGGCCAGAGCTTCCCGCTGTTACCGACGTTCGATGCACTCTCGTACTTCCACCTGAATTTCCGCATGGCGGATCCCGTGCGCATGCACAATCCGATCAGCGGCGTGAAGATGGATGCGCCGATCACCTTCAGGGATCCGGCGGCGTCGAATCCCGGCGTTACCGTCGTCGCCACGACGTTGCGCAATTACTACGCGCACTACGCCGACGACTCGACGGAGCAGCGTCCACACCTTATGATGGACGCGCTGCCGGCGCTGACCCGCGACAACGACTCCACGTTCTTCATTCACGATCTGTACGTCGATCCCGCAACGATGTTGCCGACGCACGTGAGCTACACGGGCCCGACAACGCAATTCGACGTCGATTACACGACGGTACAAGGGCACTGGATCGTGAACCACGTCTTCTACAAACAGACGTTGACGGCGGTGTTCCACCTCGGCCGCACGACGTACACCGTCGATGCGCGGTACGACGATTTCAGCTTTCCGCAAACGCCGTCGGATCCCAAATTAGCCGCGACGTAACACGACGACGGCGGCCGGTACGGCCGCCGCCGGTTGCGTGGCGGAGAGGGAGAGATTCGAACTCTCGAGACGCTATTAACGTCTGTCCGCTTTCGAGGCGGATGCCTTCAACCACTCGACCACCTCTCCAGGCGTTTGCTGCGGAAGTACGCCCGCAGCTGTTGAGCAGTCTCGTCTTCGAGCACGCCGGCCGTCACTGCCACGCGGTGGTTGACGGCGGCCGACCCGATTATATCGACTACGCTTCCGGCCGCACCTCCCTTCGGATCGGCGCAGCCGTACACGAGCCGTTCGATGCGCGCAGCGGCAATTGCACCGGCGCACATCGCGCACGGTTCTTTCGTTACGTACAGCGTACCGCCGATGCGCCACGCGCCGATTCGCCGCGCCGCTTCGCGAATCGCAAGCATCTCCGCATGCGCCGTCGGGTCGGGCCGCAACTCTTTCTCGTTACGCGCTTCGATGACGAGTTCGCCGACGACGAGCACGGCGCCGATCGGCACCTCGCCCGCGGCGGACGCATCCTCGGCGAGCGCGAGCGCGCGGCGCAGGAAGCGTTCATCTTGCTCCCGGCCCGGCTCGAACGGGCAACCCCCGCCTTCGGAGGGCGGTACTCTATCCAATTGAGCTACGGGAGCGCGACCAACCGGGGTTGGACGAGCCCGCTAGGGGCCCTTCTCGTCGCCCGCCGGCGCGGAAGTGGGCATGTGCTTGAAGAGGTCGAGCTTATGCTCCACGAGCCCTCGGTAGAATTTGCGCACGCAGTCGGGGTGACCGAAATAATAGGTGCGCGCGTAGGCCAAATCGTCCCCTGAACTATCCGGCACGTAATGGGAAATCTCGATTTCTTCCATCTGACCGCGGTCGACCGGATGCGGACAGAAATCGCAGGGGATCGTCGACATGACTGTACCTCGAGAGAAATTTGACCGGAGACGGAGTTCCGGCGGGCCGAAATGATGCCCTTCGGTACCACGACGCACAGCGGGCTTCGGAAAGTTGCCGAAGCCCGCTCGAAATCTTGACTCGGGTAGGATTTGAACCTACGACCTAGGGCTTATGAGTCCCCCGCTCTACCGCTGAGCTACCGAGCCGCGAAGCCGCCCAACGCGGCGACCGACTCGAATTCTTTTCGCGCACCGCGGTCCCTTTGCAGGTCCGCGCCCCAATGCCTGGCGCATACTTGCTTTGTGCGTACGATTCTCATCGGTGCGGTATTCGCGGCGTCTTCCGCGGTGTGGGGCGCATCGCCGGCAACGGCCGGCTCGGATACGGCGTCGATCTTCACCAAGCACCGTGCTTTTGTCGGCTGGCAAGCCGACGACAATTCCGTTCAAACGCTGAAGCTCACGTATGCGTTCGCGCGCCGTGCCGATGCCAATACGACGCCCGCGCCGGCGCGGCAAGCGATGCCGGGCACCGCAATGCAGTGGAGCATGGCGACGTATCGTCGTGGCCTGCTGTATCGCAACGTCGTCACCAGCGGTCGCGGCCTTACGCAACAAGACGGCTTCAACGGCAAGCAGTTTTGGGATGCGGACGAAGGCGGCAATTCCGTCGCCGTCCGCGAGACGCCGCACCGCATCGCGTTCACGCAAAACGTCATCGACGCGGAAGCCGCGGCACTGGTATCCGCAACGCTGCGCGGGACGGCAAAGGTGGGCGACAAGACGGTCGATATCGTACGCATAGCACCGGGCGACGGCGTGCCGGCGGATCTGTACATCGATCGAGCGACGGGGGCATATCTGCGCGAAGTTATCGCGCCGGACGACCATTTCGCGGCACGCAGCGTCGAGATCGACGCCTACCGCGAGATTGCGCCCGGCAAGCGTGTCGTTGCGGAGGAACACGGAACGAAGCGCGGGCCGGTCGTGAAGTTGCTGATGGCGGATCTCAACCCTGCGCTCGATCCCGCCGATTTGCGGCCGCCTTCACCGTCCAGTTCGTGGACGTTCGGATCGCAAGCACCATACCCGATGACGGTCGCGCTGGGGAACGGCGGCGGCCGTTCGGTTCGCGTGCGAGCGACTATCAACGGGCACGAAGGCACGTTTCTGCTCGACTCCGGCTCCGCGATCGACGTCGTTTTCTCACCTTTTGCGGACACGATCGGCCTCGAGCATCTCGGCAATAGCGGGTACCGCGGCGTGAACGGCCGCTTCGTCGGTGCGAAGCTCGCGCGCGCGAAAGATCTCGCGCTGGGCGCAAACGTGCTGCACGATTCGATCGTCCACATCTCAAGCCAGACTATCCCGGGCATCGACGGCATCCTCGGCTATCCGCTCTTGGCGAATGCGCTCGTCGACGTCGACCTCGCCGCGCACACGCTGACGATTCTCGACCCCATGAAGTTCGACGCGAACGTCGGCAAAGGCGCTTTCGCCTTTCCGATCGATCTGACGTCGCGTCAGCCGGGCGTACTGCTGACGCTTCCGAAGAACGTCGTCGTACGCCCCGTGCTCGACAGCGGAGCCGACTTTTTCGTGATCGTCAGCGACGAGCTGCGGCAGAGCGGCAAGGTGGTCGCACTCGCGAGTCAAGTGACGATCGGCGGCATCGAGCTGGGCGACTACCGCGTGTACTTTCAAGGCGCCGACGGTGGGGCGATGCAGAGCGCGCCATGCGTGCGGCTCAACGCCATCAACGTCGGGCCGTATCGGTACGAGCAGGCTGCGACGTGCTTCGCGTCACCGGATGCCTTCGGGGCGGACGGCGGGCTTGTCGGCTTCGACTTCTTGCGTCACTTCAATTGGACGTTCGATTATCCCGAAGCGAAACTCGTACTCACGCCGAACGGCTTGTAAATGCGACGGGCGACGGAACATCCGTCGCCCGTTGCTAACAATCGCGGTCGGAGGGACTCGAACCCCCAACCTACAAGTTCGTAGCCTGTTGCTCTATCCAATTGAGCTACGACCGCGTGCGTCGCTCGCGCGACCCGTCTAGGTACAACGCCTCCGCGGCGTTCCCTGCCGCGCCGATTCGGAGAGAGAGGGATTCGAACCCTCGATACGCTGTTATGCGTATAACGGTTTAGCAAACCGCCGCCTTCAGCCACTCGGCCATCTCTCCAGCGCCGACTCTCGGTTCATTAGGGCGCGCAGGCGGCCCTTTCAGACGAGCAAGAAACCGAAAGGCCCCACGTCTGCGGCCGCAGCGCCGCGCCGCTGCAGGGAAGATGCTCGCGACTGCGATGGCACCGCAGTTGTCACAACCTTACGCGCGACATGGCTTGTCCGCGTACGTGCTGGCTCGGCGTTTTATTTGACGCGACATGGCGGGCAAGTCACTTTGCGTTGAACGGCGCGCGCCGTGCATTCTTGCTGACGCCGAATTTCTAAACTGGGGTTCCATTTCGCCGGCGGCCGCGTTGCGGCTGCCGGCTTTTTTTATTCACCGTAGGCATAACGCGCCGTCGCGCGCGTGCCGAGTTCCGCGATGCGGCCCGCGATCGTCTCAGCAGCGAAGGGCTTGCGCAATTGCCGCACCGCAATGTGCAGGCGCGAATCGGACGCCGGATCGTCAAGCAACTCGGCGACGAGGCGCGCGATGTCGCGGCTGCGGTCGGCGCGCAGCGCGGCGCCCCGCTGCTCCAAGAACCGCGCGTTGCGCTGCTCCTGTCCGGGAAGCGGGCGCACGAGAATCATTGGAACTTCCGCGCTCAGCGCCTCGGTCGTCGTCAGCCCGCCCGGCTTCGTCAGCAGAATGTCGCTCGCGAGCATGTAGTCCGCGACGTTGTCGACGAAGCCGAGCACGCGCGTTTCGTACGGATAATTCGCGGCCGCTTCTTCGACTTGCCGCTTGAGGCGCGCGTTGCGGCCTACGATCACGACCGCGGTCACTTCGCGATCGAGCTGCGCGAGCGCACGCGTCGTTGTCGCGACCGGTCCAAGCCCTAATCCGCCGCCCATCACCAGCATCACGGGACGGTCGGGCGGCAAGCCGAGCGCGGCGCGAATCTCGGCGCGCGAGCGCGTGCGTTCCGCGAAGCGCAAGTCGACCGGAATGCCGTCGACGCGCACGCGGTCCGCCTCGACGCCGCGCGCGATCATCGTCGACCGCATTTCCGGCGTCGCAACGGCGTACGCATCAATGTTACGGTAGATCCAGAACGGGTGGACGACGAAGTCGGTGACGATGCCGAACACCGGCAGCTCGGGATCGTAGAGCCGTTTGTACGCGGACATCGCGTTGCATGGAAAGGCGTGCGTGCAAACCACGACGCTCGGCCGCATGCGCGTGATGAGCCGCTGCAGGTTGCGCGCGGTGAACTCGGCGGCCCAGACGCGAAAGCCGCCGGCTTCCTTCGCGCGCTCGGCGCGGTCGTAGATGAAGCCGTACACCTGCGGGATCGTGCGGACCATGCCGATGTAGCCGTCGCTCACCACCTTCGAGAAGAACGACGCCGCGTAGCGGTATGAATCGACGGTTTCCCCGCGAATGCCGCGCGCTTCCAAACGCGCACGCACGGCATCGGCGGCGGCGGTATGTCCGACGCCGACGCGTGCCGAGAGAAAAAGAACGGGCCCTACGTTTCCGACTCCGGTGCAGACTCTTCGGCGAGAACGAAGAAGTCGTCGAGGATCTCTTGGGCCAATGCGTCGTCATGCAGGAGCGTGCCGGCGGCATCGGTCACGACAAACTCGTCCGCCTTCTCGCTGTAGCACACGGCAAATGCATTGTTTTCGTCGTCTTCCACCAGCCCGACGACCTCGAACTCGAGCTTTTGCCCGTCGGTCGTCTCGATGACCAGCACGTCGCGCAACTCGAGCGGCGCCTCGCCGTCCGCATGCTGACCGCCGGCCTGGCCGTTGGTGGTGTCGATGATCTCACTCCTTACTTGAGGTAGCGCCGCACGTTGTCGTTGTGTTCGGCGAGGGTTCGCGCGAACGCGTGGTGCCCGTCTCCCTTGTACACGTAGTACAGGTAGTCGGATGAGCGCGGCATGAAGGCCGCATCGAGCGACGGTTTGCCCGGATTCGCAATCGGCGTCGGCGGCAGGCCGGCGTGGCGATACGTGTTGTACGGCGAATCGCTTTCGAGATCGCGCTTCGTGATGACCGCGTGGTGCTCGGGAAACGTGTACTCGATCGTGGCGTCCACCTCGAGCGGCATGCCCAGCCGAAGCCGATTGTAGTACACCCCCGCCATCAGTGCCCGTTCGTCGTCGGCCTTCGCCTCTCGTTCGACAAGAGAGGCGAGGATGACCACTTCCGGCACCGTTCGTCCAAGGGCCTTCGCGCGCGCCTCGGCGTCCGGCGGCAGCTCCTTGCGGAACTGGTTCGTGAGAATCTTGGCAACACCCGACGGCGACGCATCGACCGGAATCAAGTAGGTGCTGGGGAAGAGGTACCCTTCGAGCGATGCCGTGCGGCGGCCGCCGATGCTCAAGTCGTCGTGCAGGAACGCGCGCTCGAACGATCGCTCGTCGCCGAGCTTGCGGTCCGCGAAGGCCGCCGCGACTTGGCGCGCCGTGAACCCTTCGGGAATCGTGACCCACACGGCGATCTGCTCCGTGCCGGCGACGAGCTTGCGCAGAATGTCGTCGCTGCTCTGATGGGCGGGAAAGCGGTATTCCCCCGCTTTGACGTCCGCTTCGTCGCGACGCAGCCGCGCCAGGATGCGAAACGCGAACGGATGCGCAATGACGCCGTCGTGCTGCAGCGTCGCAATCACTTCGCCGAACGTTGCACCGCGCGGAATGATCACCGACGTCTGGTGCGCCGGCATCGAGCGATCGACGTAGACCGCGTTGCGAAACCACAGCGACGCGGCGGTCACGATCACCGCCGTCATGACGAGGATCGCCACCGCCGAATCGATGAGCGCGCGCTGCAGCCGCGTCATGCGTTGCGCCGGCGTGCGAGCCAGGTATCGAGAATGAGCGCCGCGGCCAGTTGATCGACCACGGCCTTGCGTTTCTTGCGCGACACGTCCGCACCGATCAGCGACTTCTGCACGGCCGCCGTCGTCATGCGCTCGTCGACGCGCTCGATCGTGCCGTCGTACGCGCGTGCGAGGTGCGCGACGAAGCCGTCGATGGTCCGCGCGGCGATGCCGCGTTCGCCGCTCAGCGTGAGCGGGTCGCCGACGACGATCACACGAACGCCGCGCTCGCGCGCGAGCGCGACGATGCGGTCGACGTCGGCGCGCACGTTCGTGCGCTCGATGGTTTCGTACGGCAGCGAAAACGACCCCAGCGGGTCGCTCACGGCCACGCCGATCCGGCGCTCGCCGACGTCGAGCGCCATCGCGTTGAGCTCGCCGGCCATTAGGTGGGAAAGGCGTCGAGCAGCGCGCGCGACTTCGGCCGTTTGCCGAGATGATAGATGACGAGCCGATCGATGGCGCGCGCCGCGCGCGGCGTCGCGGTCGCGGCAGCCTTGACGGCACCGCCGCGCATTGCGCCGACCGCGCGGAAATTCGCGACGTCGGCGGCGTCGAGCCGGTCACCGTCGCCGCGCATGCCGCAGCATCGCTCGCACGCGAGGCCGCCCGCTTCCACGTCGAGCCACGCACCGTGCGCGCTGAATTCGGCGGAGCACCGCACGCACGCGTCGTCGGGCGGTGCGAGGCCGAGTGCCGACAGCAAGCGGAGTTGAAAGCGCGGTACGAGCCCTGCCGGGTTCGCGCTCGCGCCTAGGGCGACGGCGGCGCCGGCCAGCAGCTCGTAGATCTCGGGCATCGGTAAATCCGGTTCGCAGAAGCTGTCGACGATTTCGGCAAGCAGCGACGCGGCGGCGAACGTTGCCGGTTCCACGAGGCGCAGCCAATTGCTGCGGACGGTTTGCGCCGAGGTGATGACGTCGAGGTTGCGCCCGCGGTGAAACGTCAGCGTCGCCTCGCTCAAGAACTGCAACTGACCGCCGACGGTGCTCTTGAGACGGCGCGTTCCTTTGCCGACCGCATCGAGCTTCCCGCGAGCGACCGTAAAGAGCGTGAAAATCCGGTCGGCTTCCCCGAGATTGCGGGCCCGCAACACGATCCCGTCCGTCGTGTAAGTGCGTTCGCTCAGCGCAAACCTCGCTCGGGAATGCGCTGATCGTTCAGTGCCGCCGCGCTGAACGCTTCGGGCAGGAGCTGCATGAGCGTCGTCACCTTGACCTGGCCCTGGTCGGGATAGATCACGCGCAGCTGTTGCGCGAATTCGTACAACACTTGGCGGCAAGCGCCGCACGGCAGTGTGGTGACGCCGTCGGGGCCGGCAACGGCGATCGCATCGAACGTGCGCGCACCTTGGCTAACGGCGGAAAACAAGGCGATGCGCTCGGCGCACATCGAGAGCCCGAACGATGCGTTTTCGACGTTCGCACCCAAAAAGATGCGCCCGTCCCGCGCCATGAGCGCCGCGCCGACGGAAAAATGCGAGTACGGCGCGTAGGCTCCGCGGCGCGCGGCCACCGCGGCGGCCAGGATGCTAGAGGGGTCGCGCGTCATCGTGCATCTCCATACCGGCGTCCTCCGAGACCTGCGCTTTGCCGTTGGTCAGCACCCGAACTGCCAGAATTCGGCGTCCGCGCGTGCGGTCGACCCGGAGCTTCACGCCGCCGCCCGCCTCGATCTCTTCGCCCTCGCGCGGCAGCCGTCCAAACAAGCCGACTGTATAACCGCCGATCGTTTCGAACTCCTCGTGCGGCAGTTCGATCCCGAGTTTCGCGTTCACGTCCTCGATGTTGGTGCCCGCTTCGACCACCGATTCGTCATCGGAGAGCCGCCGAATCGCTTCTTCTTCGCCTTCATCGTGTTCGTCGCGGATTTCGCCGACGATCTCCTCGAGCAGATCTTCCATCGTGACGATGCCGGCGGTGCCGCCATACTCATCGAGCACGATCGCGAGCGAAAATTTATTGCGCTGCATGTCGCGCAGCAGCTCGGAGATGCGCTTGTTCTCCGGGACGTGGATCGCCGGACGCATGAGCGAACGCAAGCTCGCGCTCGCGATGGCGCCCTCCGAAAGAGCGATGAGCAGTTCGCGGTCGTGCACGACGCCGATGACGTTGTCGACGGTCTCCTCGTAGACCGGCAGCTTCGAGTAGCCGTCCGCAATGACGAGATCGAGCGCACGCCGCGGCGACGACGAGACAGCGACGGCCACGACATCGGGCCGCGGCGTCATCACCTCGCGCACGATCGTGTCGCCGAATTCGATGATCGAGTGGATGAGCTCGCGCTCTTCTTCTTCCAGGACCTTCTGCTCGACGCCGACGTTGACCAGCGTTTTGATGTCGTCTTCGGTGACGTACGGCCCCACATGCGGCGTTCCGCCGAAGATGCGCACCACGAAATTCGTCGCCGACAAAAACGCCCACGTGAGCGGCGTCATCAGCCAGACGACGGCGCGCAGCGCGTTCGCGATCCGCAGCGACCAGCGTTCGCTATTCGCTACCGCCACCGTCTTGGGAATGATTTCGCCGAAGAGCAGAATGGCGACCGTCATCACGATGGTCGACCACACGGCGGCGTGCGGCACGCCCGCGAGGATGAACAAATACGTCGCGACGGAGTCCGCGGCGAGCAGCACGACGGTGTTGCCGATGAGCACCGTGGTGAGCGTCCGATTGCGATCCTCGACGAGCGCGGCAAGCTTGTCCGCGCTGCGCACGTGTTTTTCCGCAAGCGCGCGGACCTTGATCCGGCTCACGCTCACGATCGCCGCTTCCGACATCGCGAAAAATGCGGCAGCAGCCGTCAGCACGAGGAGCGCGACGATTTCAGGCCAGTAGGAGCTCATCGTATGGCCGGCGCCGCCTCGCGGGACCGTGGCGGGGGCGGGGGCCGGGAGTCGGCCGCAGGTAGCGGGTCGGTACTCAAGCGCCGCAATTATAACACATGGGGTCGCGTCATGAAGAGCCACACGGCATAGCTGACTCCCGTACCGAGCAAGCCTCCCCAGAAGACTTCACGCGCCGAATGGATGCCGGACTCGACGCGGCTCTGCGTCACGAGCAGCGCCAGAAACATCGCCAGCGACGCCATGAGCGCGCTGTGTGCCAGGAGCGCGATGAACGTGGCCGCCGCGAACGCCAGCGCGGCGTGGCCCGAGACGACGCCGCCTTGAATGGCCGAACCCTGCCCCATGCGCGCCTTCACGACGATCGTGGCGATGCCGACGATCACGAGCGCGATGAAGACGGCGTTCGCCGGCAGAGCGAGCGCCGCGCGATAGACGCGATCGCCGCCCGCGAGGATGCCTTCGTAGAAGGTGAGATAGCCGACGATCACCGCCGCGAAGGCGACGACGAGCACCGCCCCGGCGGCAGTATCTTTGGCGATCTTTGCGAGCGGGTGATGCGCGACGGTCATGAGATCCACGACCGATTCGATCGCCGTGTTGAGCAGCTCCATCGCAAGCACGAGCGCGACCGTCACCACGATGCCGATGACGTACGGGCGCTGCAGGCGCAAGTACAGCGTCGCGGCGAGCACGAGCGCCGCCGCGATAAAATGCAGCCGCATGTTCCGCTGCGTACGCGTGGCGTAAATAATGCCCTCGAACGCGTAGTGGATCGCTCCGAACACGCCCTGTTCGCGCACGAGCTTGACCGAGGGAAGCGCGCGAATCAGTCTGGGGTGTTTGATTAGCCGAGGTCTCCGAGCGTGAGCGGCCGATCGCCTTTCCAAGCGTCTTGATACGCGCGGCGCGGCTCGCTGTCGTCTTTGCCTTGCGCTTTGAGCGCTTGGGCGAGGCCGTAGAAGAGATGCGGGTCGTTCGGATACGTCGCGAGTTCCGAGCGGAAAACGCGCTCGGCCTCCGCCGGGCGTCCCGCCGCGAGCAACGTGACGCCCTCGCCTTCGCCCACGGGCGCGGCCCACAGCGTTTTCGGGTCGCCGGGATACGTGCCGATCGCTTTGCGTGCTTTGGCATACGCCGCGAGCGCCGCCGTGCGGTCGCCCTTGGCGCGGTCGAGCACCGCTTCGGCGACGTCCGTGCGCGCGTCGCTCTCGGACTTGCGTACCGAGGCGAGGTCGCGCTGGGCGGCGGCGACGTCGCCCGCCCACACCTCGGCTTGGACGCGTTCGGGCGTGATGGCGCCGCCGATGAGTTTGAGAATCTCAGCGTTCTGATGCAGCCGCACCGCAAGGCGCAGCCGCATCGCTTGCGATTCGTGCACGGCGAGCGCGCGCGCTTCCGCGTTTCGACCCACCGTGGTGAGACCGTACAGCACGAAGTCGACATCGTGATCGTGATAGGTGCGCATGTAGCGCTGGCCCTCGCCGTCGCCGAGCTTGAAATACGCGCCGTCGTTGGCGATGGCCGCTTCATTGGCGGCGACGAGCGCGGCGTAATTGCCGGTTCGCGAATACGTGTGCCCCGCCATGTGCGGCAGATGCGACTGCCCCGGATCGAACGTGAGCCGCGCGAGATACTCCGCGTCGGGCAACGCGCGCTCCGGATGCTTGGCGACTTCCCAGAAGTGGATGCGCAGATGGTGCGCGCCGAGATCGTCGGGGTCGACTGCCAGCGCCGCATCGAGATCGCGCGCGATGGTTTGTGCCTGCGGCGTCAGCGCGTCGCTACGGTCGGTCAGCGAATCCGCCGCATTCCAGGTTGCATACGCCGCGAGCGTCAAACCCATGCCGTCGGAAGGACGTTCGTCCGCGTAGCGCTGTATCGCGCTCGCGTACGCCGCGAAGCGCTGCTTCGGCGTCTTTGCCGGGTCGTAGCGCTGCGCCGCAGCCTCGAGCAGCGCGCGGTCGTCGGTCGCCGTCGCCGCATTCTTGCGGCCGCGCGCGACCGCGTCGGCTCCGCGTTTCTCGCCCTCCGCCGTCGTCGGAATGTTGATGTCGAACGAATCCGCAATCGCTTCCGCGGCATACGCGGCCGCGCTCGCCGGATCGGCCTTCTCGGCCGCCTGGAATGCCAGCCGCGCTTCGCCGATGTTGAACGCATACAGCATCCCGAGACCGCGATCGAACGCTGTTTGCGCCGCCGGGACCGCCGAAGCCGCCGCGCGATGCGCGCGTGCGTGCGCCGTTTGCGCCGTGGCGGCAACCGTCAAACTCGGCGAGCACGGCGAGCGCGCCGAATCGCTTTAATACGGCCACGGCATCCCGATCGCCGCCGCGAGCCTGCGTTCCTCACGCTCCATTCGCGCGCGTTCTTCGGCTTCCAGATGGTCGTGCCCCACTAAATGCAGCACGCCGTGGATCAAGAGGCGCTCGACTTCGCGCTCGAGCGTCGCGTCGTAATCCGCGGCTTGCCGGCGCGCCGAATCCACGCTGATCACGACGTCGCCCAGCAACCGTTCCGCGCCGGCGAACGCATTTTCCACGTCTACGAGCGGAAAGCTGAGCACGTCCGTGGGCGCATCCTTGCCGCGATGCGCGCGATTGAGGCGCCGCATCGCGGGATCGCGCACGAACGAGACGGAGATGCTCGATTCCCGCTCCCCGATCGCCGTCAGGAGCGCCGTAACGGTGCGCTCGATGGAAGCCGAATCGAGTCCCGACTTACGCGTCGCGTTCCTGAGATAGACGGGCATAGGCCTGAACGATCTTGCCGACCAGCGGATGACGCACGACGTCGGTTTCGTCCAACTGCACGATGCCGATATTGTCGACGTCGGAGAACAGCCGCTCCGCGTCGAGCAATCCGCTCGTCGCTCCGCGCGGAAGGTCGACCTGCGTGACGTCGCCGTTCACGATCATCTTGGCGCCGGCGCCGAGCCGCGTGAGGAACATCTTCAGCTGCTCGCGCGTCGCGTTTTGCGCTTCGTCGAGAATGATGTACGCGTCCGAAAGGGTGCGCCCGCGCATGTAGGCGAGCGGTGCGACCTCGATCGTGCCGCGCTCGATGTACTTTTGTACGGTTCCGTCCTCGATCAACTCACCGAGCGCGTCGTACAACGGGCGCAAGTACGGATCGACTTTTTCCTTGAGATCGCCGGGCAGGAAGCCGAGCTTTTCGCCGGCCTCGATCGCGGGGCGTGACAGAATGATGCGCGAGACCTCGCGGTTTTTGAGCGCACGCATCGCCATCACGATCGCAAGGAACGTCTTGCCCGTGCCGGCGGGCCCGATCCCGAACGAGAGGGTGTTCTGCTCGATGGAAGCGACGAAGGCGCGTTGTCCGGCCGTCTTCGGGCGAATTTCCTTGCCGCGATTCGAAACGAAAAGCGTCGGCGGAATGCCGCGCTCGTCGCCGGCGGTGCGCGCAGCCAGGGCGACATCGTCGGGGGTGATTTGCGCCCCCGTGCGCGCCGCCTGGAGCATCTGCTCGAGCACCCGCGTCGCCCGTCCGACCGCGTTGCGCTCCCCGCTCACGAGCAACTGCTCGCCGTTGAGGCGAACCACCACCGGAATGAGTGCTTCGAGCGCACTGATGTTTTGATCGTATTGTCCGCAGAACCGCAGCGGATCGGCGAGGCCGGCAAGCTCGAACGTGGCTTCGGTGGTGAGTGCTCCCAGGAGATGCTCCTTGTCGACGGTGTGGTACCCGCTCTTAGAACGCAGGACGCCGCCGCGAGGTGTCAGATGCGGCGAAACGCGACCGGCGGGCCCAGAACTTCCGCCGCGATGATCGCGGCGGCCACCGTTTGAGGCCCCATAAACAGCCGGGCGACCGGCAACGGCGCCGGCACTGGTACGACGAGCGGCGGCGGGACGGCTGGGGCGCGAACGGGCGCGACGGGCGCGGCTACCGGGGCCGGTGCGCGAGGCGTGGGAGCGGCGGCGGCCGGCGGCGGTGCGCCCGCCGCGTCGCCGGCGCGCGCGCGCAGCAGTTCGAGCGCTTGCGTTAGTTGGCCGCGCACCGCCGTGCGGCGCTCGTCGCGCCGTTCGCGCGACGCCTTCGACGCGTTCCCGAGCGCCTGCATGATGTAGCCGATGACTTCCCAGATGTCCATCTACCGCGGCGGCGGCTGCTGCGGCGGCTGCTCCGTGGGCGCGACGTTTTGCCCGATCGCGCCGCGCATGTCGGTGTCCGCTTTAATGTTGTTGAGCTTGTAGTAATCCATGACGCCGAGATTGCCGCTCCGGAACGCCTCCGCGATCGCCTGCGGAATCGCGGCTTCGGCCTCGACGACTCGCGCGCGCATCGCCTGGGTTTCGGCTTTCTGTTCCTGTTCTGCGGCTTGCGCGGCGTATTGACGCTCCGCGGCCTTCGCTTGCGCGATGCGGCGGTCGGCTTCGGCCTGTGAGGTTTGAAGCTCCGCACCGATGTTCTTGCCGACGTCGACGTCGGCGATGTCGATGGAAACGATCTCGAACGCCGTTCCGGCGTCGAGCCCCTTCGACAACACCGCTTTGGAGATGCGGTCGGGATACTCCAGCACTTCTTTGTGATCGATGGCGGCACCGACCGCGGACACCACGCCTTCGCCGACGCGCGCGACGATCGTCGGTTCGCCCGCACCGCCGACGTAGCGGTCGAGATTACTGCGGACGGTGATGCGCGCCTTTACGTTGAGCTGAATGCCGTTCTGCGCGACGCCTTGAAAGATGGGCGTTTCGATGACGCGCGGATTGACCGACGTCTGCAGCGCTTCCAGCACGTTGCGGCCGGCGAGGTCGATCGCCGCGGCGCGCTGCCACTCGAGCGGAATTTGCGCGCGCTGGGCGGCGATCATCGCGAGCGTCACGTTCTCGACGTTGCCGCCCGCCAGAATGTGCGACACGAGCTGATCGACGGTGAGCGGAAGCCCGGCTTTGCGCGCGCGCACGAGGTTGGCGACGATCACACCCGCCGGCACACCGATGATGCGCATCCGGATGAGCGAGCCGATCGACAGCGGGACGCCGGCTGCGATCGTGCGCACCCACAATCCCAGCGGAAAGTAATAGAGAAACAGCGAGACCCCGATGATGATCGCGAGAACGATGACGGCGAAGAAAAACATGAAGGTTGTTTGCTTTCGGGGATTACGGCGAGATGTTTTCGATCGGCTTGACGAAGATGCGGGCGCCTTCGACGCGCGTGACGCGCAGCGCCGAGCCGGCCGTGACGAAATCGCCTTCGGTGAGAACGTCGACCCGGCGGCCGGCGATCGTCGCGACGCCGGCCGGGCGCAAATACGACGATGCGATGCCCGTTTGTCCGATCAGATCCCGATAGTTCGCGCTCGTCACGTAATCGGGTCCCTGCGCCCCCACAAAAACCAGGCGCCGCATGAAGGCATTCTCAGGATAAATCCGCGTCGCGAGCATGAAGAAGATCGCGGTGAGCACGATCGCGATGGCAACGGCTTGCAGCGCGATGAAGACGAAGGCGATGCCGAACGCGAGCACGATGGCGCTGACGAGTGCGATCGTCCCGACGGTTCCCGCGATGCCGTGCCCGGGCAGTACGTGCAGCTCGAAAAGAATGCCGAGGAGACCCGCGATCGCCAGCGCGATCACGAAGCCGTTGGAGAATCCGGCGTACACGTGCGTGCCGAAAAAAAGCGCCAGCGCGGCGACGCCGAGCGTGCCCGCTATTCCGTGCAGCGTCTGCATCTCGATCAACAGTCCGAGAAAGCCGATCGTCAGCAGAATGCCGCTGATCTCGGGATTCGTGGCGAAGCGCGCGACGCGTTCGCCGAACGAGTACTGCGCCGTCACGACGCCGGCGTCACGGAGGCCGAAGCCCGCGAAGGCCGCGTTCATCGTCGGCACCACCGCATCGGCGACGCGTGCGCGCACGGCGTCGTCGGCCGTCAGCGTCAAGATAGCGCCGGTACCTTTGTACGGCGGCACGTTCAACGTGGCATCGACCATCGCGCCGGCGATTTTTGGATTGCGGTGATTGCGCGCCGCCGTCGACTCGAACTCGCCGCGCAGCGCCGAGACGGTTTTCACCGTTTTGGGAATCGGCTCCGCGGCACCGATGCTCGAGCCGGGCGCCATCGCGATCTTCGAGGCAGACAGCGTAATGAGTGCGCCGGCTGACCACGCACGCTGCGATACGTACGCATACACGGGCACGTCGGCCGCAAACAGCGCGTCGCGAATCTCCGTCGCCGCGGAAACCAGACCGCCGAAGGTGTTGACCTCGAGGACGATCGCGCGCGCGTGCCGGTCGCGCGCGTCGCGCACCGCCCGGTCGACGAGATGCGCCATGCCCGCGTCGATGGTTCCGGCAATCGGAACGACGACGACCGGGTTTGCACCGGCGCTCGGGGGCGGCACGGTCGCCGCGAGGGCGCCGAGCACGAGGAGAACGAGGGAGACCAAGCGGCGGATCACGGTGCTGACTACCGGACCCCTACGAGGAATGTTACGAGCCTGCCGCTGCGGCGCCGAGCTCTTCCGTGACGACCTGCCGCACGAGATTTCCGTCAGCCTGACCCTTCAGCTGCGGCATCACGGCTTTCATGACGGCGCCTTGATTGCGCGCGTCCGCCGGGATGCCGGTGATCGCTTTGCGGACGATTTCGCGGACGTCGTCGGCCGACTTTTGCGCCGGAAGGTACTGGGCGAGAATGTCGCGCTCGCGCGTCTCTTTCTCGACGAGCTCCGTCCGCCCGGCCTTTTGATATTCCGCGATCGAATCGTTGCGCTGTTTGACCTGCTTCTGAATGACCGCGACCTCCTCGTCTTCAGCCAAATCGCGGCCCGCCTCAACGCGCTTGTACGTGAACGCGGAAAGCGCGGAGCGCAGCGTATCCAGCCGCAACTGATCGCGCGCCTTCATGGCGTCTTTAAGGTCTGCGGTTATTTTGGATTTCAAGATGGGTGGCGCTTAGGTTGAAAAGGCGCTCCGGCCCTGCCTGCGCGCGCCCCAACTTCGTTGGGCGCCCTGGCGTGTTACGA
>JBHEMQ010000018.1:36263-36704 GCA_046262475.1 Candidatus Velthaea sp.
CCCCCACTTCGTTGGGCCGCCCTGGCCGCGTTACGAAAATAAAAACACCCCGCTGTTGGCGGGGCGTCGGTTTGCGGCCGGCGGATTAGGCGCGGCGTTTGCGGGCGGCGGCCGATTTCTTTTTACGTCGGACGCTTGGTTTTTCGTAGTGCTCGTGCTTGCGGGCTTCTGCGAGAACGCCGGCTTTTTGCGTCGCCTTCTTGAAGCGGCGCAGCGCGCTTTCGATCGTTTCTCCCGGTGCAACTCGTACTTCCACGAACAACCCTCCCTTCGCCCGGCGCATCCACGCCGCTAGTGCCTGCGAGTAGAACCCGCGGCCCGACTAGGAACATTATCACAGCCGCGGCTTAGCGTCAAACCGCGGTGCCGCCCGAAAAACGGGGGCAAGCAACTAAAGGCTAGGTCTTACCCCGGCGGCCACGTCATCTGGCGGCCTGCCAG
>JBHEMQ010000019.1:0-25884 GCA_046262475.1 Candidatus Velthaea sp.
ATCCTCGGATGGACCGCGCGCGCAGGTGGTGAGCACTTCGATTTCGCTGCCGCGGTCGGCGAGGACCGATGCGATTTCATATATCCGGCGCTCCGGCACGCCGGCCAAGTCGGCGCCGAAAAAGGGCACGATCAGCGCGACCCGGCGCGAGCGGATCATTAGGCCGCGTACGCGCGCATGCGCCGTTGGTACACGATCGTGCGTCTCGCGACTTCACCGAAGCCGATGGCAAGCACGATCCACCACATGCCGCCGACCTTCGGGAAGAACAACAGATCGTCGAAAATCTGATGCACGGCGAAGGCGCCGGTCGCCCCGAGCGCGCCCGCGACGAACGGCCGGCGGATGCCCGTGCGCACCAGCGTGCAAGCAATCCAGCCGAACATTGCCGCCTTCGGCAAGGCCCTGCAAATACACGCTATTCGCATGTGTATGCACGCCGGGTACCCCAAAGTCGGCGAGCCGATCTTCAAAATTGCCCGCACCGACGCCGACGAGCGGCGAAGAATGCCACATGGCAATGGCCGCATGCCAGAGGATCGCGCGATTTCCCAGATGATCGGCCGGTTGCGGCACGGGGTTCAGCGAAAAATAGTCGCCGCTGAAACCTACGCGCACGGCGAGCGCCACGGCCGTTGCGGCGACGATGACGGCGACCGATCCGAAACGGATCCCGACATGGCGCGGCGGCCGCATCAGGGCGAAGACGATGCCGCAGCCGATCACGGCGGCGACGATTCCGGCGCGTGAAAACGTGAGCAAATCGGTCGTCCCGGTCAGCGCAATCAGTGCGACCAGCCGGCTGTCGCGGTGCACGAGATTTCGCGCCACCAAAAGCGGAAGGGCGATGCCGAGATAGCCCGAGAGCTGATTGGGACCTTCGAGCAGCCCGGCGATACGCGGAATCGAACGGCCGTCGACAAAAATGCCGGCATTCGCGCCCACGACGTATTGCGCGAGCGCGGTGATACAGACCGCCAGCACGGTGAGGTTGATCGCTCGCCAGATGGGACGTTCGTCGGGATCGCTCGCGAATGCGAGCGCGATCACGGCAAAGACCGCGCCGTACTCGAGCGTCTTGAAGATCTCGCGTACGAGCGGCCCGAGATACCGAGCGTGCATGGCGGACACCACTTCCGCGGCGACGGTCGCGGCGAGCAGCGCGAGCGGCACGCGCATGGCCGACACGCGGAAGGCGGCCCACGCCGGACGCACGGTGAAAAGGCCGGCGGCGACGCCCGACGAGTGCCGCCTTCGCGATCGTCACGGACGTGGGCCCGATGTAGCGCGGCAGCGCGAGCGGCAGAGCCGCAATGAGGTACGCGATACCGTACGCGGGCCGCCGCCGCGTCACGTACGCGCCGCCCAACGCTACCGCGCAATACAACAACGCGGTCCACGCATCGAGCGGCACCTGTACGTCGTGCCGCAGCGTCACGGTCCACGGATGCAGGCCGAGCATCAGCCGAGCGGGATCAGATCCCGCGGACGCTCGCGCCGAAGCAGCAGCGCGATTGCAAGATGCACCTCGTCGGAATCAAACAGCCGTGCCAGCGCGAGAAAGATGGCCGCGCCGAATGCCAGATGCTCGCCGAGCGACACGATGCGCGCCAGATCGCCGCCCGTAATCGGCGGCTCGAACGACTGCACGGCAACGAGCGCGGCAACCATGATCGCGCTGCAGCCGAACACTTTCAAAAAAGATCGCACGATCGCGACGACGTTGAATCCGCCCAGGAGCCGCCACGCGATCACGCCGAGCGCGACCGTCTGCAGTGTCTGGCTCACCGCGTTTGCGAGCAGCAGACCGCGTGCGCCCAGCGACGGCAGCCAAAGCAGCGAGAGCACCACGTTCAGCACGACGCTGAGCACCGACATCGCGATCGGCTGAGCAACCTCGCCGCAGGCGAAGATGCAGCGCGTCAGGATCACGTTGGCGGCGAGCGCGACCAGTCCCGCCGCGGCATACGGCAAAAGCGACGCGCAGAGCACCGTCGCCTCGGGCGAGAACGCGCCCCGCTCGAAGAGGGTCCGGACGATGGGGCCGGCGAGAACGATGAGCTCGAGTGCCGACGGCAGCGTGAGGAAAACGACCATCTGCAATCCGGTCGCGATGCTGCGCCGCATTGCCACGCGGTTGCGGCGCGCGAATTGCGAGGCGAAGATCGGGAAAATCACGGTAGCAATGGCGGTCACGAAGATCTGCTGCGGGAAGCCGACGACTTTCACTGCGTAGTTCATGCCCGAGATCGAGCCTTCGCTCAAGCCGGACGCGAACAGCCGATCGAAGAACAGTGCGAGCTGACCCGCCGCGGATCCGATTGCGATCGGCCCGAGCACTTCCGTGAGCCGGCGCAGTCCCGGATGGTTCAAATCGACGACCGGATGAAATCCGCCGGCGGCGATCAACGCCGGCACTTGCACCGCGACTTGCGCGAAGTAGCCCGCGAGCGTGCCCGCCACGAGCGCCATGACGCCGTAGCGCCCAAACCCGGCGACGACGATCGAAATCACGACGACGTTCAGCGCCACGCCCTGCAACGCGGCGGCGGCAAAACGCTGATGCGCGTTCAGCATGGCGGCGATGATGCCCGAGAGGCTCGTTGCAACGATCGAGGGCATGAGCCAACGCGTCATCTCGATGGTCGTTTGCAGCTGTTCGCCATGGAACCGCCAAAAGAGCGGCACGTACGCGGGCGCAAGCCACGAACCCAGCGCCGCAGCAACCGTCAACGTGACGGTCACGCCGACGATCAAGGTCCATCCGAGCCGCCACGCTTCCGCTTCACGGTCGGTCGCCAGGTAATCGGAAAAGATTGGAACGAGCGCGCTGACGAGCGCGCCGTTGAAAACGCCGAAGAGAATCGTCGGCACGACCGCAGCGGCGAGGTACGAATCGAGCTGCCAGCTCGCGCCGAAGAATTTTGCGAACACTACCTCGCGAGCGAAGCCCAAGCTCGTCGACGCGAGCGTGACCGCCATGACGAGGACGGTCGAGCGTGCGAGACGGCGGGTCGCCGGCGCGGGCCGTGCGACGACGGTCAGTCGGCGGCTAATGGGCGCCGATCCCGCGGAGCACCGCGGGGATCGTTCGCGCGATGATCGCGAGGTCGACGAGCGGCGACCAGCCGTCGATGTAGGCGTTGTCGAGCGCCATCCACTCGTCGAAGGACACCTGCGAACGCCCCGAGATCTGCCATAGACACGTGACACCCGGCTTCACGCCGAGCCGGCGCAGCGCGTACGCATCGTAATGCGCGACCTCGCACGGAAGCGGCGGCCGCGGGCCGACGGCCGACATGTCGCCGCGTAGCACGTTGATGAAGTTCGGTAATTCGTCGATGCTGGTTCGCCGCAAAAACGCGCCAAGTGCGTGCAGCCGCGGATCGTCCCGCATCTTGAAGACCGGGCCGGCGACCTCGTTATAGGGCCGCATGTCGTGGTGCAGCAAATGTGCGCCGCTTATCATCGTGCGCAGCTTGAACAGACGAAAACGCCGGCCGCGCAAGCCGACGCGTTCCTGTAAGAAAAGCGGCGAACCGCCGCTGACGGCGACGATGCCGAGCATCGCGAGAACGAGCACGGGTAGCGTTAGGATTAAAACCGAGACGGCGAGCGCAATATCGATCGCTCGCTTTACAAGCATCCACGATTCGGGCACCGCGCGCGGCAGCGGAAGAATCGTAACCGCGCGCGTACGCGCAACTGGCCGGATCGCTTCGGCGACGTTCATGCCGGGACAGACTCCAGCGCCGCCGCGACGCGGTCACCGACATACGTCAAACCATCGATGATGCCGACATCGCCACCCGGCGCGCTCCCGTACTCCAAAAACGGCACGAATTCCCGCGTGTGGTCGGTGCCGGGTGCCGTCGGGTCACACCCGTGATCGGCTGTGAACATGAGGCCGTCGCCGGGCCGGATACGTTCCAGGATCGAGGGTAGCAGACCGTCGAGCCGCATCAAAGCGTCGCCGTACCCGCGGACATCGCGCCGGTGGCCGAATTTTGTGTCGAAGTCGTTCAAATTCACGAAAATAAAGCCGTGGTCCGTCGCGTCGGCAATTGCCAATGCTTTACCTACCGCATCGGTGTTATCGACGACTCGAATCGAAGAAGCAATGCCCTGTCCGCAATAGATGTCGCAGATCTTGCCGACCGCGTGAACGCCTATCCCTTCTCCAGCCAACCGGTCGAGCACGCTCGGCGGCGGCGGCAAGGCATAGTCACGGCGGTTCGGCGTCCGCACGTAGTTCCCAGGGGTACCCACGAAGGGCCGTGCAATCACACGATTGACCGCGTGCGGCGGCACGAGCATTTGGCGCGCCTGCTCGCACCAGCGGTACAACGTGGCGAGCGGCACGGTCGTTTCATGCGCCGCGATTTGAAACACGGAATCCGCGGAGGTATAGAGGATCGGGCGCCCGGTCTTCTGGTGCTCTTCGCCGAGTTGCGCGATGATCTCCGTACCGGATGCCGGCACGTTGCCGAGCGGCGCTGCCCCGCAAATCGCTGCGAGCTCGTCGACGATCTCGCGCGGAAAGCCGCGCGGATACGTCGGAAATGCAATCTCCGTCACAATTCCGGCCATTTCCCAATGGCCGGTAATGGTGTCTTTGCCATTCGAGCGCTCCCGCAGACGTCCGACCGCGGCGAACGGGCGTTCCACCGCGGCGACGCCGCGCAGCGGCGTAATGCGCCCGAGGCCCAATCGCTCGAAGTTCGGCAGTGTGAGACCGCCGAGACGCTCCGCTACGTTGCCGATGGTGTTGGCTTGCGGGCCATCGCCGAATGCTGCCGCGTCCGGTAACGCTCCCACGCCAGCGGAGTCCATTACGAACACGAGAACGCGAGCCACGTCGGGCGCCGTTCGGTCCACCGCAGGAGGCTGCCTCCTCTCGCGATGAACGGCAAATGCAAAGTTTTGATGCGAGTGTTCTTTGCGCTGTGGGCAGCGGCGGCGGTGACGTTCGCCGCCGCGCGTACTGCCGCGGCTGCGCCGCCGACGAGTCTCGATGTCTCCGCCGACCGCGTCGACTTCTTCAGCAACCGCTTCGTCGTGACCGCCGAAGGGAACGTGCGCGTGCGGCTTTCGGACGGGACGATGCTGACGGCACAGACCTTCAACATGGATTTGAAGTTGAACCGCTACTTGCTCGCCGGCGACGTCCATTTGGATGCGACGGACGCGCACGAAGTCGGCGCCGCGTTCGCGGGATACCCGGACCTCGACCGCTCCTATTTCTTACCAGCCTCGGGAGCGCCCGACCGCTGGACGTACACCGGGCTCGCTTTCAGTCATGCGGAGAAAGGCCGCCAGCAGCCGGGCGACGCGTTTTTCTTCCCCGACCTCACCGGAGAACGCGCGTACATCATCGCACGCCACGCCACGATCTTGCCGCGGACGAACGCGAAGTTCAGCGGCGCTCGCATCTATACTGCCGGGGTCTACCTCCCCGTCGAGTCGTGGGTGCAGAACTTCTCGGCGAATCCGAACTTCTCGCAAAACGGCTTCGCCGGCGCAACGGCCGACGTCGGCGTTCCGTTCAACGGGTCGCGCAACGCGATCACCGCCGTCCACGCGCGCTACGATACGGTCAACAAGCTCTACTTTTCGTACGATCAGCACTTCGTGTGGGACCGCGACTACATCGTCGCATCCGTGAACCCTGCAACGACGTATCAGAAACAGTGGAATCTCATCGGCTACAAACACGAATCGCCGGCCC
Organism: Candidatus Velthaea sp.; assembly: GCA_046262475.1. GTDB lineage: Bacteria > Vulcanimicrobiota > Vulcanimicrobiia > Vulcanimicrobiales > Vulcanimicrobiaceae > JBHEMQ01. The sequence goes on from JBHEMQ010000019.1 coordinate 5,729, forward strand.
TCGAATCGCGGCTCTTCGTGCAGCTTTCGACGCTCGGTCATGCGCTCGCGAAGCCGGATGAGTCGGCCGCGTTCGAAAACCTCAGCGTCAACGCCCGGCTGGCGCACTCCGCGCTCGGCTTCAATTTCGACAATTACAATACGACGCTGCTCTCCGACCGGCTCTTCGAACAAGAAAAAGAGCATCCGTCGGATGCGTCGCTCGCGTGGACGGGTTTCGACCACAAAATTCACGGCCTGCCCCTGACCTACCATTTGCGCAGCGGCATCGCCTATGCGCACGACGCGTACCGGTGCGGTTTCGGGGCGGACTGTGTGGATCCCAACGCCCCACCGCCGCCGGGCGCGCTCGTGCCGGGGCTCTACCTGTTGAACTTCGCGGGAACGCCCGTGCGCACGGTGTGGTACAACTTCGTCGGAGCCACGTTCGCGACGTCGTCGATCAAAATTGCGAAAGACACGTTCGTCGCGGGCAGCTTTGACAAGCAGCGCGTATCGTTTTCGCTGCCGCATCACGTCGACACGACGTCCGCGGTCGTCTCACTTTCCCGCACGTACGGTACCAAATACGCTGCGTTTCTCGCCTACAGCGTGAACAATGTGGGCGATTACTACGGCGCGCGGCAGCTCGAGTTCTATCCGCCTGCCGGACCGATCGTGAACCAGTTCGGCACCTTCACGGGCCTGGCCGCATTCCGCGGTTTCACCACGACGCGCGCGCTCACCGCATCGGCCGTCGTCACGCCGAATCAGTACTTCAACTTCAACCTCACGGTGCAGCACTTTCACAATTTTCCGGAAAACATTCCGCTCGCGTTCGGGGCGCCGCCCCTGCAGGCGACGGGCGACGTCCGCATCCGCATCGCGAGGCAGATTTTGCTGGACGTCTCGCGAACCTATTTCTTCAACTATTACGGCGCCAAATGGACACCTCAATTCGGCATTCAATTCGGTCCATAAAGCGAGGGTGCGCGGCGCTCGCCGCCGGCGCGCTGCTCGCGGCGCCCGCCTATGCGCAGTCGCCGGCGCCCGCGCCGGCGGCGGCCGTCCGCGTCACGTTCGCGGGGCAGCTGCTCGACGTGCGCAACGGCTACGCCTATTTCACCAGCGGCGATGCGTGCCGGATCTCCGCGGCCGTCCGCATCTCCGACGCGGCGACGGGCGCCGCCGCGCCGGCCCCGCACGCGAAGGCGTTCGTGCGCGCCACCGTCGATCCGGCCACGGGAACGATCGTCGCATTCGCGATCAGCAAGCAGCGCTTGGCCGTGCAGCCGGGCGACGCCAAGTCGTGCGCGGTTGCCCCGCTCACGGCGGAGGTTCCCGCGCCGGAACTCAACCAGGGCCGCGGCAAAACCGGCAAGCCCGTACCGGTGACGTTTTACGTGCAAGTGCCGCCGACGACGGCGCTCACCGAGAGCGTGTACATGACGACCGATGCGAGCGGCTGGATTCCGAACGCGATCAAACTCGACCGTGTCGACGCGCTGCACTACCGTTTGACCCGCGTCTTCGCATCCGGCACGAAGTTTGCGTATCGCTACACGCGCGGTTCGTGGAATTCCGTGGAGCGCGGCCAAGATCTACTCGAACCGCCGCCACATCAATTCCTCGTGAATGAAGTCGACGCGGCGCGCCACGACGACATTGTGTATCACTGGTCTGATGAAAGCGGGACGGCGCAGCAGGCGGGCCCGAACGGCATCCCGACGCCGTTCAATGCGAATCCGTTCGGCAACCAGCCGGGCTTGCCGACCGGCATGCCGCAGCCGAGCCGAACGCTGCCGCCACCGACGCCTGCTCCGAAAAAACCGTGAGGCTCCGGCGTCCGTTCGCCGTCGCGTTCGCGACGCCGGCGTTGCTCGCCGCCATGACGGCGGCCGCCGTTGCGAAACCGGCATTCGACGTGCGCGCCGCCTCGCTGCTCTTTTTTTCGGACGTCCTCGCCATCGTCGCGCGCACCGACGCCACGATCACGACGCGCGACGGCATGGTGCTGACGGGGAACGCGGCGTACGTCGATCTCGTGCACGACCGCATCCTCGTCGACGGCGCTGCGACGGCGCGCACCGCCGCGCGCAGCGTGCACGGCGACGCGATCGCGTACGATGTCGACGCCGGAACCGTGGACGTGCTCGACGCGACGAGCGGAGCACGGCGCGGACCGCCGGCCCTTACGCAGTTCGCGCAGACGCCCATCGAAAGCGACCGCTTCGCATTCCCCGACATCGAGGACCGGCGCACGTACATACGATCCCGTCACGCCGCCGTGACGCCTCACGCGAATGCGCGTTTCGCGCCGGCGGTCTTTCCCACGTCGCCGGGCGCGCTGCCCGTTCCGAGCTACCTGTACACGTTCGCGGCGAACGCGGGCTTCGGCGCCAACGCCTTGGGCGGCGCTACGTTCGATCAACCGTACGGAATCGCCGGCGGCTCGACGTCCCTCCTCGCCGCGCACTTCCGCTACGAAGACGGCGTGGGAGCGACGTTCGCCCTCGACGACCACCACGTTTACGGCGACAACGCGTACGTCGTCACGTCGGTCGATTCGCCGTTGCGGACCGATCGCGTGGCGCAGCTCACCGCGTATCAACGGATGGGTCCGCGATTTTCTCACTCGTTCACCGCCGTCGCGAACCGGCAAGCCGGCAGCGGCGCCTACAGCCTCACCGGCGCGTTCGGTCGTGCGTCGGCCGAATTCGATCTCAGCCGCTTCGGACCGGTCACCTCGCTCGATCTCAGCGCGCGCACGCCGGACATACCGCTCCTCGGCGGCGCACACGCGCGCTTGCGCGCCGATGCGGGCTTTGACGCGGCGCCGGGTGGAATTCTGAGCGTACTGCCCGACCGTGCGAACTACGCGACGGTGTGGCGGCACGGCGTCGACATCTTCGCCGCGACGCCGGTGGTGCGCGCCCCGTTCCGCACGGACTTCGCAGTCACCGTCGACGTTGCCCGTACGTGGTTCGCCTTTCCGCACCACCACGATACGCTCAGCGGAAGCGCGACGCTGTCCAAACGGTTTAGTCCGAGCTTCACGTTGATCGGCGCCTACACGGCGGCCTTTTCGTACGACATTTTTCCGAACGCGCAGGCGCTGTTTTTTCCGACGCCGCGGACCCCCCTCGTTGCGCCGGACGGAACGCCGTGGCCGGGCTTCGCCGCCTTCACCGGCGCGTCGATGACGCGCGGATACACGCTCGACGCGTTTCTCACGCCTGCACCGAATACCAGCGTGCGCGTCACCGCGGCGTACGCGACCGACTTCCCGCAGTTTCACGGCTTCGGACGGCCGCCGCTCGAGCTGCGCTTCGACGCGCGCTTTCGCCCGCTGCCGAACGTCGGCATCGACGTTGGCCGCGGGTACGACTTCGATTGGGCGGGCCGGCGCTTCACGCGCTGGACGTTTTCGGTGCTGCCGTGATCCGGCGCATCGTCATCTGCGTGGCGCTCGCGTTCGGCGTCCTCGCCGCCGGCCCCGAACAGCCGCCGGCACCCGTTTCGAGCGATGCGTATCGTGCCGTCGCGCTTGCCATGAGCGCCGGCCGGCTCGTTCTGGCAGGCGGCGGGGTGCTGCGGCTCGCGGCGGGATGCGCGTGCGAGGGGAACGTCGCGGGACATGCGGTCGCGCTGACGCTGGATGCGAGCGGCGCCGTCGTGCAGTTGCATCGCGCGGCGGCCGGATCGTCGCTGCGGGCCGCGAGCGACATCCCGGCGCAGGCGTATCTGTTTGCGGTGCAGTCGTCGACGAACGGCGATCCCAACAATCCGGTGACGCTTACGATCGTCGCCGCCGTGCCCGCGCAAACGCCGCCCGGCGACGACGTCTATGTTTCGACGGAACGCAGCAGCTGGAATCCCGCGGAATTGCGCATGAACCGCGTCGACGCGCTGCACTGGAGCCTCAGCCTGAGCCTCCCGCGCGGCGCGCACGTCGCCTTCCGCTTCACGCGCGGCTCCTTCGCGACCACCGAACGCAACGAAGCGCGGCAGTTACCGCCCGCGCATGTCCTCGTCGCAGAAGCCGGCGCGAAAGCTGTCGTGACCGTGCCGGCGTGGGCCGATATCAATTGACCTTACTGCAGGACGATGGGGATCGGCAGCTTCGCCTCCACGCCGTCGATGGAACGCGCGACAATTTGCAGCGTCCAGCCGTGCTTGAACCACGGCATGGTCTGCAGCCATGCGGGTACCGTGTACGCGAGCGAAAACTTTCCCATGCCGTCGCGCTGCATCGGCGCATTATAATTCTCGATACGCGCCTCGACGTAACCGACGTTCGTCGAGGTAACGACCCGACCGGTGACGCGCTGCCCCGGCCGCACGACTTTCGTCGAAAGAAAAACCGCAAATATCTTCGGGAAGCCGTGAGGCGGGCGGTTCGGGGTCGGCGGTCCGGCGGCGGCGGGCGCCGCGAAGAGGATGAGGGCACAGGCGAGGGCGAGTCGGCGGCGTGACGAGAACATGCGTGCGGTGACATCTTCCCCATCGGCGGGCGTCGTCCGCCGCGACCGTGCCGCGACGCTCAGCATCGTCGTCCCGCTCTACGACGAAGCCGAGAACGTCGACGAACTCCTGCGCCGCATCACCGCGGTTGTGCGCGCCTTACCGGAACCGCCCGCCGATTACGAGATCGTGTGCGTGGACGACGGCAGCCGCGACACCACCCGCGAGCGGCTCATCGCGGCGGCCCATGCCGACCCGCACGTGCGCGTCGTGGCGCTTTCGCGCAACTTCGGCCATCAGATCGCCGCGACGGCCGGACTCGATACGGCGCGGGGCGACGCGGTCGTGCTGATGGACGGCGACTTGCAGGATCCGCCGGAACTCATCGGCGCATTCATGGAACGCTTCCGCGCCGGCTACGACGTCGTGTACGCGACGCGCCGGCGGCGCAAAGGCGAGAGCCGGTTCAAGGTCGTTACCGCGGCGGTGTTCTATCGCGTCGTGCGCCGGCTTACGAACGTGTCGATACCCGTTGACACCGGCGACTTCCGCCTGATGAGCCGCCGCGTCGTCGAAGCGCTGCGACAAACGCGCGAGCGTCACCGCTTCCTGCGCGGGCTCGTGAGCTGGGTCGGCTACAACCAGATCGGCGTCGCCTACGACCGCGATGCGCGGCATTCGGGCGAGACCAAATATCCCGTCTCGAAGATGCTGCGGTTCGCCGTCGACGGCATTACGGCATTCAGCGAGATTCCGCTGCGCTTCGCGTCGTATCTGGGCTTTCTCACGAGCACGTTCGCGTTCGTGTATGCCGTCGTCGTCCTCGTGCTGAAGCTGCTGCACCTCAACGCGCCGGGCTACACCTCGACGATCGTGGCCGTCTTATTCTTGGGCGGCGTGCAATTGATTGGAATCGGCATTCTCGGCGAATACATCGGGCGCATCTACGACGAGATCAAGGCCCGCCCGCTCTATCTCGTTGCGGAAAGCGTCGGCAGCGGGCTTTCCGATGCCGCCGAACCCAGCGTGGCGCTCGTCAGGAGATAATTCCGCACGTAATCGGCGACGGCGTCCTCGAGCGGCGTGATGCGCGCGCCGTAGCCGGCGCCGCGCAGCCGGTCGATGACGGCTTCGGTGCGATACTGGTACTTCGTGCGCAGCTGTTCGGGCATTGGAATGTACTCGATCGCCGGCGGCCGGTCAAGCGCGGCGAAGATCGCGCGCGCAAGCTCGTTCCACGTGCGTGCCGCGCCCGCACCGATGTTGAAGATCCCGTTGGCCGAGCGGGTGCGCCCCAGATGCGCGGTCATCGCAACCGCGTCCTTGACGTACAGAAAGTCGCGCGTCTGCTCGCCGTCCGCGATTCCGGCGCGGTGGCTGCGAAAGAGCCGCAAGGTCCCGGTCTCGGCGATCTGCTCGAACGCTTTCGCGACGACGCTGCGCATGTCGCCCTTGTGATCCTCGTTCGGCCCGAAGACGTTGAAGAATTTGAGCCCGGCCGCGCGTGCGAGCACGCCTTCACGGCGCGCCCACACATCGAAGAGCTGCTTGGAATAGCCGTACATGTTGAGGGGCCGCAGCGTGTGCGGATCGCGGTCTTCGCGCAAATCGCGTTCGAGCGCGCCGTAGGTCGCCGCGGACGAGGCGTAGACGAAGCGCGCGTCGCGCGCCACCGCCCAGCGCGCGACGTCCTGCGAGAGCGCGACGTTGTTGCGGATCAAGTAGGCGGCGTCGCGTTCCGTGGTGGCCGAGCAGGCGCCCAAATGATACACGGTAGCGATTCGACCGTACGCCTCGGGGTCGCGAGCGATGCGCTCGTAAAAGCTATCCGCTTCGACGTAATCGCTGAAGCGCAGCGGTACGAGGTGCCGCCATTTCTCGCTCGTTCCAAGCCGGTCTACGACGATCGCGTCGTCGATACCGTCGCGATTCAGCTGCCAGACGAGCGCGCTGCCGATGAGGCCGGCGCCGCCCGTCACCACGGTGCGCCCGCGCCTCGTGCCGTTCATTGCACACCTGCGTTCGACGCGGCGGGCTGTGCGGCATCCCCAAGGAGCGACTCGATCAGCCGGCGCGGCGGCGGCGGCGCGTCGCCGATCGTGAACGCGGCAGCGACCCGCGCATGCGTCGCCGGTGCGCCGGCGATTTCGGCGAGTACGGCGCCGCGCGCGACCGGGGTCCCGTTGCGGGCGATGATGCGAACTCCCGCGAAGGGGCCGCCGCTTTCGACCGCGATGCGTGCCGCCTCGCCGACCGCAACCGCGTCGATTGCGGTAACGTAGCCGCCGGCCGCCGCGCGCACCGTGGTTCGCTCCGGCACGAGCGACATGCGCTCGACCGTCGCCCGCGCGGCACCCTGCGCCTCGAGCAGCGCGAGAAATTTCTCGTACGCCGCACCGCTCGCGAGCGCCGCGTCGTAACGCGCCGCGACTTCGTCGCCGGCGATGCCGCCGACGCGCAGCATTTCCTGTCCGATCGCGGCCGCGATTTCGCCGAGCCGCACGTCGCGCGCGTCGCCACGCAAGAAGTCGCGTGCCTCGACGGCCTCGGCGCCCGTACCGACGTTCGCGGCGAGCGGCTCGTCCATGTCCGTGACGACCGCGCTCCCGCGCCGGCCGCAGCCTCGGGTGAGGCGCACGAGCGCTTCAGCGAGCGCGAGCGCGTCGGCGCGCGTGTGCATGAAGGCGCCGCCGCCGGCCTTGACGTCGAAGACGATCGCGCCGGCCCCGCCCGCGATCTTCTTCGAAACGATCGATGCGGCAATCAGACCGGGACTCGGAACGGTCCCGGTGCGGTCGCGCAGCGCGTACAACTTTTTGTCCGCCGGGGCGATCCGCTCGGTTTGCGCCGCAATGGCGCAGCCGATGCGTTCCACTTGTTCGACGAAAGCGCGCGGCGAAAGGTCGGTGCGCACGCCGGGCACTGCCTCGAGTTTGTCGAGCGTACCGCCGGTGTGTGCGAGCGCACGCCCCGACAATTTCGCCACGGGGACGCCGCACGCCGCGACGAGCGGAACGACGATCAGTGATATCGCGTCCCCGACCCCGCCGCTGGAATGTTTGTCGACGACGGTGTGGCGCGAGCGGATCTCCAACACGTCGCCGGAACGAATCATCGCCTCGGTCAGTGCGACCACTTCCGCATCCGTCATCCCGCGCAGCGTGCAGGCCATGGCGAGCGCCGCGACCGGCGCGTCGTCGATCGTGCCGTCCACGTACGCATCGATGATGCGCGTCCAGGTGGGCGTGTCGATCTCGCCCCCGTCACGTTTCACTGCGAGCGCACGGCGCAGCCAGCCCTGATCCATCGTTTCGTGGGTTTGTTGCGCGGCGGCGAGAAGCCCGCACGGTGCACGTTCTCTCCGGCGCGGGGCGCGCGGGCTGGCCGGCATCCGCGGTGCTCGCACTCCTCCTGCTCGGGTGCGGCGCCGCCTACATCGCCGCTCTGCGGCGGCCGCCGGGCCCGCGCCTTACCGTGCTGGCCGCAGCGGTCGCGCTCGCGGTAGCGCTGGCGTCGCCGGTACTCTTTTCAGCCGACGTATTTGCGTACGCGTACTATGGCGATCTCGTCCTGCACGGCGCCGATCCGTACGCGCACGACGCCGCCGCGCCGCGCGATGCACTGACGGCCGCGGTGCGCGCCGCCTGGGACGGACGGCTGCCCCCGGCGTGCGTGTACGGGCCGGCCGCAATCGCACTCGCCGTCCTCGCGGACGTCGCGGGCAGCGCTTTCGGAGCCGCCGGCCAGGTTGCCGCCCAGCGGGCGCTCGCGGTGCTGGCGTTCGGTGCGTGCATCGCCGTCTGGTTCCGGTTGGTCCGCGGCGGAGCCGCGCGTGCCGCCTTCGCGCTCAACCCGGTTCTCATTTGGAGCGTCGCCGAAGGGCATAACGATGCCGCCATGCTGGCCGCGGTGCTAGCGGCGCTCGCGGCAGGCGCGCGAGCGAGGCCGTGGTTGGTTGCCGTCGGGGTGCTCGTAAAGGCGCCCGCCGTGGTGGCCTTCGCTGCGCTGCGCTCCAGCCGGACGACCACACTCGCGGCTGGGGCCGTACTCGTGGGGTATCTGCCGCTCGCGGCGGGGCTGCTGCGCGGCTCCGGCTGGTCGCAGCCCCACGTCGCGTGGCAGTCCCCGCTTGGCGCTGTGGCCCTGCTCGTCGGACGCCCGGCGGCCGTGCTCGCCGCTGCCGTCGTGTGCGGTGCGGCGGCCGTCGCCGTCCGCCGGCTGCCCCAAAGCGACCGAGCAGGAGCGTTTGCGTTGGTGGCGTGGTATCTGTTGCCGAATGCTTATCCGTGGTACGCCCTATGGATCGTGCCGGTTGCAGCGGCGAACCTGCGCTCCGCGTGGGCCCCGGCACTCATCGCAGCGGCCTTCAGCGCTCCGCTGCGCGCCGTCACCGACGCGATTTTCCCGGCCGACGGAGCGTTGCACGTTGAGATGATGGCCTTGCAGTATCTGCCCCCCGTGCTCGTGCGCGCCGCGCACGCCTTGCGCAAACCGGCGCTCGCGGCCGCGGCGATCGCCGCGGGCGTACTCGCATGCGGCCACCTGCCGGCGGGCGCGCAGCCCACTCCCGCGCCGGCGCCGCAGCCGTCCGTGACGCCGTACGTGCCGCCGCCGCCGCCGACCCCGTCGGTGACGGCCGCCCCATCGCCGTCACCCTCAGCGTCACCCTCGCCCGCGCCGTCGGCCAGCCCGCAAAGCCCGTACGCCTACGTCGTGACGCCGCCGCCGGCGACCGCGGCGCCCGGCGACGGGCCGCAAATTCTCGACATCGCGATGAACGACCGGACGCTGCGCCCGGGCGGCCCGCTGCTGGTGCGCGTCCATACGTCGCCCAACGTCGTGGGCGTCGAAGCGCGCGCGCTGGGACGCTTTCTCTCCATTCCGCAAAATGCGCCCGGCACGTTCGTGCTCGCCGGAAGTATGCCGGGCGGCATCCCGTTCTTTCTGGTCGGCCGCAACTACGACGTCGTGTTCGCGGCCGCGACGGCGGACGGGCGTCAGGCGACGTTGACCGTTCCGATCACGCTCGGCCGTTAAGGACCGCCGGCGCCCGAATCCCGCGGAACCGTGCGGCCGATCGACTCGTGCTGGTTCATGCCGCGTCCGATCTGAACGTCGATCTTGCGCGGGCGAACGCGGGGGTGCAGTTGCAGCCCGATCGTCAGCAGCCCGTGCTCGACGTCGGCGGTGATCGAATCGCCGTCGATGTCGTCGGGCAAATGCAGCGCGCGCGTGAAGCGGCGCCGGTCGCTCTGTCCCTCCACCGTGAGCACGCGATCTTCGAGCGTCACACTGATGTTCTCGGGCTTGAAACCCGGGACGGGGAATTCGAGTTGATAGCCGTTCTCCGTCCGGTGAACCTCGAGGCCGTACGATTCCGAGCCCGGGAAGCCGCGGAATGGATCGAATCCCGTTGTCATAGCGCTGGTCTTTTTACCGGAACCGGAGCCGGAAAAACGCCCGGCAAAGAAAGCGCTCCTCATTATCACGCTCGCCCCTAGCCTCGTCCGCGCGCTTCCCTCCAGCAGCCGATCTCTCGCCGAGCTGATCGAGCGTCTGCGCATGCCGCCGGGCGGCCGCGGCCACGCATTCGCGCTGCACGAGACGACGGCGTCCGCGCGACCGTATCTGCTCGCGGGCCTGCACAAAGCGCTCGGGGGCCACGTCTTCGTCGTCGTTCCGACGACCGACGTCGCCGAACGGACCTTCACCGACCTCGCGTATTTTTTGGGCGAGCGCGAGCCCGCGACGGTCGCTCTGCTGCGCCCGCGTGATGAGACCGTCGGCGCGCTCGAATCACCGTCCGAACGCAGTGCGCGAATGAGTTTGCTCGCCGACCTGTGCGCGGGCAAACCGCGCATCGTGATCGCGCCGGTCGCGGCGCTGCGGCAATACGTAATGCCCCGTCGAATCTTCGAGGAACTGGCGCTCAGTCTGCACGTCGGCGACGACGCCGGCTTCGACGCCGTGCAGGCGCAGCTCTACCGCCTCGGGTACGCGCGGGTCGATGTTGTCAGCGCCGCCGGCGAGTACGCGGTTCGCGGCGGTATCGTCGACGTGTTTCCCGCGACGACGGAACGGCCCGTGCGGCTCGAATTCTTCGGCGATTCGGTCGAGTCGATGCGTCCCTTCGAGCTGCAATCGCAGCGCAGCGAAGGAACGCTCGAGGCGTTGACGATCACGGCTTGGCTCGAGATCCCGCGCGAGGCGGCGTATCGCGACCACGTGCTGACTCGCGCGACGGGCGAGGCGGGCGTCGTTTCGGCGCTGCGCGCGTATCTCTCGGGCGGCTCGGACGTACCCGAGCCGTGGCTCGCGCTCGCCTACGACGAGCGCGCGACGATTCTCGATTACTTGGACGACCGCGCGGTCGTCGTCTTAGAAGAGCCCGGCATGCTCGAAACCATCGATCGCAGCCTCGACGAAGAGCGCTCGCGCGAAGCGCGCGTGTTTCTGGCCGGCGTGGACTCGGGGCAACTCGACGTGCGCGACGACGAGGTTGGTGAAGCGCTGCTTGCGGACGTCGCCGCACCGTATCCGCGGCTGCACGACTACGGCGAGCTGCTTGCGCGCCGCCGCGCACTGATCGTGACGGGCGGAATCGAAGCGGGCAGCGTTGCGTGGATGCCGCACGCGGTGCAGTCGTTCGTCCTCGAAACCCGGCCCGCCGAGCATTTCAACCGGCGCATGGACATGTTCGTGTCGGCGGTCAAAGAGTGGGCCGCGGCCGGCGAGACGGTGTGGCTCGTCGCGAGCGGCGCATCGCGTCTGAGCGAACTGTTGCGCGCGGCCGGCGTCGCCGTAGAACGCAGTGCGGCGCTCGTGCATCTGCGCGCAGCCGGCCCGTTCGGCACCGACGGCGCCGCGCTCGGCAGCAGCGGCAGCGTGTACGTGGATCAAGGCTCGATCGAAGCAGGCTTCGCGATTCCCGGTTTGCGGCTGCACGTGCTCGGCGACCGCGAGATCTACGGGCAACCGGCCAAACGCGTCAAGCTGCGCGCCGTCAAAGAAGGCGTGCCCGTTACGCTGGCGGATCTGAAGGTCGGCGACTACGTGGTGCACGCGGTCCACGGCATCGGGCAATATCTCGGGTTGCGCACCGAAACGATTTTAGGCGCGACGAGCGACTACCTCGATCTGAAGTACGCCGGCACGGATCGCATGCTGGTGCCGGTGCACCAGATGCATCAAGTGACGAAGTACGGCGCGCACGAAGGTGCCGCGCCGAAGCTCAGCAAGATGGGCGGGGCCGACTGGGCGCGCACGAAAGGCCGGGTTTCCGAAGCGCTCGCCAAAATCGCCGAAGGGCTCGTGCACTTGTACGCGGAGCGCGAGGTGGCGCAAGGCCACCCCTTCGCGCCGGACAGCCCGTGGCAAGCGGAGCTCGAGGAATCGTTTCCCTACGAACCGACGCCGGATCAAGCCAAGGCGATCGACGATGCGAAGGGCGACATGGAGCGTCCGCGGCCGATGGACCGCCTGGTGTGCGGCGACGTCGGGTACGGCAAGACCGAAGTTGCGGTGCGCGCGATCTTCAAGGCAATCACCGACAAGAAGCAAGTGGCCGTGCTCGTGCCCACAACGCTGCTCGCGGCGCAGCACTACCGCACCCTGAGCGCGCGCTTCGCGAGTTTCCCCGTGCAGACTCAAGAGCTGTCGCGCTTCAAGACACGCAAGGAACAACAGACGACGCTCGCCGCGCTTGCGGCCGGCAAAGTCGACGTCGTGATCGGGACTCACCGGCTCCTGCAGAAGGACGTCGTGTTTCGCGATCTCGGCCTCATCGTCGTCGATGAAGAGCAGCGCTTCGGCGTCATGCACAAGGAGCGGTTGAAACAGCTGCGCGCGACGGTCGACGTCCTGACGCTGTCGGCGACGCCGATTCCGCGCACGCTGCAGATGTCGCTGATGGGCGTGCGCGACCTCTCGCTCATTCAAACCGCGCCGAAGAACCGCATGTCGATCAAGACGGTCGTCGTGCCGGCCGCTGACGCCGTCGTGCAGCGCGCCATCGCCAACGAGCTCGACCGCGGCGGCCAGGTCTACTACGTGCATAACCGCATCGAGTCGATTTACGGCGTGGCGCGCGCACTCGAACAGCTCGTGCCGAAAGCCCGCATCGCCGTCGGTCACGGCCAGATGGGCGAAAGCGAGCTCGAGCCCGTGATGGCGCGCTTCATCGACGGCGAAATCGACGTGCTCGTGTCCACCACGATCATCGAGAACGGCATCGACATTCCCAACGTGAATACCATCGTCGTGAACGATGCGGACAAGTTGGGCCTCGCGCAGCTGTACCAGTTGCGCGGGCGCGTCGGGCGCTCGAACCATCAGGCCTACGCATATCTGCTGTATCAAGCGCACAAAGCGCTCAGCGAAGAAGCCAAGGCGCGGCTGGAAGCAATCCGCGAATTCACGCATCTCGGCTCGGGTCTGCAGATCGCGATGCGCGATCTCGAGATCCGCGGCGCCGGGAACCTGCTCGGAGCGGCGCAGTCAGGCTTCATCGGGGCGGTCGGCTTCGAAACGTACGTGCAGCTGTTGGCCGAAGCGATCGCCGAACGCAAAGGCGCCGCGCACGAAGCGCAAGCGAAGCGCGAAGCGGTCATCGACGTCAAGCTCGACGCCTTCGTTCCCGGCGACTACATCCCGCAGGTTTCGCAGAAGATCGCCGTCTACCAGCAACTCGCGGGCGCGCGTACGCTCGCGGAGGTCGACGAGATCGCGGCGAGCGTGCGCGACCGGTTCGGGCCGCTGCCGGAGCCGTTGCAGAATCTGATCGAGATCACGCAGCTGCGCGTGACGGCGCTCCGCAAAGCCGTAACCCGGGTCGTCATCGACGAGCAGCGCCTCACCCTGGGCGTCGGCAGCGGGTTCGTGCTCGATCCGGCAACGCTGCCGAAGCTGCAGCGCATCACGAAAAACAAGTTCCGCTTCGCTGAAGGCAAAATTCTCGTAGATCTGCCCAAGCGCACGGCCGCCGAGCAACTTCCCGTGCTGCGCGAGTTGTTGAACGCGTTGTGAAAGACGGACAAAACGGCTCGGCGCGCACGCGGGTCGAGGAGACGATCGAATCCATCGCCGAGATCGAGCGCCGCGCCATCGACGAGCTTTCGACGCACCAGCGCTGGATCGAACGCGCGACGACGATGATCGGCCGGCCGCGCGCCGTATACACCGTTGCGACGTTCGTCACCGCCTGGATGGGCGCCAATCTCATCCTCGCGACGGCAGGGCGCGCGTTCGACGCACCGCCGTTTTACTGGCTGCAGGGCATCGTCTCGCTCGCCGCCCTCTTCATGACGATTTTCATCCTGACGACCGGTAACCGCGCGAACCTGCACGACGTGCGGCGCGACCGGCTCGATCTGCAGATCAATCTGCTGACGGAGCGCAAGATCTCCAAGGTGATCGAGATGCTCGAAGCGCTGCGCCGCGACACGCCCGCCATCCCGGACCGCAACGACCCCGAGGCGCGCGAGCTGCGCCGCTCGGTCGACCCTCATGAGGTGGTGCGCGCAATCGACGAACGCACGCCCGAGTAACGAACGGCGCACCGATTGCTCGCCAGTGCCAACGTGATGCGGGTCGCCAAGACGCGAAAGGGCTCGCTTGCAGCGGAACGGAACAGCAGCCTGTTTGCGCGGACCATCGGTAGTCCGCCGTTTCCGTTTCACGACGACAGCCTCGAATCTGGAGAATCATGTCCAACGTCAACCGCGCCATCGCGAGCCTCGCGACCGCCGCGCTCTGCACCTCGCTCGCCGCGTGTTCCGGCGCGGGTGCCGCCGGGGGCGACGTCGCCTCGGTGAACGGCCAAAAAATTTCACGCACCGACTTCGACAACAAGCTCGAAGCGGGGCCGGCCGGAAAATCGACGCTCACGCAACTCGTTCAGCAGGTGCTGGTCGACCAGTACGCGCGCGACAAGAAGATCGAAGTGTCCGACGCCGACGTCGCCAAAAAAGAGAACGAGATCAAGGGTAAATATCCGCCCGGTCAGTTCGAGCAGATCTTGAAGCAGCAAGGTCTCACCGAAAACGACGTTCACAACATCTTGCGTCAAACGATCGTGATCGAGAAGGCCGTGGAGCCGCAGGTGCACATCTCCGAAGCCGACATCAAGGCGTATTACGACAAGAATCACGCGATGCTCGATAAACCCGAGCAGGTCCGCGCGCGGCACATTCTCGTCGCCGATCTCAAAACGGCGAATGACGTCGAAGCGAAGCTCAAGGGCGGCGCGAAATTCGAGGAACTCGCCAAGCAATACTCGACGGATCCGTCGAGCAAGGACAAGGGCGGCGAGCTCGGATTCTTCGGCAAAGGCCAAATGGTCGCGCCGTTCCAAGACGCGGCGTTCAAGTCGCCGATCGGTGCGACGACGCAGCCGGTGAAATCGCCGTTCGGCTACCACATCATTCAGACGGAAGAGAAAAAGCCCGCGGTGCATGCGACGCTCGCAAGCGCGCACGACCAGATCCGCGACACGCTCAAACAACAACAGCAGTCGCAGCAGATTCCGGCATTTCTTGCGCAGCTGAAGGCGCAAGCGAAGATCGACGTCTACGACGACCGCTTGAAAGACGCGTTCCCGCCGGCGGCCGCGGCACCGGCTGCCGCGTCGGCCTCCGCCGCAGCCGCGTCCGCCGCACCGGCGTCCGCGTCGCCTGCGTCGGCGTCACCCGCGCCGTAACGAACGCCGCGCCGAGGCGGGAGCAATTGCCGCCCGCCTCGGGGAATGCGGCCCTCGTGCTCCGCATCATCGGGCTCGGTCCCGGCGACCCGGACCTGCTGACGCTCGGCAGCCGCGAATCGCTGCGCGCCGTCGGGCGCGCGGCGACCGTGATGGCGCCGCCCGCGCTGGCGCTCTTTCTCGAGAGTGACGGCGTCGCGCTCGCGCGCGGCCTCATCGACGATCAAGGCTTGTTCTTGCGCGGATCGACCGAGGTGATCGACAACTTCGTCGCGCGCTTGGACGACGGGCCGCTCGGCCTCGGCGTGCTCGGCAACCCGCTCTCCGATTTTCCCGGCCTTCCCGTTCTCTTGCGCGCCCTCGACCGGCGCGGCGTCGCGGCCGAAATCGTTCCGGGCATGCCGCGCGCGACGCTCTCGGCATCGATTGCGATGCCGCTCGTTCCGCTTCCGCCCGGGTCGATGCACCACACCTGGGACGATCTCGTCGAAATCATGGCACGCCTGCGCCGCTCGTGTCCCTGGGACCGCGAGCAAACGCACGAGTCGCTCGTGCGATACCTGATCGAAGAAACGTACGAGGTGGTGGAAGCGATCGAATCGGACGGCGAAGGCGAGCTGTGCGAAGAGCTCGGCGACCTGTTGTTTCAAGTCGTCTTTCACGCGCAGCTCGCCACCGAACGCGGCAAATTCTCGGTCGCCGACGTCATCGATTCGCTCTCGAGCAAAATGGTGCGCCGTCATCCGCACGTCTTCGGCGACGTCGCCGTGGCGAGCGTCGACCAAGTGTGGGCGAATTGGGAGCAGCTGAAGTCCCTCGAGAAGAGCGGCCAGTCACGTTCATCGAAACTCGACGGCATCCCCGACGCGCTCGGCGCGCTGCAGCGCGGCCAGAAGATGCAGGAAAAAGCGGCACGCGTCGGCTTCGATTGGACCGATGCGCGCGACATCACCGCGAAACTGTCGGAAGAACTGCGCGAGCTCGCGGAAGCGCGCATCACCGCCGGAGATCTGAGGCCGGAGGACCCGCACGTGCGCGAGGAGCTCGGCGACGTGATCTTCACCGTCGTCAACCTGGCGCGCCGGCTGGGCATCGACGCCGAAGGCGCGATGCGCGATGCGAACCGCAAGTTCGACCGGCGGTTCCGCTACATGGAACAGTACGCGCTCGCCTCAGGCCGGCAGCTGAACGACATGTCGCTCGACGAACTGGAAGATCTGTGGCAGCAGGCGAAGACGGCCGCGTGACGCTGCGCGCGCGGATGAGCGCGCACGACGCGCACTACGGCGGCAATCTCGTCGACGGCGCGCGCATTCTCGCGCTCTTCGGTGACGTCGCGACGGAACTGCTGATCCGCGCGGACGGCGACGAAGGGTTGTTCGCTGCTTACGACATGGTGGAGTTCAAAGCGCCCGTGCATGCGGGCGACTATATTGAGGCCCAGGGGCGCATCGTCGCATTCGGCACCACGTCGCGCACGATGGAGTTCGAGGCGCGCAAGGTGATCGCGCAGCGTCCCGACATCGCGCCGAGCGCCGCGGATGTGTTGGCCGAGCCGGTCGTCGTCGTGCGTGCGCGCGGAACGTGCGTCGTGCCGCGCGCCGTGCAGCGCGGCGGCCCCCGCTGAGACTCGACAAATTCCTCAAGATTTCCCGGCTTTCGAAACGGCGGTCCGAGGCCAAAGACGGCATTGACGCCGGCCGCGTAACGAAGGACGAACGCGCACTGAAAGCCGGCTACGACGTGAAAGCCGGCGACGTGCTCGTCATCCACTACCGCACGAAGTATCTGACGGTGCGTGTGCTCAGCGTGCCCGAGCGCGTGCTGCCCTCTCTCAAGCCCGCCGATCTGTACGAGATCGTCGCCGAACGCAAAGACGACCCGCGCGACTGGATGGATGGCTAGTCGCGGCGCCGCGCTGTCCGCGGATGCGAAGGACGCGCTCGCGCGGGACATTCCGAGCGCGCCGCACTGCCGCGACGCGCTGCGCAGCGGCCTCGCGTATTTCGGCAGCGTCGCGACGCTGCACGGCTGGGCATTTCGTACGCGCCGCGCGGCCGTCGCGCGGCTCTTCCGCACGCTGCTCGAAGATCGCAGCGGCGGGTCCGTGCGGCGCACGCCCGAGCCGCGGCTGTACCGCACGACCACCTACGAAATCGACATCGACGACCGGCTCGCGGAGCCGCCGCCGAAACCGCGCGCGCGCTGCGACCGGCGCATCGAACTGCGAGCCGCCTTCCTCTGCTGCGCCTCGCTTGCGAATCCGGCGCACGGCTACCATCTCGAGTTCGTGTGCGGCGACCGCGAGCGCGCCGAGCGAATCGCGGCGCTTTTGCGCAGCGAGCACATCGAGGCGAAAATCACGCTTCGCAAAGCACGCAGCGTCGTGTATCTCAAGGGACTCGACGCCATCGTGGCCGTGCTTTCGGCCATCGGCGCCTACGGCGCCGTGCTGCATCTCGAAGATGTTCGCGCGATGAAGGAAACCAAGAATCGCATTCACCGGCTCGTCAATACCGAGGCCGCGAACCTGGTGCGGGCGGCCGGCGCGGCCGCCGTGCAGTGCGATGCCATCGTATTCCTCGCCGATGCGTACGGATTGCGCAACCTCTCGCCGGCGCTGCGTGAAGCGGCGCAGCTGCGCTTGGCGCATCCGGATGAAACGCTGGCGGAACTCGGGCGGCGCTGCCATCCACCCGTCGGCAAAGCGACCCTCAACGGCCGGATCGCCGCGCTGCTGCGCCTCGTCCGGCGTCTGCGCGAGCCCGCTCGAAAGGGGTCCGCGAGCGCGCGAGGGTAACGCTTCCGGGCTATGCGGATAGGTATCAACGGGTTCGGCCGGATCGGCCGCAACTTCACCAAAGCTCTGCTCGAACGGTATCCGGACGTCGAAATCGCCGCCGTCAACGATCTCACCAGCGCCGCCGAATGCGCGCACCTCTTCAAATACGACTCGAATTACGGCACCTACGCCGGCGATGTCGGGGCGAGCGGCGACGGCATCACGATCGACGGGAAAACGATCAAGGTGCTTGCGGAGCGCGATCCGGGCAAACTGCCGTGGAAGGATCTCGGCGTCGATGTCGTCGTCGAATCGACCGGCATCTTCACCGACGCCGCGAAGGCCCGCGCGCACATCGATGGCGGCGGCGCGAAGAAAGTTTTGATTTCGGCGCCCGCCAAGGGCGAGGACATCACGCTCGTACTCGGCGTCAACGACCGCAGCTACGACCCCGAGAAGCATCACATCGTCTCCAACGCGTCGTGCACGACCAATTGCCTGGCGACAGCCGTGAAGCCGATCGTCGATGAACTGGGCTGGGTGAAGGCGTTCATGTCGACGATCCACTCGTACACGAACGATCAAAACATTCTCGATGCACCGCATAAGGATCTGCGCCGTGCACGCAACGCCGCGACGAACATCATCCCGACTTCGACGGGCGCGGCCAAGGCGCTGTACTTGACGATCCCGGAAGTGCAGGGCACCTTCGACGGCTTTGCGCTGCGCGTTCCCACGCCCACGGTATCGATGGTCTATCTGGTCGCCGTCGTGAAGAAGGCGACCACGCGCGACGAACTCAACGGTATCTTGCGCCGTGCGGCGGACGGTCCGCTCAAGGGAATCATGCAGTACACCGACGAGGAACTGGTGTCCAGCGATTTCAAGCAAAATCAAAATAGTTCCATCATCGACGGCAAGCTCACCAATGCGAACGGCGACCTGATCCAGATCGCGGCGTGGTACGACAACGAGTGGGGCTACTCGTGCCGGCTCGCCGACGTCGCCCACATGATCCTCGCGAAGACGCCGTCCGCCGTTTAGGAGTGCCGGCGCAAAACCGGCCCGCACGCGCCGCCGCGTTCGCAGCGGCGGCGTTGCATTCCTGAAATGCACTTTCGTACGCTGAGCGACCTTCCCGAGGTGCGCGGCAAGCGCGTCGTCGTGCGCGAGGATCTCAACGTGCCGATGAAAGACGGCACCGTCGGCGACGAGACGCGTCTGCGCGCGGCGCTGCCGACGCTGAACGCATTGTGCGAACGCGGCGCGAAGGTGGTGGTACTCTCGCACCTGGGCCGGCCGGACGGCAAACGCGAACCGAAATATTCCTTGCGGCCCGTCGCGGTGCGTCTGGGCGAACTGCTCGGTCTGCCCGCGGGCTTCGAAGACGACTGCATCGGCGAGGCTTGCGTCGATGCGTCGCACGCGCTGGCGGACGGCGGCATCATCGTCTTCGAGAACGTCCGCTTCCACGCCGAAGAGGAAGCGAACGATCCGCTGTTTGCGCGCGAACTGGCCGCCAGCGGCGATCTCTATGTGAACGATGCGTTCGGCACGGCGCATCGCGCGCACGCGTCGACCGCCGGCATCGCCGCAATGCTTCCGGCGTACGCGGGTTTGTTGATGGAAGCGGAGCTCGCGGCACTCACGCGGCTGACGGAGCATCCCGTCAAGCCGTTCGTGTGCGCGATCGGCGGCGCCAAAGTGACGGACAAAGTCGGCGTGTTCGAGCATCTCCTCACGCGCGTCGACGCCTTCGTGATCGGCGGAGGCATGGCGAACACGTTCCTTGCCGCTCAGGGCGTCGATGTCGGGGGGTCGCTGCGCGATCCCAACCTTGCGCCCGCGACCGCGATCATCGCCCACGCCGCCGAGCGCGGCGTCGCGCTCCATCTGCCCGCGGATTGCGTCGTGGCGGACGCGTTCGATGCCGACGCCAGCGCGACTACCGTGGAACTCGGTGCCGTCGGTGCGCGCCTGATACTCGACATTGGGCCGAAAACCGCCGAGGCGTATGCGGCGGTCCTGCGCGGCGCGACGACAATCGTCTTCAACGGACCGATGGGCGTCTATGAGAAACCGGCGTATCAAAACGGCACGCGCATCGTCGGCGAGGCAATTGCCGCGGCCACGCGGGCCGGGGCCGTGAGCGTCGTCGGCGGCGGCGATGCCGCGGCCGCCGCGCACATGCTCGGATTCGCCGACGCGATGACGCACGTTTCGACGGGCGGCGGGG
>JBHEMQ010000019.1:25894-36353 GCA_046262475.1 Candidatus Velthaea sp.
CGCTTGTCCTCTTCGACCGCGACCGCGTCGCGGATCTTCGCGAAGGAGTCGCTCGCGCCGGCGTAGCGGCGCTCGAGCGATGAAAACACTCGTCGTCGGTAACTGGAAGATGCACAAAACGGCGGCGGAAGCCGTCGCATTCGTGGATGCGGTGCGTGCGCTCGCTCCCGATCTCGCACATGCCGACGCGGTCGTCGCGCCGGCGTTCACCGCGCTTGCCGCGACGAGCGCAGCGCTGGCCGGTACGGGAATCGGCTTGGCGGCGCAGACGATGCACTGGGCCGATTCGGGACCGTATACGGGCGAAGTTTCGCCGCCGATGCTGCTCGAGTGCGGCGCGCGTTGGGTGATCCTCGGCCATTCCGAGCGCCGCACGGCGTGCGCGGAAGTCGACGTCTCCATCAACAAAAAAGTCGGAGCGGCGCTCGCGCACGGACTCACGCCGATCGTGGCCGTCGGCGAAACGGCCGAAGAACACGCGGCCGGGCTCGCGCGCGAACGCGTCATCGCGCAGACGCAAGCGGCCTTCGAGGGAATCGCGCCGCGCGAAGTCGCGCGTTGCGTCGTCGCGTACGAGCCGATCTGGGCGATCGGGACGGGCAACGTCGACCGGCCGGAAGATGCCGACGCCGTGATGGGCCAGATCCGGGCCTGCGTCACCGGCCTCGAACACACACGCATTCTCTACGGCGGCAGCGTGAAACCCGACAACATCGCCGGGCTCGTCGCGCAGCGCCATATTGACGGTGCGCTCGTCGGCGGCGCGAGCCTGGATCCGTCGTCGTTCACGGCGCTGGTGCGCAACGCGCGCAAGACGGCGCGCACGTGACCCGTCGCCGGCCGTTCGTGCTCGCCATCCTCGACGGCTGGGGCTGCCGCGCGGAAACGCACGGCAACGCCATCGCCGCCGCCGACCTGCCGAATTGGCGCCGCATTCTCGACACGTATCCGTGGACGAAACTCGAGGCGAGCGGCGAGGCCGTGGGCCTGCCCAAAGGCATCATGGGCAACAGCGAAGTGGGCCACATCAACATCGGCAGCGGGCGCACCGTGTCGCAAGGCATCGTCGTGATCGACGCGGATGTTGCCGAAGGAACGTTCGCGAAGAATCCGGTGCTCGCGCAGGTGCTCGATCACGTTCGCCAAACCGGCGGCACGCTGCATCTGATGGGACTACTCTCGGACGGCAAAGTGCACAGTTCCCAGGACCACCTCGAAGCGCTCATCGAGGCGGCGCTGAAGGCCGGCGTACGGCTCGCGATCGACGCCTTCCTCGACGGACGCGACGTGCCGCCGCGCTCCGCCCACACCTACATCGACCGGCTCGAGGCGTTTCTCGCCGCGCACGCCCGCGCCGGCGCCATCGCCACGGTCGGCGGACGCTACTACGGCATGGACCGCGATAAGCGCTGGGATCGCACTGAGAAAGCGTACGCGGCGCTGGTGCGGGGCGACGCGCCCTATCACGCGGCGACCGCCACCGAGGCGCTCACCGCGGCCTATGCACGCAACGAAAACGACGAATTCGTGATCCCGACGATCGTCGATCCGCCGCGTCCGGTGCGCGACGGCGATGCGGTGATCTTTTTCAACTTCCGGCCCGACCGCGCGCGCCAGCTCACGCTCGCTTTCACCGATCCGGGCTTCAAGCATTTCGCGGTGCGGCAATTCGAGCGCTTCATCTTCGCCACGATGACGAAATACGAAGAAGACTTTCCGAACCCGGTGATGTTCGGACCGCGGCCGCAGACCGACACGTTCGGCGAGGTTGCCGCCCGCGCCGGCCTCAGCCAACTGCGGCTCGCAGAAACCGAAAAGTACGCGCATGTCACCTATTTTTTCAACGGCGGGCGCGAAGAAGTGTTCCCGCTGGAAGACCGCGTGCTCGTTCCCTCGAACCGCAGCGTAGCTACCTACGACCTCGCGCCGGAAATGTCGGCGGCCGACATAACCAACGCCGCGCTCGAGGATCTGCAGCACCACCGTCACGATCTGATCGTGATGAACTACGCCAACGCCGACATGGTGGGTCATACCGGGATGTGGGAGCCGACGATCTCGGGCCTCGAAACGCTCGACGTGTGCATCGGCCGGCTCGAACATGCCGTGCGCGACGCGGGCGGCATTCTGGCGATCACGGCCGACCACGGCAACGCCGAAGAAAAGATGGATCCGGAAGGCAACCCGTTGACGGCGCACACGACCAATCCCGTGCCGTTCGTGCTCGTGAGCGATGCGGCGCTCGGGCAATTCCCATCTCCGGGCAAGCTGGGCGACGTCGCGCCGACGCTTTTGCCGTTGCTGGGGCTCGAGGTTCCGGCGGCGATGACGGGCGAGAACCTGCTCGAACCGGCGCGCGCGCCGGCGTCGTGAAAAAGAAACATCTCGACGCGGCGGCGGAACTCGTGCGCGCGCGCGCGGGCGGTGCAATCGACTGCGCGGTCGTGCTCGGCTCCGGCTTCGGCGGCGTGCTGCGCGACCGCATGGACGGGCGCGCGATTCCCTACAAGAAGATCGACGGCATGCCCGAACCGACGGTGCCGGGCCATGCGGGCGAAGCGTTTGCCGGGACGCTGCACGGGCGGCGCGCGCTCGCGTTTTCCGGCCGCTTCCATTTATACGAAGGGCGCACGCCGCTCGAAGTCGTCTACCCGATCGCGGTCGCCGCAGCGGCCGGCGCACGCACCGTCGTGCTGACGAATGCGGCCGGTGGCATCAACCGCGACTTTGCGGCCGGCGACATCATGCTATTGACGGACCACCTCAATTTGACGGGTACCAGTCCGCTGATCGGCCCGAGCCTGCCGTTCGAGCTGAACGACCGGTTTACGGACATGGGCGATGCGTACGCGCCCGGGCTGCGTGCGCTGGCGCGGCACATGGCTCGCGAGTTTTCGATCCCGATGCAGACCGGCGTCTACGCCGGCTTGCGCGGCCCCGCGTACGAAACGCCCGCCGAGGCGAACTACCTGCGCACGCTCGGCGCGGACGCGGTCGGCATGTCCACGGTGCTCGAAACGATCGCAGCGCGCGCGCTCGGCTTGGAGGTCGTCGCCTTCAGCTTGATCACGAACGTGCACGACGGCGGCAAAACCTCGCACGCCGACGTACTGACCGCGTCGGCCCGCGGCGCTGAAGCGGTGACCCGTTTGATCGAAGGCCTCGTGGCGAATTTGGAACCGCTGCGGGCGGCTGTTCACGCTCCGGTTAGCGACGAGCGGTAGGTGGCGAGCGTGAAGATTCTTACGGCTTCGTCGTTCGTCGCCGGCTCGCGACGCTCGTTCTCGTGCGGCATCGTTGGTGGACGTTACTACCGGGCCTCGTCTGCTTGGCGAATTTCGTTGTGTTCGCTGCGACTGGTATCGTCAAGTGCCGAAACCGCGGCCGTGAACACTTGGCATAGCGCTCATTACCGGTGGTCGGCCATCGCTCCACGCGAACGCGACGTACGGCGGCGGTCCCCCCGAGCGCGCCCGCACGGCACGCGAAGCGGTGTTCGCGCTCTTCGATGCGCCGATCAACCTGCAGGCGCTGCGCGACGAGCGAGCCCCGCTACAAGGCGAGCGAACCCCGGAAAGTTTCCGCAAATTAAGGCAGGCCGACATATGGGGGACTAGGGCCGCCTATACTAAAGGCAGCTTGACACATGCAGCGAGCCGCCCTCGACTCGAAAAAATCGGTATTTTACGGGAGGTCACAGGGCAAGCGCGCAATCGGCGGTTCCGTTTCGACTCTTACATAGATCTGTTTGATTCGGACCGGCCCGCGCGCTGACGCGGCGGACACGCAACGCGCGGCTACTCGGCGACGATTGTCAGGTTATGGGCGGCGTCTTGCAGTCCGATTTGGTAGGCCGCGTCGAGCAGCGGCTGGTTGTCAAACTGCAGCACGGTCATGGCCATTGGGGTTGCTGGGCGCACCGTGCGGATCTTGATCACGCGTTTATTTGAGCCCGCCGCCTTCGCCGTTTGGTTGACGCTCTGGGCCGTGCGCAGGTCGGATGCGAGAATCTTCTGCTGCATCACTGAGAAGCAGGCCATGCCGATTTGCGCGAGGTTCGCGATCGGTTGATCTGCCGGCTGTCCGTCGTCGGGATCCATGAAGATGACGGTAACGTCGGTCGCGCCGGCATTGATCGCTTGACCGATCGGCGTGTTGTTCGCGACGCCGCCATCGACGTAGTGACAACTGTCGCCCTTTTCGCCGACCGCGATGCATACCGGTGAAAACGCTCCGGGAATGGACGCCGACGCGCGCACCGCGTCGATGAAGTTCTCCTCCGTCAGCGCGTACGCGTTCGTCTGCTCGTGCACGAATTTCTCCTCCGCCGCCTTGTCCGGGAAATGGTAGAACGTATCGGAGGTGCTGCGCGTGAGGTTGGTGGTGGAAACCACGAGCGTGCGCTTTAGATCGTTTAGCACGAGATTGCCGCTGAGAATGTTCGCGATCGGTTCCGATTCCAGGGCGCCCACCAAGGCGAGAATATGCGAGGGCGGGCCGAAGCTCGCAAGATCGTGGATGAGAGTCATGACGTCCGCGGCGCGCTTGAAAATTGGATCGTGTCCTGCACCAACGATCTCCGCGACGATACTCCGCAATTTCTGAACCTGCGGCAGGAGCGTGATCACGCCTCTCGAGCCGATGGTGTGCCACACGCGGTCGAGCTGGTCGAACTTGTCTTGCGCGACGAACGATCCATTGATGGCGCCGATCGACGTGCCGCACACGATGTCGAATGTTTCGCCCGCGGCGTGAAGCCCGGCGATGACCCCCGCTTCGTACGCTCCGCGCGCACCGCCGCCGCTCAGCACCAGCGCCTTCATTGCAGCTACCCTTCCGTTACGGCGTGGCGCAAGTTGGAAATCGCCGTTACGACCTCGGCCGGATTGAGACTATTCAACGAGGTGGCAATGCGTATCATGGCGGTGCCCACTTTGCAAGCTTTAGTGATGCGCGTTTCATCGGCGACAAGCTGCCGCGCCGCAACCTGCGCGTCATCGGTCACGGCGGCGAGATTCGTGAAGGTCTGCGCCGCATCCGCGAACGCGATATTCGCGGCCGTTTTCACGAGGTTCTTCCCGAGATCGTTGAGGTCGCTCTCGGCATCGTCGAGCTTCTCGAAGTCCGTATCGCTGATCTGTGGATGCGTGCCGAGGAAGCGATCGATGCTCGCTGCGTAGTCGATGAGTCGCGCACCGATGGTACGCAGTTGGTCCGCGGTGAGCGTCGTTCCGACCATCGCGTTCTTACCTCACCGCTTTCGCGACAGCCACCACGTCGTCGGAAAAGCGCATGTACAGCGCCCGGCAGACCTCGGCGAGTTGAGGCGCGCGCGAGCCGGCGGCCTTCAGGCGGTCGTTCGCCTCGACGATGACGTCGAGCGCGTCGCGATAGCGCACAACCGCTGCTTGCCGCGCGTCGATACCGTCGCGCCGCCGCGCCCACTCGATGCGTTGCGCGAAGATGTCCAGCCGCCGCGCTCCGGCGTCGGACATCTCGGTTTCGGCGCGGATCGTGCGCCGGTACATTCCATTCAAATCGTTGCGCTCGGCGTCGAGCAGCTTGCTGTAATAGTCCGTCGCCATGCGCTTCAGCGACGCGACGGCTCCGTGCAGCGGCACGTCCGCCCGCGTCACGAACCGGCCGATCAGGTCGCGTTCGCGACGGGCAAAGAGCGATTGGACGATACCGGTCGCCAGATCGTCGAACGGCGCTTTCGGCAGCACGCCCGCATCGTGCAGCGATGCCGCGAGTTCGGTGACTCCTTCGGGTTTGCCGGTGACCCCGGCGATCGCACCGAGCGAACGGACGTAATCGATCACGATGTCGTTGCGCGCGGACCATTCACGCGAGCGCGCAACCGCGTCGGCGCAGTCGGGCGACGCGGCGAAACCGCTCGGCGCCGCCGCTGCGGCCGGCGAGGCGGCACCCGGCAGCGGATCGTCGCGCAAATCGGCGGTGCTGCGCGCGGCGTACTCCCGGTCGCGCAGACACGTACCGGCATAGTCCGCAGCGAGATCCTGGAGCGTCGCGCGGGCTTCGACCGTCGACTTCGCAAAGTCGCGCACGCTCTGCACGTCCACATCGTTGCAGCCGGCCAGCATCGCGGCGCCGAGACATGACACAACGACGAGCCGGCAAGAGCGTAACCGCATCGCGCCTCCTCTTGCGGGATAGGCGAGGCAGCGCGCACCCTCCTCCCGCTGCGGTATAAATCGGCGCCTTTTCGCGGCGGCGCCGTCGCAGGTTAGCGCAGGCGATAGCAGCCGCTGGCGTCGACGCCGAACCGCCGTGATCCCAACGCAATGTCGCGCAGGCGATGATCCCAATAGGTCAAGACGCGCACGACGGCCGGCTGTATGCGCGCGATCAGCGCGCGCGCCCGCGAGGAAATCGAGACGACGTCGCGCTGCCACGCGGGATGATCGCTCGGGAGCGCCGGCAGGAGATCCGGTGCGTCCACGTCGCCGCGCACTTCGGCGATGGCCGCGAAGACGAACGGGTCGAGGCCCGCGCGCTGCGCAGCCAGCGCGTCGTTCATGACGGCACGAGATCGCGCCGGAGGCGGCCGATCGCGAGCAGGTGCAATTGCGACACCCGCTGCGGCGAAACGCGCATTTCGCCGCTCAGCGTGCGCAACGAACGTTCCGCGAAGTAGTGTTCGACGATGAGCCGGCGCTGGCGCGGCGGAAGCGCTGCGACTGCGGTGCGGATGTGTTCGCGGTCTGCATCCGCCGTTACCACCGCCTGCGGGTCGGCATGGTCGGGAAGATCGAGCCGTTCGCCGCTGGGCAACGGCGCATCGATCGAAAGCGGCGTGCCGCGATGCGCCTCGGTGCGCGCGCGACGCAGACCGGGCACGCGCTCTTCCATCTCAGCAAGCGGCGGCAGCACCCCGCGTTCGCTGGCCAGCGCATACCGCTCCCGTTCCGCGATGCGGATCGTGCGCCGCACCCGTTCGCTGACGGGGTCAAGGCGGCGCACACCGTTGAGCATCGCACCGGCGATGACGCGTCGCGCGTACTGCTCGAGCGTCAGGCCGTAGCGTGGATCGAACGAATCGACGGCGCGAATGAGACCGACGCTGCCGTCGCCGACGAGGTCGTCAATGTCACTACCGCCCACAACGCGCGCGATGCGGCGTGCGATCTTGCGAACGAGCGGCAGCAGGCGCCGGATCTGCTCTTCGCGATCGTTCACCGCCGCGGTCTCGGAACGATACTCTGCGCGAGCGTTCCGGTGACCACATCGCCAAGTGGTCCGAACGCAGAACTCAGTGGTTTGAGAACTTCCGCGAAGACCACGGCTTGCAGCGCCGCCTCGACCGCTGCACGGCCGGCAGCGCCCGTCGAATCACCCGCGGTGGAGGTTGTTGGCAATGCGCAGCATCTCATCCGCGGCTTGCACTCCTTTCGCATTTGCCTCGTACGCGCGCTGCGCGGTGAGGATTTGCATCATCGACTCGACGATCGACACGTTCGATTTCTCGAGCATCCCGAAGACAATGCTGGGCCCGCCCTCACCGCCCGCGTCGAAGGTGCGCGGCGGCCCGGAGGCGTCGGTTGCGGTGAAGAGGGCGCCGCCGAGTGCGCGCAGCGCTTCGGGTGATGCGAACGCGGCGAGCCGGATTCTGCCCGCAGGCTGGTGCGAACGCGAGGCAGTGTCGACGAAGATGCCGCCGTTGCTTTCAACGACGCCGTTCAGCGCGTCGGCCGGAACTCGTATGCCAGCGAGCCTCCAGCCCGCCGCATTCTGCAGCGACCCATCCGGGGCGCGATGGAACTCACCCGCGCGAGTAAAGGCGTGATTCTTGCCCTTGAGGACATGAAAGAAGCCCGTGCCGTCGATCGCGAGATCGAACGGGCCGCCGCTCTTCATCAATTTGCCCTGCTCGAATACCGTATGACGCCCGAGCGTGGTCGTGCCGAGGCCCAGCGATCCGCCCGCCGCGACGGCCGCAAACGACGCGGCCGCACCTTTGAAGCCGGCGACGTCGGCGTTCGCGAGATTGTCGGCGATAATTTCGAGGTTCGTTTGTTGCGCGGCCATGCCGGATGCCGCCGCGAACATGGCGCGGTTCACTTGAGCCTCGCAACGTCATTGGCCGATTTCTGGCGAGCGTCGTCGATTGCGACGAGAACCTTCTGCGCCGTTTCGAACGCCCGCTGCGCGGTCAAGATTTCGAGCGTCTCGCCGACCGCGTTGACGTTGCTCGTCTCGAGCGAACCGCGCTGCAGGCGCGAACCCGCGGGCAGCGCGATCCGGTTGACGACGCGCATGCCGTCATGCACGAGGCCGTCGTCGCCGATCGAGCTTGTCTCATTCATGTGAATCGCACCTCGCGTGCCGATCACGCGGCGGCCGCGGTCGTCCGCAAGGTAGCCGGCTCGATCGATGACGAACGCGCCGTTGCGCGTCCGCTCGTCGCCGGTGTGAAACGCGCCCTCCCCGAGAATCGCGAAGTCGAGGGCGCGCCCGGTGTGGCGGATCGCGCCCTGCTCGTAACTCTGCGTTTGTGCGGCGACGAGCCCGCGCGGCGTGAGCGCAAGCGTCGCGCTGAACCGCCGGTAGCCGTCACTCGATACGTTTGCGAGGTTGTGCGTCGCGACTTCGAGCCGCGAGCGCGCCGCGTGCATCGCGCTCGCCATCCACTGCATTCCGTCCATCGCACGATGCTAGGGCCACCAGTTTGCTAGCGTATGTCCGCGTCATGACGGCGGCGCTCCGGACTGCCGGCGGACAACCGGCCGTCCCGCGCGAAGCGCCCTGCGATGCCCACCTCCGAGGCCCCAGCCGCGTAAAAAACGACCCTCATACAGCAATTCGCCGGCCGCGCACGCCGACGCGGCCCCGCCCGCCGCGGCGGAGCTAGAGCGGGACGACCGTGCCGTGTTCCCCGACGACGATGAAATTGGCGGTAACGGCGCCCGCGTGTTTGGCCGCGGACATGAAGACGCTGGCTTTCCGCTTCAGCAGTGTCGCTGAGCCGGGGGCGACGTGGACGATGGGCGCGTTCGCGGGCACCACGATCTTCTTTGATCCGCCCTTATAGGCGACGGTGATCGTCTTCGCGCCGTTGCCGCCGGCTTTTTCGACCGTGCCGTTCGTCATCGCGGCGTGCGTAGCGGGCGCAACGGTGCCGTTCGTCATCGCCGACGTGCGATGCTCCGGTGCTTGCCACGGGCCGTCGCCCTCGCCGACGCCGCGCAATTTCTCGTCGAACACCGAGACCTCGAGCGCCTCCGCTCCGGATTTGCCGGGTGCATTCGCAATGCCGAGAAACGCTCCGGGAACGATGTCCGACATATGGCCGGGCGTCGCGCCGACGACGATGGTCTTCGGCGTCATTCCGACGGTGATGGGCCCCTTCGCCGTCTGCACGACGACGCGCTCCGCAGTAAACGACGTAATGGTCCCGCGAATTTGCAGCCGCTCGGGCGCCGCCGATTCAGCCGCCGCTGCCGCGAGTACGAGCGCACTCGCACCGGCGATGATGTGATGCAATCTCATATCCGCGACATTCGGAGCGCACGGGCGGTCTCCGTTCCGCGTCGTCGTCGCCGCTAATTCATGAAATTTACTGCGCGTCGTGAAAGATGATGCCCAGCGTGTAGCGCTCGCCGGAACGGATGCGGCTGACGCCGTGCCGCACGCCTGCGCGGTACGTGCCGCGGGTTCCCTGCACGGGGCGATAGCGGTTCGCAAAGACGACGAGGTCGCCGCGCCGCGGCGTCAGCACTTCGACGCGGGTCTGCATGCGCGGCCGTTGTTCGGCCAGCACGAACTCGCCGCCGGTGTAATCGCTGCCCGGTTCGTTCAAGAACAACGTCATCTGCAGCGGAAACGCGATGGCGCCGTACAGATCTTGATGCAGACAATTGAAATCGCCGGGGCCATACTTCAGCAGCAACGCCGTAGGGCGCGCCTGCGCGTTGCCCGCGCACAGCGCCAGCATCTCTTGCAAGCCGAGCGGGAAGCGCTCGCGGCTGCCGAGCCGCTCCATCCAGCGGTTTGCGATTGGCGCGAGCAGCGCATACGCTTCGGCACGCAACTCGGCGATTTCCGGCGGCAGCGGATATGCGAAATACCGGTATTCGCCGCGGCCGAAATTATGGCGTTCCATGACCACGCGCGACCGGAAAAGACGGTCGTCCTCGTAGAGCCCGCGCGTGCGCGCGCACGCATCGGCCGGCAGCACCGCGGGCACGTGCGCATACCCGTCCGCAAACAGCGCCTCTTCCAGCGTCTCCGCTTCAACATCTGACAGTGCGCCCGCAAGCGCCGTCACCGCGCGCGCACCACACGACCGCACGCGCGCCAAACGCGGTGCTGAAACGCCGTGCCCTGCACGTCGAGCGGCAACCGCAGTGCGGCCGGCGGACAATTCACGTGGCCGAGCACCGCCCGCAGCGCGCCGCCCAGCACGACTTCGTCTTCGTGCAGCTCCGCGGCGTGGAAA
>JBHEMQ010000019.1:36363-36629 GCA_046262475.1 Candidatus Velthaea sp.
AGCCGCTCGCAGACTTCGTCGCGCGCCGCGCCGAGCTCGATCGCGGCGATGCCGCGCTCGGTGGCCGCGATGGCGATCCACCCCAGCGCGCCCGGCGCGGCGGCGAAACGGATACGCATGCCGCGTCCGCCCGCGCGGTATGCCGAGGGCTGCATGCCGAGCACCGTCGCCGTCGTCTCGTACGCGCGGCTCGATGAACCGAAGCCCGCATCGGCGATCGCTTCGGTCACGCTGCGGCGGCTCGTCAAGCCGTCGCGGAACTGCTC